>UQWH01000026.1 GCA_900544705.1 uncultured Eubacteriales bacterium | reverse complement strand
GGCAGGGCTGGCTATCCTTGTTTTGCTTTGTGCTTCTCTACCGTACATGAGCATTTGCAGCAGGTCTATAGCAATTACGAATTAGGTCAACGTGACATACCTACCGAGATTCTTATCCGTCTTTCGGAGTTTTATCGCGTTTCTGTAGATTATCTGCTCGGACTGACCGATCGCCCTGAACGAAACCGATAAATGCGTCTGAAACACAAAACCGACTGAGAGCTCTCAGTCGGTTTTTGAAAAACTCTATTATTATATCGAATCACGCGCCGGCCATGATCTTCCTGCGGATGTACTCCGGCACCTCCTGCTGCGGAATGTGCAGCACCAGCGCAAATTCATCGTGCAGCAGGCGTTCCGCGTCGCGCAGAAGCTGATCGTCGCCGCTGCGGAGCTGTTTCCCGGCGCTGCGCAGCTCCTGCCGCCGCAGGTGCAGCGCATGGATCATCCGCACAATGCGGCAGCGGTCGCCGCTTTTCAGAATCTCTGCATAGGCTTCCTTCCGCTCATTCGGATCTTCGACCCACGCAACTTCCTCCTGTGCTGCCGCACCAAGCAATCGGTCGATCTCCTCCGCGGACAGCACTCTCCGCATTTTTGCAACGAGCCGCTCATTTTCCTTTGGAACGAAAACCGTGGCATTTTCCCGATAGACAGGTTTGAGAACATAATACTCCGCTCTCGTCCCGCCGACCTTCATGCTCTCCGTTCCGGCGATCCTGCAAACACCCTCTGTGCCATAAATCACCATTTCACCATCCCGCAGCACCGAATTCGCCTCCTTCCGATTCCGTTATTTGTATTATACCAGAATTTTCAAAGAATCGTCATGGGCAAATTCCACAAATTTCTCTGAATTTATTTTAACAATCAACTTTTCTAAAAAAAGAAAGCCCCCGGCGGATGCCGGAGGCTTTGCTTTTGAATTTAGACTCTTTCCTTGACCTTTGCAGCCTTGCCAAGACGGTTGCGCAGATAGTAGAGCTTCGCACGGCGAACCTTGCCGCGGCGAACGGTTTCTACCTTGACGATGTTCGGGGAGTGAACCGGGAACACCTTTTCGCAGCCGACGCCGTAGCTCAGACGGCGGACGGTGATGGACTCCTCAATGCCGCCATGCTTGCGGGCAATGATGGTGCCTTCGAAAACCTGCACTCTCTCGCGAGTACCTTCCTTGATTTTGACATGAACACGAACGGTGTCGCCGACGTTCATCTGCGGCAGCTCTTCCTTCATGTACTGGCTGGTCAAAGCCTTCATCAGATCCATAGTTTTGTCCTCCTTGTTTATTAGGCGTTCGTACCGGCGATGACCGCGCCGTGCAGAGGACCACCCATTTGCAGACTTGGTTATCTTAGCATAGAATTTACCGTAAATCAAGTCTTTTTTGAATTTATTTCTGATTCTTCCCCCGTTTTCATGCGAGTATGTCCGGAATATGAATTTTTTGTCATATTGGTGTTATTCCCGGAACTTTTGTGATATAATGCAAAAGAAGAATTCGGGATACAGGAGTCCTGCCTATGAAGCCGAAAGAGAAAAAGCTCCCGCCCAGAGTCCACCGCCCCATACCGGTGCTGAACGCCGATTTTAATGAGGGCCTGTCGCCGCAGGAGGTCAAGCTCCGCCAGATGAATGGTCTGAGCAACAAGCAGCCTCCCACAAACACAAAAACCGAGCGCCAGATCGTCAAGGAAAACGTATTCACCTTTTTTAATCTGATCTTTCTGGTGCTGGCCGCGGCGCTGATCGTCGTCGGCTCCTTCAAAAACCTGATGTTCCTGATCGTCGCGGCGGCAAATACCGTCGTCGGCATCTTTCAGGAAACGCGCGCCAAGCGCGCGGTGGACAAGCTCACGCTGGTCGCCGCCGGGCAGCAGAAGGTCATCCGCTCAGGCCAGCGCGTGAGCGTGCGGACGGACCAGCTCGTGCGCGACGACATCGTAGAATTTGCCGCAGGCGACCAGATCTGTGCCGACGCCGTCGTGCGCGACGGGCAGATGCAGGCCAATGAGTCCTTACTGACCGGTGAAGCCGACGCCATCATCAAAAATCCGGGCGACGCGCTCAAATCCGGCAGCTTTGTCATCTCCGGGCGCTGCCGCGCCCAGCTCACCCACGTCGGCGCAGAGAGCTATGCAGCAAAACTGGCGGCGGAAGCCCGCCGCGACGTGCGCTCCACGCAGTCAGAGATGATGAAATCCCTGACGCGCCTGATTACCGTCGTCGGTATTGCGCTCATTCCACTGGGCATCATGCTCTTCCTTCGGCACTACCTCAATGTATTTCAGGGGCTTCCCCTGCGCGAATCCGTAGAATCCACCGTCGCCGCGCTGATCGGCATGATCCCGGAGGGGCTGTACCTTCTGACCAGCGTTGCCATCGCAGTCAGCTGCTTGAAGCTGGCGCGCAGTCGCGTGCTGGTGCAGGACATGAACTGCATTGAGACTCTCGCCCATGTGGACGTTCTCTGCGTGGACAAGACCGGCACCATCACGGAGCCGGCCATGGAGGTCACGGACATCTTCCCGCTCGCCTCCGAGCGCTTCACCTATGACGACATAGAGAAGATCCTCGCCGCGTTTTATTATGGCGAGGAGCCGGACAATGAAACCGCGAAGGCCATGGCGCTCCAGTTCGGCGAACAGTCCAGCTGGCACGCGGTCAAGCGGATCCCCTTCTCCTCCTCGACCAAGTGGTCCGCCGCCGACTTCGGCGAGCACGGGCGCTATATCATCGGCGCGCCGGAGTTTGTCATGGGCAGCCGCTATGACTCCATCCGCGACAACACGGAGCCGTGGTCTGCGCGCGGCTGCCGCGTGCTGCTGCTGGCCTCCTATGAAACCACGCTTGATACCCAGTTGGACAGTGCTCTTGTCACGCCCATCGCGTTGATCTACCTCTCCAACCTGCTGCGCCCGGATGCGCAGGCCACCTTCCGCTATTTTGCGGAGCAGGGCGTTTCCATCCGCGTTATCTCCGGTGATAACCCCATTACGGTCTCCGAGATCGCGACCCGCGCCGGCATTGAGCACGCCGACCGCTACATCGACGCCACCTGTCTGCGCACGGAACGTGATTTTGCCGAAGCCGTGCGGAAATACACCGTGTTCGGCCGCGTCACGCCGGAGCAGAAACGGATGCTCGTGCGCGCATTTCAGGCACAGGGCCATACCGTTGCCATGACGGGCGACGGCGTGAACGACGTCCTTGCGCTCAAGGATGCCGACTGCGGCATCGCAATGGCCTCCGGCAGTCAGGCCGCCTCGCAGGTCGCGCAGATCGTGCTGCTCAATTCGCAGTTTGGCGCCATGCCGCATATCGTCGCGGAGGGCCGCCGGGTCATCAACAACATCCAGCGCGCCGCGGCGCTCTTCCTTGTGAAGAACATCTTCTCCTTTGTCCTGACCATTCTGCTGATGTTCGTGAATATGCCCTATCCCCTGCAAGCCATCCAGCTTTCCCTCATCAGCAGTCTGACGATCGGCGTGCCGTCCTTCTTCCTCGCACTGGAGCCGAACTACGCAAGAGTTGAGGGCAAGTTCATGCGCAACGTCATCCGCCGTGCCATGCCGGGTGGCCTGACGAACATCATTCTGGTCATTCTGGCCGGGATGCTGACCTCCACCTTCAATCTGCCGGATACGCACCTGAATACCATTGCGGTTTGGCTACTGGCCGCGGTCGGTCTGATCACGCTGTACCACGTGTCCAAGCCCTTTACCAAGCTGCGGCTGATCGTCTTTGCGGCCATGTCCGCTGCGATGCTGTTCTGTCTGCTGCTTATTCCGGGATTCTTTGAAATTCCGGCGATCAATTACCAGTCCGGCCTGATCATGGTTGTCCTGCTTCTCACCGCGCCGACGCTGATGCGCTTCTTCCTGTTGATCTTCGATCGTCAGGTCGCAAAGCATGATCAGCGTCCCCCGCGCGAAAAGCGCCGCCGCAGATAAACTTATAATGCCGTCTCCGGCGAAACCGGGGACGGCATTTTGTTTGCCCTATTATTACTGCTTCATCCGCATCATCAGATTGACCAGACGGCCCATGACCGGCCGCGTCAGAAGATCCAGCTGACCGACATAGGCGTGGAACTGCGCGCCGAAGCCCTGCTTATAGCGGTGCAGACCGATCTGCGGATTATCCTCCACGGGATAGCCGTTCACGCCGCGGAAATCGTACCACCGCAGTCCCTGCTCAATCGCATGGCACTGCATGGTATATTGCAGCAGCTCGTTGGGGCAATCGGCGTGATAGCTGCGATCGGAGCAGCCGTACATATGCCACATCCGGTTGCCCAGCTCCATCGTGATCGTCCCGGCAATGATCTTGCCATCCTTTTCCGCAAGATACATCCGCGCGCCTTCGCCGAGCCGCGTCAGAAATGCGGTGAAATAGTCCTTGCTGCGTGCGGCAAAGCCCCTGCGCTCGGCCGTGGACGCCATCATCCGGCAGAATTCCGGGATGTCCTCCACGCCGCCCATGCGCACCGTCACGCCGCTGCGGATCGCGCGGCGCACGTCATAGCGTTTCATGCGCGTGTAGCTTGCAAGCAGGCTGTCCGCCGTCAGGCCCGTCAGGTCGATGACATAGGTCATGCGCGGCTGGAACAGCGAATAATCCGAAGCGGCGTTGCAGGTAAAGCCCAGCTTTTCCGTTTCCTCCATAAAGCCCCGGCTGCCCTCTTCAAACATCGGGTCAATGCGGATGGCATAGGCCTTCTGGCGTTTGGCAAGCTCGCGTGCTCCGGCGATCAGCTCTTCAAAGGTCGCAAAATCCGTGTGGTCAAAGATTGGGCCGCGCGGCGCGTACAGCAGGCAGGTATTGGTGTAGTGGATATTGTGCTGCAAAATTGCCATCGTGCCGCGAATCTTTCCGTCCTCGCTCCGGCAGAGGATGCCGTGCCAGCCCCAGTCGCTCTTCACCCGTCCCCACAGGGAGGTCTGCATAAAATGGCTCCACTCATGCGCGGTGACGAAGGCATCCAGCTCCTGCGCATGATCAATATCGACAAATTCTATCATGAGATTTCCTTCCTTTGCTCACTCAGCTCTGACGCAGCCGCATGATGCGTTCGACCAGCGGACGGATGGGCAGATCAAACTCGCCCGCGTAGGCGTGGAACTGCGCACCGAAGCCCTGCTTGTACTTGTGCAGGCCATACTTTGGGTTTTCCTCTACCGGATAACCCTCGACGCCGTAAAAGTCAAACCAGCGGCGGCCGTTCTGGATCGCGTGGCACTGCATCGCGTATTGCAGCAGCTCGTTGGGGCAGTCGGCATGGTACTCGCGGTCGGAACAGCCGAACATATGCCACATGCAGTTGCCGTATTCCATCGTGATCGCACCCGCGATGACCTTCCCGTCCTTTTCGGCAAGATACATCTGCGCGCCCTCGCCGAGATTCGTGAGAAAACGGCTGAAATACTCGGCAGAGCGCGGAGTGAAGCCCTTTTTCTCCGCCGTTGCTTCCATCATCCGATTGAATACCGGCACGTCCTCCACGCTGCCCATGCGCACGGTCACGCCATTGCGCATCGCACGGCGCACGTCATAGCGCTTCATGCGGCTGTAGTGCATCAGCAAGGACTCCGTGTCCAGTCCTGCAAGGTCGGAGATATAGCACATCCGCGGCTGACTCATGGAATAGTCCACCGCATCCTTGCGGCGGAAACCCAGCTCCTGTGCGCACTGCAAAAATGCCGCATCCGTTTCCTCGATCGCAGGATCCACGCGCAGCATATAGGCGCCGCACTGCTTTGCAAGCTGCCGCGCCGCCTCGATCAGCTCCCGGAACGTCGCCAAATCACCGTCGTCAAAGATCGGCCCGCGCGGCGCATAGAAGAAGGAGAGGTTAAAATGATGCGTCGTGTGGCGCAGCAGCGCCATCGTCCCGCGGATATTACGATTGCGGTCGCGGCAGATGATGCCCGTCCACGTGCGGTCTGTGCGGAAGCGGCCATAGAGAGAGGTCTGCATAAAATGGCAGCGGGGATGGCGCTCGACAAAGGCATCCAGCTCCGCCGCGTTGGTCATATCAACAATCTCAGTCATTCCAAAACCCTCGATCGAAAAAAGTCTATCCATATGATACCACGCGCAGGGATTATGGTCAACCGTCTTTCCGGATTTCCGCGAAAAACACTCAGCGGAAGTCCTCCTCCGCCGTATCCAGCATTGCAAGGCGGCAGCACTTGACAAAATCCGGCGCAAGCTCCGGCAGATAGCGCTCGATCGCCGCGGCCAGCAGCATGGGGTTGAGCGGCGGATTCTGCGCGCTGACCACGGCGGTCATCACGAGCCTTTCCGCCTGCGTTTCGATCCGGCAATCGTGCAGCAGCGGCCGCACATCCGTTTCCTCCATGCCGCGCTTGGTGCGCTTTTCCACCACAAGCGTCGGTCCGGTGAGAAGCGCCGTGATCCGCTCCGCCGCACCCGAAGGCACGCCGCGGTCATATTCCATCGTCAGGCGCACCCGCATCCAGACAAGCTCTTTTCCCTTCCGGCTGCTCTCGTAGACCGCAAGGACGTGCACACCCGCGGGCAGCACCTGATTGAGCATCTCCGGGGTGATCGCCTCCTCGGTGTCGATCTCATATTCCATGATCTCGCAGTGGCTTTCCATGCCGACGCTCAGCGGCAGCAGCATGGAGACATAGGCATGGGGTGTGTAGCCCTGCGAATGGTGCAGCAGCACGCCCGCACGGCGGAAGGCCCGCTGCATCAGCCGCATCAGGTCGAGATGCGACATCCAGATCGCCGTTCCGGTCTTTTCAAAGAGGACTCTATGCATCGCAGCGTCCTCCCTTCAAAAGGCGGTTTGCTCCGCAGCCGGCGCAGCTCGTGCGGCAGTCGGCCGTCGTTTCAGAGCGGTAGGCCTTTTCCCGCTCGCGTTTCAGAAATTCCGTGCTCACGCCGTCGGAGAGCGTCTGCCACGGCAGGAGCTCGTCCAGTCCGAAGCCGCGCGTCGTATAATCGTCCGGGTCGATTCCGCAGGCGGCAAAGGCTCTGAGCCAATTTTCATAGTCAAAATATTCGTCCCAGCCGTCGAGGCGCGCACCCGTCCGGACGGCTTCCTCCAGAACCGGACCGAGGCGGCGGTCGCCGCGCGCCAGCACGGCCTCCAGACGGCTCAGCGGCGCGTCATGCCAGTTGTACTCCACGCTCTTTGACGGCATGGATTCCTTGAGCAGCCGCTGGCGGCGGATGTACTCCTCCGGCGTGATCTGCTTTTCCCACTGAAAGGGCGTAAAGGGCTTGGGCACAAAGTAGGCCGTCGCCACATGGATGCGCACGCCGCGCTTCTTATTTGTCGCATTTTCGCGCCATGTTTTCAATATTTTATAGACCAGCTCCGCGATGCCGAGCACGTCCTCATCCGTTTCCGTCGGCAGGCCCAGCATAAAATAGAGCTTGACATTGTTCCAGCCGCCCTCAAAGGCCGTCGCACATGTGGTGAGGATCTCTTCCTCCGTCACGTTCTTGTTGATCGCGTCGCGCAGGCGCTGTGTTCCGGCCTCCGGCGCGAAGGTCAGTCCGCTTTTGCGCACCTGCCGCAGCTTGAGCATCAGCTCGCGGGAGAAGTTGTCCGCCCGCAGGCTCGGCAGCGCCAGGCTGATCTTGCGCTGCGTGCAGTAGTCCAGCAGCTTGTCCGCCAGCTCCGGCAGGCAGCGGTAATCCGAGGTAGACAGGCTGGAGAGCGTGATCTCGCTGCTGCCGGAATTTTCCAGCAGCGCGATCGCCTGCTGAAACAGGACCTCCGGCGAGCGCGGCCGCACCGGCCGGTAGCAGAAGCCCGCCTGACAGAAGCGGCAGCCACGGATGCAGCCGCGCATGACCTCCAGATTGGCTCGGTCGTGGATGATCTCAGTGTTCGGAACGACCATATCCGTCGGATAGAGCGCGTCGTCCAGATGCTGAATGATGCGCTTGGTCACCCGCTCCGGCGCGCCGTGCAGCGGCGTGATCTCTTGAAGCCTTCCGTCCGGGCCGTAGCTGTGCCGATAGAAGGACGGCACGTAGACACCCTCTATTCTCATTGCGGCGAGAAGAAACGCCTGCTTGCTCCAGCCCTCGCGCTTGGCCCGGCGATAAAGCTCCAGCACCTCGCAGTTGACCTCCTCGCCCTCGCCCAGAATGAACAGATCGATAAAGTCAGCCAGCGGCTCCGGGTTATACACGCAGGCACCGCCCGCGATCACCAGATGCTTCAGCTCCGTCCGGTCGGCTGCGTGCAGCGGCAGCTCTGCCTGCCGGAGCATATTCAGGATGTTCGTATAGCTCATTTCGTAGCCGACGGTGAAGGCGATCACGTCGAATTCCGCCAGCGCGTCGCCGCTTTCCAGCGCATACAGGGGAATGTCATTCTTGCGCATCGCTTCTTCCATATCGCCCCACGGTGCAAACACCCGCTCGCACCACACGCCATCCATGCGATTCGTCACCGCATAAAGAATCCGCATTCCGAGATTGGACATGCCGATCTCATACGTATCCGGGAAACAGAACGCGACGCGCAGGTCAACCTGCGCGCGGTCCTTCACGATCTGATTGTATTCCCCGCCAACATATCTCGCCGGCTTCTGTACTGTCGGGAGGATACGTTCCAGTTTTTCTATCATTCTTCTTCCTCATTCATCTGTTTCAAATGCAGCAGGTATTGGCCGTATTCGGTCATTTTCAGTTCTTCACCGGTCGCGTGGAGCTGCTCATCCGAAATAAAGCCTTGCTGCCATGCGATTTCCTCCGGGCAGGCAATATAGAGTCCCTGCCTGGTCTGCACCGCCTCCACATACTGTGCGGCGTTCAGCATTCCCTCGGGCGTTCCGGTGTCCAGCCACGCAATGCCGCGCTCCATGAGCTCCACATGGAGCCTGCCTTCCTTTAAGTACAGTTCGTTCAGTGCCGTGATCTCCAACTCTCCACGGGCGGAGGGCTTCAGCGTCTTTGCCATCTCCACCGCGTTTTCGTCGTAAAAATACAGCCCCGGCACGGCGTAGCGCGATTTGGGATGCCGCGGCTTTTCTTCGATGGAAAGCACATTGCGGTTCCGGTCGAAGGAAACCACGCCGTAGGCCTCCGGGTTCTTCACGGGATAGCCGAACACCGTCGCGCCGCTCTCCCGTGCAGTCGCCGCAGAAAGAAGATTCTGGAAATTCGCGCCATAGAACAAGTTGTCGCCCAGCACAAGGCAGGAGCGGTCGCCCGCAATAAAATCCTCCGCGATCAGAAAGGCATCCGCGATGCCGCGCGCGACCTTCTGCACACCGTAACGGATGCGGATGCCGAATTGCGCGCCGTCGTCCAGCAGGCGCTGATAGGCGGAAAGATCGGCCGGCGCGGTGATGACGATGATCTCACGGATGCCCGCCATCAGCAGCACGGATAGCGGGTAGTAGACCATCGGCTTGTCATAGATCGGGATCAGGGGCTTGGATACGGCCTTGGTCATCGGGTACAGACGGCTTCCCTTTCCGCCGGCAAGGATAATTCCCTTCATGCATCAGCGCCTCCGTGATGATAGTATTGTACGATCTTCCGCGCCGTGGAAAGCTGCAAAACGCGCAGCTCCCGCGGCAGGCGGTCAAGCTCCGCCACCGGTTCCATGTTGATCGTGCCGTCGTAATTTATCTCATGCAGGGCCGCAAAAATTGCCTCCCAGTCCAGCCTGCCGTAGCCGGGGAAAAGATGCAGATCTTCAAAAATGGGAGAGATCAAGCCGTAATTATCATTCAGATGCAGTGTCCCGAGAAGCTTCCCGTACTTCCGGATCATCTCCGGCACGTCCTGCTTTTCGATGTTCGCGTGGCCCGTGTCAAGGCAGATGCGCACGCGGTCGCTGTCCAGCCGGCGCACCAACTCCAAAATGTCCTCTGCGCGGGTATAGGGCATCGCGGGGTCGCCCGGCAGCTGCACATGGCGATAGTCAAAGGTGTTTTCGATCTGTATGACAATATCAAACCGCTCCGCCAGCGGCAGAAGCTCCCGGAACCAGCACTCGTTCCACTCGTGCAGCCGCTCGTGTACCGCGCGGTCCGGCGTGCGGAAAAGATACAGAACCGGATGGAAGATCAGCTTCCGGCAGCCGAGCATATGGCAGGCCTCCATCGTCCGCGTGTAGATCTCATAAGGGGATTCATAATGGAAATCCGCCGCGACCGTCTGCTCCCACGAAGCGTGCGCCTGCAAAACCGGCAGGCCGATTTCGTAGGAAAAATCCCGCACAGACTGCACCCACTGCCGCCAGTCGTCCTTCCGCAGAGGCGAATCCAACGGGCGGCTGTAGACGCTGATCGGAAAATCCAGTCCGTCAAAGCCCGCGTCACGGATGGTCTGCATTGCATCAAATACCGTTGTTTTCGTACAAAAGTGCGCCATTGCGCTGGTGTATCGTTCGTCCATACTGTCCTTTCCGGAATGAATCCGCCAACGGGTACATATGATAAATTCACATTCCACCAGTTGACTTTTTGATGTATAAAGTATATCATCAAGCCATAGATTTGTCAAATTTCAACTTGGAGGCCGTTCTATGGGATTTCGAAATCGCTGTCGTTCGCTTTACCGGAAAATCATTCGGTTTTCTCAGCGGATCGCATCCTATCATGTATCCCTTTACGCAGCAAACGCCTCCTTCTATATCATTCTGTCCATCTTTCCGGCAGTCATCCTGATTCTGACGCTGCTGCCCTACACCGGCTTCACTGCCTCTGACCTGATGGAGGCGCTGCACGGCGTCATCCCCAGTATTTTGGAGCCGCTTCTGGAATATGTCATCCGCGACCTGAGCAGCTCCGGTACGGTCACGCTGGCCTCCATTTCCGCACTGGTGGCGGTTTGGTCATCCTCGCGCGGCGTCTACTGCATCCAGGTTGGATTGAATGCCATCTGCGGCGTGCGCGAAAGCCGCAGCTTTTTTCTGATGCGGCTGGTCAGCATGGTCTACACCGTGTTCCTGCTCGGCGCACTGCTTCTCACACTGGCGCTTCATATGTTCGGCCAGCAGCTCATCTCGTTTTTCCTGAGCAAGCCCATGCCCGTACTTCAGTTTCTGGCAAAGCTGCTGCAATTCCGCGGCTTTATCGTGCTGATCATTCTGAGCATTCTCTTCATCGCCATTTTCTGTGTTTTCCCCAACCGCCGCATTTCCCCGCGGCGCACCTTCCCCGGTGCGATTGCCGCGGCGCTCGGCTGGCTGGTTTTCACCGATATTTTTTCCTTTTACGTCAAGAATTTCAGCTCCTATTCCGCGTTTTACGGCAGCCTTTCCGCCGCCGCCATTGCCATGCTGTGGCTGTATATCTGCATTTCCATTCTGTTTTACGGCTGCGTGCTCAATCAGCTCATAGAGCGAAAACGCCTTTGAACGCAAAAAATGCGCCTCCGACTTTGATGACGGAGGCGCTGTGCATTTTACTTTCTGTCGAAAGACATGCAGTCGGTGCACTGCTTGACGGTCGGGTCACTTTCATGGGTACCGACCTGGATCTTCTCCAAAGAGCAATAATTTGCATCATCGCAGTGATGCTTGCACTGGAAAACGCTGCACTGGATGGCCTGGTTCGGGGTGCAATGACAACTCATGATTTTTTTCCTCCTTATTCTTTCGGCAAAGCTCCCGCTCTGCACATGGAGATAGTCTGCGCAGACCGCGCAAAAATAGCCGCGGAAAGTTCTGCACAAACCGGAAAAAGAAACCAGAATTGACACGCACAGGAAAAGACTGTATAATGGATCGCAGCCGCACGGTCTGCGCAGGGCCTGTGGAGTTCTCGCCGGCGGCTGCCTTTCATTCTATGCACCGCGCGCTGGCAAAGTGTATTTCAGGAGGTCTTGTCATGATCAAAGTTGCCCCGTCCATTCTTTCCGCCGATTTTGTCAATCTGGAGCGCGACATCCGCAAGCTCTCGGAAACCGGCGTGGATTATGTCCATGTAGACGTCATGGACGGCATTTTCGTTCCGAATATCACGATCGGTATTCCGGTCGTCGCCGCCATCCGCCGCATCACGGACCTGCCGCTGGACGTGCATCTGATGATCGATCGTCCGCTGCGCTATGTTGAACAGTTCTGCAAGGCCGGAAGCGATCTTCTCACCGTCCACGTCGAAGCGGACACCGAAGAAAACACGCTGGAGGCCCTGAAAAAAATCCGTGCGAATGGCGTCCGCGCCGCCGTATCCATCAAGCCGAACACCCCGGCAGAGGCGGTACTCCCCTTCCTGCCGCTGTGCGACCTGATCCTGATGATGACGGTAGAGCCCGGCTTCGGCGGTCAGGCCTTCATGGAGCATCTGATGCCTAAGCTCCGTCAGCTCCGCGCCTATATTGACGCACAGAATCCCGCCTGCGAGCTGGAGGTGGACGGCGGCGTCAATGAAAAAACCGCCATGATCTGCCGTGAAAACGGCGCAAACGTGCTGGTTGCAGGCAGCGCCTATTTCAAAGCCGCCGACCCCGCAGCCTTCGTCCGCGCGCTGAAAGCGTAATTGCATTGCAAAAGAGCCTCCGCCGGTCGGCGGAGGCTCTTTTTTATCACAGATTCGCCCGGTGCAGCGCGTGACGCACACCCTTGCCGACGCCCGCACCCACAACGGTGCACAGCGCGGCTTCCACGAGCCCCTGAACGCCGACGAACAGCACGATAAACAGGAGCACATTTCCCGCGCCCAGCGCGGATGCAAAGCCCTGAATGTACTCCGTATGGTAGAAGCACAGGCACAGCGTTGTCATAAAGAACAGCGTGTTCAGCAGTGCGCCGGAAAGGCTCGCCACAACGTAGGACGCAAAGTCGCCCTTCGTTCCCGCCAGCTTCCGGTCCATTGCCCGGAAGATCAGGCCGCAGAGCCAGCCCATCAGGATCCGCGTCGGAACGCAGACGAGAAAGGTCAGAAACGGGTTGATGCCCAGAAGCGTCGCGCCGAACTGGCTCTTTCCGAAGCACTCCCAGAAGCTCAGCAGGCCGAATGCGCCGCCGAGGATCGCGCCCGCCGACGGGCCGAGGATGATCGCGCCGAGGATGACCGGGATCTGGAGAATCGTCAGCTCCAGCCCAAAGGTCTTGAACATTCCGAGTCCGGTGATCTCCAGCATCAAGAGGATGGCCAGTAGAACTGCCAGCTCGACCATGTACGCAAGCCGATGTTTGTTTGTTTGCAAAAGTGTTACCTCCCTGCTGCCTCTCTGTTTTTCCAGATGAAGCGCATGATTATTTTTTGAACTCCGCAGTGCGGATATTCAACAAAGTGGTCAAGACTAGGGAATTTCTTCCTCCACCGGGGGATTGTCCGGCACATAGGTGCCGTTCTGCATCTGCTCCCACTGCTCCTTGGAAATGAGCACCTGCCGCGGCTTTGCGCCCTCGAAGGGGCCGACGATGCCGCGGTCCTCCATCTCGTCGACGATGCGCGCGGCGCGCGCATAGCCGAGCTTCAGGCGGCGCTGCAACATGGACACGGAAGCCTGACCCGTTTCCAGCACGATCTCGATGGCCGCCGGGAGCATTTCGTCACCTTCCTGCGCGTCGCTGCCGCCGTGGGACGGCTCCGCGCTCTGCTTGCCGCTGTCGTTGGCACGCTTTTCGATCTGCTCGATGATCTCCTGTGAATAGTCCGTCTGCGTCTGCGCCTTGATGGACGCCACGACCGCCTGCACCTCCTCGTCGGTGATGAAGCAGCCCTGTACACGCTTGGGCTTGCCCTGCCCCAGAGGCGCAAAGAGCATATCGCCCTTGCCGACCAGCTTCTCCGCGCCGGGCGCATCGAGAATGATGCGCGATTCCATCGCGGAGGAAACCGCAAAGGCAATGCGGGACGGGATATTGGCCTTCATCAGGCCCGTGATGACATCCGCGGACGGACGCTGCGTCGCGATGACCAGATGGATACCGGAAGCGCGGCCCATCTGGGCAATGCGGCAGATGGATTCTTCCACTTCCTTGGCCGCCACGAGCATCAGGTCGGCCAGCTCGTCGATGACCACGACGACCTGCGGCAGCTTCTGCTGATCGGGGTCGTTGACGATCACCTTGTTGTAGGATTCCAGATCGCGCACACCGGCCTCGGACATCAGCCGGTAGCGGCGCATCATTTCCGTCACTGTCCATTGAAGCGCGCCTGCCGCCTTCTTCGGGTCGGTGACGACGGGGATCAGCAGATGCGGGATTCCGTTGTAGACGCCCAGCTCGACCATCTTCGGGTCCACCATAATCAAGCGGACCTCCTCCGGCTTTGCCTTGTAAAGCAGGGAGATGATCAGCGTGTTCATACACACGGACTTGCCGGAGCCGGTCGTGCCGGCGATGAGCATATGCGGCAGCTTGGAAATATCGCCTACGATGCAGTTGCCGCTGATGTCCTTGCCGACGGCGAAGGACAGCTTGGACTTGCTGTTCTGGAAGGCCGCGGAGTCGATGACCTCGCGGGCATAGACGGTATTTACCACCTTGTTTGGCACCTCGATGCCGACCACGGAGATCTTATCCGGGATGGCCGAGATGCGCACGCCCTGTGCGCCCAGCGCCAGTGCGATGTCGTCGGCCAGATTCGTGATCTTGGAGAGCTTGACGCCGCGGTCCAGCTCTAGTTCATAGCGCGTGACGGATGGGCCGCGGATGACATTAACAATGTGCGGCTCAATGCCAAAGCTCTTGAGCGTTTCGGCAAGGCGCGTGGTATTCTCACGCATTTCCGCCGTCGCGTCCACCATGCCCTGCCGGCGCAGGGTCAGGAGATTGACGGACGGATAGGTGTACTCCGTGGGCTCCGTATTCTGTCGAATTTCTTCATCAATGCGTTCAGCGGAAACCTCCTCTTTCTCCGGCTGCGGTGCGGGCGGCGTCGGCCTTTCAGGTTGGACAACGGGAGCAGCCGGCTGCGGCGCAGGCTGCTGCACGGGCTGCGGCTCCATCTCCGGCACCGGTTCCGGTACCGGCGCGGGGCGCGGATCGACCGGCTCATGCAGCTCGATCTCGTCGATCGTCACCTGCTTCTGCGCCTCGATGGGGCCGGTCTGGCGGCTGCGCTGCTGCTCGATATACTGGTCGGGCGAGAGCGGGCGATCCTTCTCCGGGCGCTTTTTCTTTTCTTGCAGCGCGGGCGGGTCATCCACCGGGATGTCGATCTCGGCGGCGCGGCGGCGCTCAACGCGCTCGATGTGCTTGTTTGCCATATGATTGACGATGCGCTCGGCAGTGTCCTGCTCCGGCTCGTCCTCCTCCGGCTCCCGCGTTCCGGGAACGCGCGGGCGGTTCTTGATCGCCGTGATCAGACTGTTGACCGTCATGTTCATCGTCGTAATGAGCTGCACCAGAAGCAGCAGCGCCAGCACGATGTACGCACCCACCGTGGTCAGGCAGGTCTGGAGCGCGGCCGCAAAGAAGCCGGCGATCAGGCCGCCGGTCGTGCCGTCCTGTCCGCCCTGAAAGAGCGTCTTGACCATGGACCACTGCCAGCGGAGCTCCGGTCCCTGAATGAGGTGATAAATGGCGGAGATCGTGATCACGATGGCAAAGGCGCAGGCAATGCGCAGACGCACGGGCTTGCCCCGGCCGGAAAACAGGATAACCGTCGTCACGATGAGAAACAGCGGCAGCAGATAACGCCCCGGCTGCCCAAACAGTCCGGCGATCAGCGTGATCAGCGGCTTGAGCAGGACGGCATCAATGTTAAAGCAGCAGATGACGGAAAACAGCGTCAGGACGATGCAGAAAATTGCCCACATCTCCCGCCGGTTCTGCTGCTGCCGGGCGGGGGCGGCGTTCTTCGTGCGCCGTTCCGCCTGCGACGGACGCTTTTGTTTTTTCGTTTTTGCCATAGGAAACTCCTCCGAACGGGATCAGGCATTGATCAGCGCTACGATCAGCGCGATGGCCACCGTATCCCAGCAGTAATAGGAAAACAGATTGAACTTCTCTTTGTGCAGCAGATAGCGAAGATACTGGATCGCAAGATAGCCGAACACGGCCGCCAGCAGCATGGCCGCCAGCATGGAAACCAGCACCATGCCGGAAAAGCTGCCATAGGCGAACGCTCGGATCAGCCGGTACAGAAACGCCGCAAGCTGATAGGCGATCGTGAGCTGATAGCACAGGCGCAGATTGAATTCCCCCGACAACCCGCACACGCGCCCCACGGACAGCGATGCCGCGATGGGCGACAGTCCCGGGAAGACGCAGACCATCCGGCTCACGCCGAGCAGCAGCATATCCGGCAGCGTCACATTCTTCTCGTCCTTTCTGCCGCCGATGCCTCTGGTGCAGAAATAGATCAGAAGTCCGTTGAGCGCGAAAAACAGCGCCACAAAGCTCAGCCGTTCGATCCGCTCGGCAAAAGCCGTGAACAGGAAGGACAGCAGCATTGGAAGAAACGCGATGATCCCCAGAAATACGCCGCGGCGCATGGGGGTGTTTCTGCGGCGGCGTTTTTTCTCCGGCAGGGAGAGCAGCGCCTTTCCTGCCGCAAGCGTTTCCGTGCGGAAGGCAAGCAGAACCGCCAGTGCCACGCCGAGGCAGATGGCCGCGCGCACATAAAGCCCGCTCCCCTCGTTCAGAGACGAGAGATTAAAGGCACCGCGCAGCAGTGCCGCGTGCCCCGCGAAGGACACCGGCAAGACCTCCGTCAGGCCGCCGATGATGCCGTAAATAATTGCTTCCCAGATCTTCATGCTTCCTCCGGGGCATTGCGCGCCCGCTTCTCTTTCAGACCGCGTATGTAGCCCTGCGTCGGCGCACCGCGCAAGGCCGGAATTGGTCACAGTACAGAATATTATAGCATACCACTCCGCAAATTTCTATAGTTTTTGTGTGTTTTGTTCCCGCCGCCGGTTTTTATGCTGCTTTTCTATCATCCGGTGCAGGGTTTCAAGCGCATCGTGCAGGCCGCCCAACCGGTCGATGAGTCCGCTCTCCACGGCTTCCTTGCCGTAGACGATCGTTCCCACGTCCGTGGCGATCTGCCCGGTGGCCATCATATATTCCGTGAATTTTTCCCGGCTGATGTGGGAATTCTCCGTGACAAAGTCCGTGATCTGCTCCTGAATCCTCTGAAAATAGTGATAGGTCACCGGCGAGCCGACCACGACGCCGCAGGTCCGCACCGGATGGATCATCATGCTGGCCGACGGCGCGATAAAGCTCTTCTGCGCCGACACCGCGAGCGGAATTCCGATGGAATGTCCCCCGCCGAGCACCAGAGAAACCGTCGGCTTGCGCATGCTGGCGATGAGCTCGGAGATCGCCAGTCCCGCCTCGATGTCGCCGCCCACGGTGTTCAGCAGGAGCAGCAGACCGTCGATCTCCTCGCTTTCCTCTATCGTAGCCAGCAGCGGCAGCACGTGCTCGTATTTTGTTGTTTTCACGGTTTCCGGCTGAACCTGATGTCCCTCGATCTGTCCGATCACCGTCAGGATATAGACCGTGCCGCGTCCGGTTTTCATCATTCCCGCGCCAAGGTCCTCGATACGCTCCTGCGTGGTGTTTTTCTGTTCTTCCATTCTTCTCCTCCTTCGGGTCTTAGTATGCCCGAAAAAAGCGGCGCATGGTTGAAAAGTTCACACTTTTCTGCTATACTGAATAAAAAAAGAAAGAGAGGCATTTACAATGCAGTATGAATATAAGACCCGCGGCGTGTGCGCCAGCAAAATCCTTTTTGACCTCGACGGCGACACCGTTTCCAATATCCGCTTCATCGGCGGATGCAGCGGCAATACACAGGGCGTTTCCCTGCTGGCCAACGGCATGAAGGTCGATGACGTCATCGCGCGCCTCAAGGGCGTCCGCTGCGGCATGAAACCCACCTCCTGCCCCGATCAGCTCGCGCAGGCGCTGGAAGCGGCCAAGGAGCAGCAGAAAGCACAGTAAAGGCAGGCGATTTGTCCATGAAGCTCCTGTTCAAGCAGCGGTATTTCTCATGGTTTGACAGCTATGACATCTACGATGAGGCAGGAAACACGGTTTACGTGGTCAAAGGGCAGCTCTCCTGGGGACACTGTCTGAAGATCTTCGATGCCGGCGAGCGCGAGCTGGGGATGGTCAAGGAACGCATTTTTACCTTCCTCCCAAAATTCGAGTTGTATCTCAGCGGTAGCTATGTCGGCTGCATCAGCAAGGAGTTCGCTCTGTTCCGCCCGCGCTACAACATCGACTGCAACGGCTGGCAGATTCGCGGTGACTGGATGGAGTGGGACTATTCCATTCTGGACGCTTCCGGCTGTCCGGTCGCCTCCATCTCCAAGGAGCTGTTTCACTGGACGGACACCTACGTGATCGACGTCGCACACCCGCAGGACGCGCTCTGCGTGCTGATGTTCGTGCTGGCCATCGACGCGGAAAAGTGTTCGAGGAATAACTAAGATACGAAAACCGCCCGGAGAGGTTTTCCTCTCCGGGCGGTTTTTTCTGCACACTACACTACACTTTACACTCAGCCGATCAGCTCGCAGACAAGATCGCTGTAGGCCGTCGGGTCTTCCAGCGGCAGATTGGCCATCAGCAGGCCCTGCGCATACAGAAGCTCGGTGAGCTTCTTCGCCGTTTCCGCATCGTCCTGTACACACTTTTGCAGGCGCTGCAGGAGGGGATGCTCCGCGTTGACCTCCAGAATCCGTCCGCAGTGATAGTCGGACTTCGGATCAAGCGCATGGAAATACTTCTCCATTTCAAAGCTCATGCCGCCGTCCGGCACCATCGTCACCGCATGGCCGCCAAGATCGGTGGAAACGCGAACCTCCTTCACCTTATCGCCCAGCGTGTCCTTCATGAAGGTCAGGCAGTCCTTGAAGGCCTCCGCCTTCTCCTCCGCCGCCTTCTTTTCCTCGTCCGTCGCAAGGTCGAGGTCGTCCGTCAGAATGTTGCGGAACTCATGCTCCTCGTACTTTTGCAGCGTCTGCGGGATAAACTCGTCCACCTGCTCCGTCAGAAGCAGCACGTCAAAGCCGCGCTCACGCAGCATCGCCGTCTGCGGCAGCTTTGCCAGATGCTCCACGCTGCTGCCTGCGGCGAAGTAGATGTGCTTCTGCGATTCCGGCATGGCCGCGCAGTATTCTTTGAGCGTGACGAGCTTCTGCTCCTTGTCGGAATAGAACTCGATCAGATCCTGTAAGAGTTCCTTGTGCGCGCCGAATTCCGACACCACGCCGAACTTGAGCTGGCGGCCGAAGGCTGCATAGAACTTCTCGTACTTCTCGCGGTCGTTTTCGAGCATCTTTTCCAACTCTGCCTTGATTTTCTTCTCCAGATTGTTCGCAATGAACTTCAGCTCACGCGTATGCTGGAGCATCTCACGGCTGATGTTCAGGCTCAGATCCTGCGTGTCAACCACGCCGCGGACGAAGCGGAAGTGCTCCGGCAGCAGGTCGGCGCAGTTTTCCATGATCAGCACGCCGGAGGAATAGAGCTGCAAGCCCGCCTTGTAGTCCTTGGTATAGAAGTCATACGGCGCCTTCGCGGGGATATACAGCAGGGCCTTGTAGGTCACTGCGCCCTCCACGGACAGATGAATGACGCTCAGCGGCTTTTCAAAGTCATAGAACTTCTCGCGGTAGAAGCTGTCGTATTCCTCCTCGGTGACGTCCTTCTTGTTCTTCTGCCAGACCGGAACCATGGAGTTGAGCGTCTGCCACTCGCGGACGGTTTCATATTCCGGCTTGTCGGAATCCTTCGTTTCCTCCGTCGGACGGGTGGTCTCCACCTCCATGCGGATCGGATAGCGGATGTAATCGGAATATTTGCGCACCAGACTGCGGATGCGGTATTCGGAGAGATACTCGGAGTATTTCTCGTCCTCGGTGTCCTTTTTCAGCGTCATAATGACGTCCGTACCAGCCGCCTCGCGCTCACAGGGCGTGATCGTATAGCCGTCTGCGCCGGTGGACTCCCACTTCCATGCCTCGTCCGAGCCGAATTTCTTTGAAATCACCGTCACCTTTTCGGCGACCATAAAGGCCGAGTAGAAGCCGACACCGAACTGACCGATGATGTCGATGTCCTCCTTCTTCTCCATCTCCTGCTTGAAGCCCAGAGAGCCGCTGTGTGCGATGGTGCCGAGGTTCTCCTCCATCTCCTCCCGGCTCATGCCGATGCCGTTATCGGAGACGGTCAGCGTGCCGTTTTCCTTGTCGGCAGACAGCGTGATCGCAAAATCGCTGCGGTTCAGGCCGACGGATTCATCCGTCAGCGCCCGATAGGCCAGCTTGTCGATCGCGTCGGAGGCGTTGGAGATCAGCTCGCGCAGAAAGATCTCCCGGTGAGTATAAATTGAATTGATCATCAGATCAAGAAGACGCTTGGATTCCGCCTTGAATTGCTTCTTTGCCATAATTTCAGCTTCCTTTGTTTTCATGTTTGGCACTCTATACGATCGAGTGCTAAAGCTATTATACTGCTGTTTTCGGATTTTGCAAGGGGTTGTCACAGTTTATTTACAAATATAATTCCGTCCGTTTCGTATGGACTTCTCCGGCCGCCGCGTCTTGCGGCGTACGCACAGTCGGCTCATATTTCAGTCCCATACGGAAGAACAATTCCAGCGCTTTTTGCAACTGCACCGGAGAAGTTGCGGAAAGCGCCGTTTTATGCTATGCTATAAAAAAGATCGTTCCGTCAACGGTACGAAAGCCGTCATAAACTCCCTCCCCGTTCACCTCAGAGCAACGAACCGAACCTTCCTCTGTCCAAGAGAGAACGCGAGGCGTGTAAGCCGTGACCAACAACCGAAGAAACGTGCTGCCGCTGATTCTTGCATCTGCGGCCGTCCTTCTTGCCTACTCCTGCCGTATGCTTGCCATGTTCAGAATCGGCGGGCAATCTCTCAGCTTCGTCCGCGCACTGATCTATGCCTCCCTGTTTGCCGTCCAATCTGCGGCATGGGGGCGGTCGGTGGTGCAGGAGCAGACCCGGCGGTACATGGTCAGCGCAGGCATTCTGATGGTAATCTGGAGCTTTGTTCGCACGGTGAAATACGAATTTGAGCTGCCGCCCGTGGCCATAAGGCTGTGCTGGTATCTCTACTACCTTCCGATGCTCTTCATCCCGCTGATGGGACTTTTCACGGCGCTCTCCATCGGAAGGCCGGACTGCCGGCGGCGCAGCCCCATCCGGGTAACTCTCTGGCTGATCACTGCCGGAATGCTCCTGCTGGTGCTGACCACCGACCTGCACCAGCTTGTTTTTACCTTCCCCGGCGATGTCCCCTTTTCACTGCGCACTGACCAGAACTACGGCTACGGACCGTTACACTTTGCAATCATCGGCTGGATGTGTATCTGCGGCTTGGCCGCCCTCGCGGTGATGCTGGTCAAGTGCAAGGTACCGTACTCTAAAAAATACTTCTGGCTGCCTCTGCTGCCGATGGGGCTGATGTTTGCATATACCGTTATTTATTATGTCGGCTTCCCGTGGCTGCGCTTCTGGTTGGGCGATATGCCGTCGGTCATCAGCCTGCTGTTTGCCTCTGTTTTTGAAGCCTGCCTGCGGTGCGGACTGATCGCCTCCAACACGGATTACGAGGCTCTGTTCCGAACCGTTTATGCCGGAATGATCATCACCGATTCCGATTATCGCATCCGCTACATCTCCGATCGGGCATTGCCCCTGCCGGAACGCGTGCTCCGGCAAACCGAAAGCGGCAGCCTGCGCTATGGCGACAGCCTGCTGCTGAAGGCCAGCCCGATCAGCGGCGGCCACACCATATGGCAGGAGGATATCTCTGCGCTTCTGTCCGTCAAGGAAGCGCTCGAAGCCACGCGTGAGGAGCTACAGGAGCGCAATGACATCCTTCGCGATCAGTACCGCCGCGATGCGCAGCGCTACCGTCTGGAGGAGCAAAACCGCCTGTACGATCTTGTGCAGCAGGAAACACAGAAACAGCTTCGCCAGATTGACGAGCTGACCGGCCGCTATGCACAAGCCGCTAAATGCGGCGAGGATACAAGGACTCTTCTCTTCCGTCTGTTGGTGCTGGCTACCTATGTCAAGCGTCATAAGGACATGGTCGTTCTGGCCGAACGCATCCCGTATATGCCGATGAACGCACTTCATTCGGCTCTGCGGGAATCCTGCGGAAACCTGAAGCTGGGCGGAATCGACTGCAATCTGTACCTGCCGCAGAGCTCGGCAAGCCTGCCCATCCGGGCAGCGCTTTCCGCCTATGCCTGCTTTGAGGCCACATTGGAAGCAGCACTGGCGCAGCTACACTATCTGCTGGTCAGCGTCACCCGCCGGGAAGGTGTACCGGTCTTGTCCATGACGCTGGACTGCACCGCTGATCTGAGCGGTATCTTCTCAGCATTCCCCTATGTTCAGACAGAGCGGACGGAGGACGGCTGGATCATAGCTATGCCTATGACGGGAGGTGCGGAACAATGACCGGTGCTATCTGGAGCAATACACTTCTCTATAACGGCAGCATTCTGTTGATTCTGATGTTTCTTGCGCTGTGTCTGCAATTGTTCTGGCTTCTGTGGAATCTAGAATACCGCCGGCACGCTTTGTGGCTTCTTTCCGTGCTGTGGTGGGTTTCGCTCTTCTGGCTGTTTCTCACCCTGATTGGCAGGGAAAAGCCGCCTGAGTCCCCTCTGCGTCTGCTCCCAACCGTCCTGATGTTCTCCTTTGCCTATACCGCCGCACTGACCATCTATGCCGTAAAGTGGCGGGAGGGAAGCATCAACCGGAGCAGCATCAAGGAGGCGATGGACGACCTGCCTGTTGCAGGCTGCTATTTCACCAAGCATGGCGTCATCAAGCTCTGCAACCGGCAGATGTATGCTCTGTACCGCGAGATGACCGGTAAGGAACTGCAAAGTCTGGACGGACTTCATGCGGCGCTGGCCGCCCACACGGAAAACGGCATCTACCGCTCCCCCAGCGGCCGGGTGTGGCAGTATACCGAGCGGACGGTCACGGCAGTGGAGCAGCCCTACACCGAAACGGTCTTCACCGACATTACCGAGCTGTTCACCGCCAACGAGGAGCTGGAAAAGGACAACGCCGAGCTGGCGCGCGTCAATGCAAAGCTGAAAAAACTTTTCACCCGCGCCTCCGACCGCATCCGGGAACGCGAGCAGCTCGCCTTCAAGCTGAAGATTCACGACGAGATTGGCCACAGCCTGTCTGTCATCCGTCGAATGCTGCAGGGAAAGGCAGCCGGCGAGGATGCCGAGCAGCAGATCCGCGAGCTGTCACTGGCGGCAGGAACGCTGGTCGTTTCCTCCGGCGCCGGAAGCTGTGATTCCTACGACCGGCTGCTGAACGAATGTGCCGAGCTTGGTGTGGAGCTTAAGCGTAACGGAATGCTTCCGGTAGAACCGGAAATCTACGAGCTGATTGTGGCCGCCCTGCGGGAGTGTGTGACCAACTGCGTCCGCCATGCCCACGGCACACGGGTAAGCGTGCGTATCCGGGGCGTGCCCGGCGGATATACCGTGCGCATCACCAACGACGGGGAAAAGCCCAGAGGGAGCATCGTCGAGGGCAGCGGACTTTCCGATCTGCGGCACAGCATTGAGAGCGCGGGCGGCGAGATGCAGCTTTCCCACAGTCCGGAATTCGTCATGCGGCTGACCTTTATGCGGGAGGAGATGAATTTATGAATATACGAACGCTCATTGTGGAGGACAACAAATTCGCAGCCGATTTTTTCAGGGATATGATTGAAAAGCAGGCGGATTTCTCCCTCTGCGCTGTCCTGCGCGACGCAGAGCAGGCTCCGGAATACTGCCGGGTAAACCGCGTAGACCTTGTTTTGATGGATGTACAGACCCTGCATGGCCATTCCGGACTCTCTGCCGCCGGGAAGATCAAGCGTGCGCAGCCGAATATCAAAATCGTTGTTGTTACCTCACTTGTGGATGCCGAGGTGCTGGAAAAAGCCCGCGCCGTCTGCGTGGACAGTCTGTGGTATAAGGAGCACGGTGAGCAGGAGATCATGGATGTAATCCTCGGCACGCTGGAGGGCCGGTCCTTCTTCCCGACGGAAGCGCCCAATGTGGAGATTGGCAGCACCTGGTCAAACGACCTGTCTAATATGCAGAAGGACATTCTGCGGCTTTATATCTACGGCGACTCCTATGCAACCATTGCAAAAAAGCTGTTCATCGAGGAGTGTACGGTAAAATATCACATGAACCAGATGATCAGAAAATGCGGCTTCTCCTCCAAGCAGCAGCTCATCGCCGCCGCCATCGACAGCACCATCGTCGCCCAGCTTGACGACGGCTGAGCCTCCGGCTCTGCCGCAAGGCGGCGCGCAAAGCGGCAGCATCACTCCCCTTTCCATTCTGTTTTTCAAGGCATCCTGTTTCAAGGTTTTCGTTTTCCAAAATTCTTCTTTCATTCTGTTTTTTTGTAAGGGCTTTCTCCTCCTGTGCAATCTCCCGCGCCGAAGCGTTTTCAAAAACCGCCGGGATCGAAAAAGACTATACTTTCGTATAATGACATCGAAAAGGCCATTCTGTATAATATAGTTATACCATAGCAAGTCCTGTTTGCTGTACAGAAAGGCGGGTGAGAAAAAGTGCGGAGTATCGTAATCGATATGCAAAGCGGTTTGACAGCGCGGGGCTATGAGCGGATGCTCCTCAGCGACATGAAGGACTGTAAGCCCATTGTGGCGGGTAGTCCGGAGGATGTGGTGGAGCAATGCCGGATGTTCCGGCCCTATGCTCTATTAATGGAGGTAACATGCTATACACCGTGGAAGCTCTGTGAGCGGCTGAAGCTCTGGGCGGCAGTGAAAAAGCTGCTGCCGGGCTGCAAATGTGTGCTTGCGGTGGATGAAAACGCCGATGCAAAGCTGGCTGACGAGGTGGCAGCCTGCAAGAAAAACGGGCAAATTGACGCCTTTATCTTCACCTCCTCCAGCGACCGCTATCTGGCTGCACTGCTGGAAACGCTTTGAAGGGCGGTGGTAGGAAGAAATGCGCCTGCTAAGCCGTCCCTGTCTGAAAACGGGAGCATCTCTGTAAGGCTCCAAAGCTGGAAAACGAAACGCAGTTTTCTGTACCATGGCACAGCCCTGCACAGGAAACAACCAAATTTTTGAAACAGGAGGAATGATTACATGAAGTCTACCAACGTAAAACGATTTTTCACTATCCTTATGACTCTTGTCATGCTGGTATCCGTCCTCTCGGCTGCCGTATCGGCAGCTCCGTCCGGAGCCGGCATCGGCGCAGCGGACAACGTCATCATCAACGAGACTCCCGTGGAAGAGATGCCCCTTGAGAACGACAACGACTTAACCGAGCCCGTTGTCACCTATGAAATTCCCTTCACCAAGACGGTTAAGCAGGGCGGCGAGGCCACTCCCGGCGAGGAAACCTTCAAGCTGGAGATTTTCAATCCCGGCGTCAGCAGTGCAGCGAACGGCATGGAAGAACTCTATACCGCAGCCGTAACCACAAACGGCACAGGCGACTTTGACGCCAAGCTGGTCATCACCGGGAAGGAGTCCAAGGTGCGGGAACTGATCTGCGAGGGCTTCTTCGTCCGAGAGCTTCAGGACGGCAAGGAAAACTGGACATATTCCGATGCGGTCTGGTACCTGCATCCCGAATACGACCAGACAGGCCAGAAGGAAGTCCTGACCATCCACGCAGCATATAAGGAAGTCTCCGACAACGGCGAATTCTACCGCATTGAAGAAAAGGCCGCAGAGAAGATGACCTTTGAGAACACTTATACCTTCACCGATCCCGTGATCACCTATGAAATTCCCTTCACCAAGACGGTTAAGCTGGGCGGCAACACCGCTCCCGGCGAGGAAACCTTCAAGCTGGAGATTTTCGAGATCGGCGTCGGCAGCAT
>UQWH01000025.1 GCA_900544705.1 uncultured Eubacteriales bacterium | reverse complement strand
CCGCCGCCCATCAGCACGATCTCGCCCAGTCTCCCTGCAAAGGCCGGTTCGGCGCGCATCGCGGCGGCAATATTCGTCAGCGGGGCAAGGGCGACAAGGCTGATGCTGCCCGGCTCGGAGGCCATGACAGTTTCGATCAGCCAGACGACCGCGTTCTTGTCCTGCTTTTTCAATGTGGTTTCCGGAAGGGGCAGATGGTCGCGGTGCATGGCGAATTCCTTGACTGTGCCCTCGCGTTTGGGAATGGGGCTGCGGGACTGCGCACTGTAGGGAGAGAGTGTGGACACCAGTGGATATTCACAGCCACTGTAGACCGGCACCAGCCCGTATGGGCGGCAGCACTCCACCACGCGCAGCGTATTGTCCGTCGTAAGCTTAAGCTCCAGATTACCATTGACCGTGGTCACGCCCAGCAGCTCGACCTCGCCGCCCAAAATCGCCAGCACCAGCGCAACGGCGTCATCCGTGCCGGTGTCGACGTCCATAATGATTTTTCTTTTTGCCATATTACCTGCTTTCCTTTTCCAGCTTGAGTTTTTTGCATCTTTCCGCGATCTCGTGCATCTCGCGCTTCTTCTTCCGGTTAATCGTCATGCCAACCAGCATCAAGCCGACGACGGTGGCGACATAGGGGAACATCTGCAAAAACTCCGGCGGCATATTGATCGCCTGGAATGCGTTTGCGATGGCGTTGGACGCGCCGAACACCAATGCCCAGAAGAAGGTCGGCACCGGCATGGAGCCGCCGAGGTTCTGCGCGGCGATGGCAATGTAGCCACGGCCGGAAATCATATCTCTTGTAAATGCCGAAACGTAGCCCATGGACATATACATGCCTGCGAAGCCCGCGAACACGCCCGCAATGATCAGCGCGATGAAGCGCGTCTTGACCGGACTGGTACCGAGGGATTCCGCTGCACCCTCGTTTTCACCGACGGCGCGGATGCGCAGCCCCAGCGGAGTTTTCATCAGAATGATAAACATCACGGGAACGCTGAGCAGCGCAACATAGGTCAGGACATTGTGGCCGGAGAGGATCTTGCCCAGCACCGGGATGTCCTGAATGAAGGGGATATTGACCGTCGGGAACTGCAAGCTCGCAAGGCTCGTGGAGTTGCCGCGGTCGCCGGTAAGCGCATAGAGCATAAACACCGTGCCGCCGCTGCCGAGCGTATTGAGCGCAAGGCTGACGAGCATATTGTTCGCTTTCAGGATCAGAACGAAGTAGCCGAACAGCAGCGCGAACAGCACGCTCAGGCCAACGCCGCAGAGAATACCGACGGTGAGGCTCTGCGCATAGGCGCTGCCGATCACGCCGCCGAAGGCGGCCGCAAGCATCATGGATTCAAACGCGATGCAGACGATGCCGGATTTGCGGACGAGCAGAACGCCCATCGAGCAGAGGATGAGCGGGGTGCTCATGCGCAGAACCGCAACGAGGAACTGCGTGGAAAAGATATATTTCAGTACACTTTCCATTATCTCGCCTCCACTCTTCCAAGGTCCTTCAGGGACTGCTTTGCAATCACCTTATGCTTCCAGTTGGCCAGGAACTTTTCTGCAACGACAAACATGATGATGACGGACTGCACGATGGAGACGACCTCCGGCGGGACGTCCGACATGCGCGCCATCGTTTCCGCGCCGACATTGACATAGGCAAGGAACAGCGCGGCGATCGGCACATATTTCGGGTTGTTGCCCGCGATGACCGCGATCATCACGCCGTCAAAGCCGTGACCGGACAGGCCGGAATACTCAAAGCGCTTGTACATACCGAGCTGCTCCACTGCGCCGCCCATTCCTGCAAGGGCGCCGCCGATCAGCTGGCAGCCGATGATGACCGCCGTCACATTGATGCCCGAATAGCGGGAGAAATCCGGGTTGATGCCGACGAGCTTGAGTTTGTAGCCGAAGGTGCTCTTTTCCAGAAGGATGTGGCCGAAGACCACGACCGCCACGGCGAGGAACAGACCCGCATGGATATTGGTCTTGGTAAAGAGCTTCGGCAGGAGCGCGGTTTCAAGGAATTTGAAGGAGGCCTGATAGCCGGTCGTGACATCCCAGAGCTGGTGGTTGATGAAATACTGGCCAAGGTACAGGCAGATGTAGTTGATCATCAGAGAAGTCACGATGGTCAGGGAATGGAACTTCGTGTGCATCACCGCGGTCAGGCCGCAGACCAGCGCACCGATGATGCCGCCGATCACGATGCAGATGATGGGATGAATCACATTCGGCAGCGGCAGCAGCACTGCGGCTGCGGTGGCGGCGACGCCTGCCAGATAGAACGCACCCTCACTG
The DNA here is from genome assembly GCA_900544705.1 of uncultured Eubacteriales bacterium. GTDB lineage: Bacteria > Bacillota > Clostridia > Oscillospirales > Oscillospiraceae > JAZOXB01. The sequence continues at coordinate 23,529 of UQWH01000025.1, read as the reverse complement.
CCCATATTCACCTGGCGGCAGCGGAACATCAGACTCACGCCAACGCCGGTAAACAGGAGCGGGATCATTTTTTCGGCGATGTAGCCCATTCTGGAAACGGTCTGCACCGGACCGACCAGGAACAGCTTCAGGGAGCCGAAAGCGTCCTCGCTGACCGCGAAGATCAGCAAAAAGGAGATCAGCAGGGCAATTCCGATGGCCAGCACGTCGCGGATCACAAAAAAGGCCGCTTCAATTTTCTTGGTACGATTCATCTGCAGCACCTCGCAATCTGCTCCGGCGTCTGTTCCTTCAGGCCGAGCATATACTCGCCCAGTTCCGTTTCCGTAACATTCTCCAGAGATTCAAAATATGCAACAATACGTCCGCCGCACAGCACGATCAGGCTGTCGCTCACCTCGCGCAGCTCCGTGATGTCGGCAGAGATCAGAAGCACCGCCGCGCCGTCGTCGCGCAGGTCGATGAGCTTCGTGCGGATCAGCTCGCTCGCACCGACGTCGATGCCGCGCGTCGGCTGGTTTGCGACCATGACCTGCGGGCGGCTGGAGAACTCGCGTGCAGCGACGACCTTCTGGATATTTCCGCCCGAAAGCGTCTTGACCGCTGCCGTGCTTCCGTCGCACTTGACCGTGAAGCTGCGGATGAGGCCGTCGGAGAGCTTGCGGATGGCCTTGCGGCGCAGAAGGTGGCATTTCTGATAGTCTTTTTCGTAATAACGGTCCGAAATGATGTTGTACTCGATGCTGGCGTCCGCTGCGATGCCGTAGGTCATTCTGTCCTCGGACACGTGCGCCACGCCCATCTGGCGGATCTCGCGGATGGTATGTCCCTTCACGGTCTTGCCGTTGATGAGAATCTCGCCGCTCTGAATTTTGTCCATGCCGGCGATCATCTCGGAGATCTCGCGCTGACCGTTACCCTCGATGCCGGCAATGCCAAGGATCTCACCACCGCGCACACTGAAGGAAACATCCGTCAGAACCTGCTTGCCGAAGTTGTTGTAGTAGTTCAGCTCCTGCACCTGTAAGCGCGCCTCGGCCGGGTGCGCAGGTGTCTTTTTCAGAGAGTTGATGGCGTTTCTGCCGACCATCATCTGGGAAATGTCCTGCTCCGTCACGCTGTCGACATCCACCGTCTGGATGGAGTGGCCGTCACGCAGAACGGTCAGGCGGTCGCAGATCTGCTTGATCTCGTTGAGCTTATGGGAAATAAAGACGATGGTATAGCCCTCTTTTTTGAGGTTGATGAGTTGCGCGAACAGCTCCTCAGTTTCCTGCGGGGTCAAAACCGCAGTCGGTTCGTCGAGGATCAGCACCTCGACGTTGCGCAGGAGCATTTTCAAAATCTCCACGCGCTGCTTCTGGCCGACGTAGAGGTCGCGGACCTTCATATCCGGGTCCACGTCAAGGCCGAATTTCTTGGACACCTCGCGGGTCATTTTTGCGGCCTGCTTGTAATTGAAAATGCCGCATTTCGTCGGTTCAATGCCAAACACCATGTTTTCGGCAACGGTCAGGGAGGGCACCAGCATAAAATGCTGGTGCACCATCCCGATGCCGAGCTTCAAAGCAGCAAGGGGGCTGCTGATGTTGACTTCTTTCCCCTTGTAAAAGATCTTACCGCTTTCCGGCTGCTCCTGGCCGAACAGGACCTTCATCAGCGTGCTTTTGCCCGCGCCGTTCTCGCCGACCAGACCGTGGATATCTCCTTTACGGACAGAGAAATCAATATTCTTATTTGCTACAAAGCCGTCCTTATAGACCTTGGTGATGTTTTGCATGGAAAGGACGTATTCATACTGTTCTTCCATCACAGCCTCCTTGCTGTCGATCCGCGTAATTATTTGGAAGCGGATTCCTTCAGGTTGTTGTAGGTATCAGCATCCATGCCGATGGCAGTGCTGACCTTGATCTCGCCGCTCTTGATCTTCTCTGCGATCTCGTCGACCTTCGCGCGGATGTCGGCGGAAACGGCGGATTCATAGTAGCTGTTGTCTGCCAGACCGATGCCGCCTGCCGCGAGGTCGATCGCATTGTGCTTGCCGAATTCAAGGGTGCCGTCCAGTGCCTCGGTGATGGCGTTGCTGAGGACGACGTCGAAGTTCTTCACGACAGAGGTCAGGATGGCCTTTGCCGCTGCGGGGTTGGTGTCCTCAAGAATAAGGGACTGGTCGCAGTCGACGCCGAGTGCCCAGAAGCCGCCGTCGGCAGCCGCCTCATAGACGCCGGAGCCTGCGCCGGAGCAGACTGCAAAGACAACGTCTGCACCCTGTGCGTTCTGTGCATTTGCAAGTTCCTTCGCAGCAGCGGTATCCGTGAAGTTGCCGATGAACGCAGAACGGACGATGATGTCGGGGTTGACATACTTTGCGCCTTCAATGTAGCCAACAAGGAAGTCGCTGACGGAGGAGGTTTCCTTGCCGCCGACGAAGCCGATGACGCCGCTCTTGGAGGCCATGGCAGCCAGTGCGCCGCCGAGGAAGGAGCCTTCGTTCTGCATCGCAGCGAAGGAAGCGCAGTTCTTGAATTTGCCGTCGCTGTAATCCAGCTCGGTATCATAAATGAGGAACTTCTGCTCGGGGAACTTGGCGGCGACTTCAACGATGGATTCCTTCAGGCTGAAGGTGCCGGTGACGATGATGTCCCATTCGCCCAGCTCGGCCAGCTCGGTCAGCGTGGGGATCGGGGTGGTAGTGTCGCCCTGCAGCTCGATGCACTTGATGTTGCCGACGCGGTCGGGGTTCTTTTCCTTGGCGATCTGCACGCCGGACCAGACCATGTCGGAGAAGGCCTTGTCGCCGAGGGAGTTCGGGATGACGAGGACGATGTTCGCCTTCTTACCGGATTCAGCGGGAGTATCGGAAGTGTTGTTGTCTTCAGACTTCGCGGGGTCGTTGCTGGACTCGGACGGGCCCTTGCTGCCCGCGCAGGCGAACAGGCTCAGCGCCATGACGAGCACCAGAAGGATTGCGATCAGCTTTTTCATTTCTTTTCTCCTTGTTTTTTTATTTATGAAAACTGCGGTGCAGTAATCAACGAAGTTCTACGATGTTTTCCGGTTTGAGCGCGTGCGGACGGAATTCCGCCGCCGCGCAGCCGACGGCCAGTGCGATGGCGAAGCGGTAGCCGTCCGGGAATTTCAGCAGCCGCTCATACTGTCCGGCAAGCGGCCCCACAAAGACGCGGTCCGGTGCGGCCATGATCACGGAATCCAGTCCCAGATCCTTTACGGCAAGCGCAAGGCTCTGCACGGCAATGCCGGCATCGACGTCAATGTAGTTGTTCTCCGGGTTAACCGCGATGACGATCAGGAGCGGCGCGCCGAAGAACACCTTGCCGCCGCGCTGCGCCAGGCGCTCCAGATAGTCCGTTTCTCCGCGCTCTTTGGACACGCGGATGACGCCCTCTGTCAGCGTTTGCAGCACCTTGGGGTCCGTCACGAAGCAGAAGCACTGCTGCTGCAAGTTCAGCGAAGTCGGCGCGCGGAGCGCGGCCTCCTTTAATTTCTCCAGCTTCTCCGCCGGGATCGGATCCGGCAGGAAGTCCCGCACGCTCGCGCGGGTGCGAAGCGCCTCAAAGACCTCCATGCATCCTCCTGCTGTCCTCAGCCAGCGTTTCCAGCGCCAGGATCAGCGCATCATCCATCGTCTTGCCGGGCGTTTCCGGCAGAGGGCGGATGCGCTCCTTCCCATCCGCATCCACATCAAGGTGGGAGAGAATGGAAACCAGCATCAGCGCGCGCTTGCCGAACTGTGCCGCAGCGGTGTAGAGCGCCGCGCCCTCCATCTCCGAGCACAGGATCCCGTAATCGCGCCACGCAGCCGAGCGGTAGCTCTCTGCAAGGCGGTAGAGGCGGTCGTTGCAGACGGTGTTGCCGATGTAGACCTTCTGCTTCCGCGCCGCCGCGGCGTGCTCCGCCGTGGACAGCAGGCGGTAATCCGCGATCGGACAGAATGTGCCGTTGAACACGCCGTCATTGATGGCGGAGGTGTGGCAGGCGGCCTGCGAGAGCACGATGTCGTGCCGCTGCATGGAATCCAGATACCCGGCCGAGGTGCCGACCCGCACGATGGCCTCGCAGCCATAGTCGCGGAACAGCTCCGTGGCGTAGATCAGCATGGAGGGAATTCCCATGCCCACCGCCATGGCGGAAACCCGCCGGCCCGCGTAGGTGCCGGTGTAGCACAGCGCGGCGCGCTTGCTGCTGACCAACTCCGCATTTTCAAGGTAATGCTCGGCCAGATAGGAAATCCGGTCGGGGTCGCCCGCGGTGATCACATGGCTGGCGATGTCGCCCGGACGGGCGTCAATGTGCATACTCATGCTTCTGCCTCCGATCGGATGTAGTGTACCGCGGAGATCAGCTCCTTCGGCTTCGGTTCCTCGGCCGGATAGCCGAAGGCGCCGAGGCTCGTGACCACGCGGTTTTTGGCAATGCCGATGGACTCAAACTTGTCGATGACCTCCAGCTTGTCACAGATGGGTGAAAACTGGTTGATCCACACGGAGCCGACGCCCTGACTGCGGGCCGCGAGGAACATATTTTCCATCGCGCAGCCGGCGTCCGCCAGACGCATATAATTGTCGCGGATGTCACTGATGAGGATGATCAGCGGCGCAGAAAAGAAGAGGTGATCCTCCGGCTCGCCGCCGAGAAATTTCGCCGTCAGCTCCGCGAGCTCGCGCATCAGCTTCCGGTCGGTGATGGCATAGAATTCAAAGGTCTGATGTCCCCATGCGTTCGGCGCGCTGCGCCCGCACTCGATGATCTCGCGCACGATCGCTTCTTCCACCGGGCGCTGGTCAAACTTACGGACGGAGCGGCGCTCCAGAATTGTTTTTACCACTTCATTCATAAATCAAGCTCCTTTTTCTCACTGCAAAGAGGATGGCAGCCAGCAGCGCAGAAAGCGCGGACGCGCCGATCCCGAACGCCAGCATCACCCGGTAGGAATCGAAGATCGACACGATCCAGCCCAGCACCGTGAAGCTGAAGTTACTGACCAGATTGACCACCACGGAAACCGTGCGGTAGCGCTTTTCAAAGGCTGCGTTTCCGAACACGCTGCGCACCAGATTCGGCATGGCAACGACCGTGACCGCCATGGGCATCCCCATGCAGAACGAGCCGATGTACATTCGCAGCGCGGACTGTCCGAAGAACAGGCACACAAGCCCCGCGCCGATGGTCCCGACCGCCGCATAGCAGGCCGCCTTCATTCCATAGCGGTCGTTCAGCCAGCCGACGAGCAGCTTGCAGACGATCGTCCCGATCATGGAAACGGAAACGAAAGTTCCCAGAATTTTCTCCGGATGGTCAAACGTTGAACCAACGCCAAAAAGCATCTGGTTGTAGCCCGTTGTAATGCAGATCGCACAGGCAAACACCAGAAGGAGGAGAAATACCCTGCGTTTTTCGGAAAAGTCCTGAAATGCCGCCGCGTCTGCTGCGTGCTTTGGCGCCCTGCGGCGGTGATAGGGCTGCGCCCCGATGTCCTCCGGCCTGCGGACGGAAAACAGCGCACACGCGGGAACCAGCAGCAAAAACAGCGCGATACCAAGCATCCGGTAGGTCGCCCGCCAGCCATAGGTCGCCATAAAGCTCTGCGCCAGCGGATTCATCAGCGCGCCCACAATGCCGGAGGCGGAGCAGGCAATGCCGAGGAAAAAGCCGCTCTGCTCGGAAAACCAGTTGTTGATCAGCATGGGCACCGTCTGCACGAACAGGAACGCATAACACGCGCCCTGCACCGCGGCCGCCGCATACCACTCATAAACATTGTGGAAATAGGCCATTGCGAACTGTGCCGCCGCCGTCAGAAGAGCGAAGCCCGTCAGCGTCCAGCGCAGGTTCCACTTCTTGACCGCCCGCGACGCAAAGGGAATGGTGATGCAGACGGCAAGGCCGTAGAACACGGAATAGGTCGTGAGCTTGCCGAGCTTGATGCCAAGCTCCGCACAGACCGGGTCGTAAAAAATACCCCGGCAATTGGAAATGATTCCCAGCAAGCCGCCCTGGATCAGGAAGCACATTGCCAGAATCAGAAATGGATAGATTTTTTTTCGCTTCACCTTGTGTCCTCTCTCCGGTCAGACCGGGCCGGTGCTCTGCCGCACCATGAGCGTCGGCTCGACCGCAATATGTGTGACATCCGCGTGCAGGCCGTACTTGCGCGCGTCGATCTCGCCAAGCAGGAGGTTGACCGCACTGCGTGCGATTTTTTCCGTATCCTGCGCCACCGTGGTGATCTTCGGCGTGCTGTGCAGCGTCGCCATAATGTTATCCATACCGACGACCGACAGCTCCTGCGGGACCCTCCGCCCATCTGCCACCGCCGTCGAAAGGAAGCCGACTGCCAGCAGGTCGTCCGAGCAGACCACCGCGGTCATACCGGAGTCGGCCAGCTCCTGATAGGCTTTGCTGCCGCCGCCGTAACGCGCGTGACCATAGAGCGTCAGCTCCTCGCGAAAGTCCGTGTCGTGATCCCGCAGCGCTGCGCGAAAGCCCTGCAGCTTTGGATTCAGCGCGTCATGCTCCAGCGATTCCGACACGTAGGCGATGCGCCGGTGGCCCAGCTCCAGAAGGTGCTTCGCTGCCAAATAACCGCATTCATAGGGCGGCGTTCCGACGGTGGAATACCGCTCAAAGGGCGGCAGGCCGTGACAGACAAAGGTGATCGGCAGATCGATCCCGCCCAGCACCTTCAGCGCGGTTTTCACATTTTCCTGCGTGACGGTGAGGGGCGAAGGGACGATGATCGCGCCGTCAACATAGCCCGTTTTCATGCGCTGGTAGTGCTGAAGCTCCATACGGAAGTCGTTGTCCGCGTCGCAGACAATGATGCTCTTGCCGTGCTCGTTGAGGCAATAGGCGATCTGCTTCAGGAGCTTGGCATAATAGGGGTACAGCAGGTCGCCGACGATGACCGCAATGGCGTCCGTGCTCCCCTTTTTCAGGTTGACGCCGGAAGCATTCGGTAGATAATTCAGTTTTTCCGCCATTTCCAGAATTTCCCGGCGCTTTGCCTCGGACACCCGGATCTCCCGGTTGCCCAGAACCTTGGAAACGGTCGTCACGGAGGTGCCGACATAATTTGCAATGTCCTTCAGTGTCGCTGCCATTTACATCACCTGATCAAACGTTAAACCATCTGCTGATCTAATTTTATCAAGGCGTTTTGCTTTTGTCCATTCTTTTTTCCGCACCGCAGCGAATTTCAGCGTTTTCCATAAGCGCCGAACTTTCCGTTTATGCAAAACGCCGGATGATCTTCCAGAGATTCCCTTGATGCTTTTTTGATTCTTTTCCGCATACTACAATCAGATTCAAATCAATGAATGGAGGAGCGCAAATGGAAAACCATCGCGGAAGGAAGAGCATCGTCTTTCCCCGGCCGCCCGTGATTCTCGCCCACGCTTCCGTCGCGGGCAAAAAAGAGGCGCAGGGGCCGCTGCGCGACACCTTCGACCTGACCTCGCAGGACACCACCTTCGGCCAGAAAAGCTGGGAAAAGGCCGAAACGCAAATGCAGAAAACCGCGCTGCGCCTTGCGCTGGAAAAGGCCAAGCTGAAGGAAACCGACCTTGATGCTGCCTTTGTAGGCGATCTGCTCAACCAGTGCATCGGCTCCAGCTTTTCCATGCGGAACAACGACGTGCCGACCTTCGGACTGTACGGCGCCTGCTCGACCATGGCCGAGAGCCTGCTGCTTGCCGGGATCTCCGTGAGCGGCGGCTTCTGCCGAAAAGCGCTCGCCCTGACCTCCTCGCACTTCGCCTCTTCAGAACGCCAGTATCGCTTCCCGCTGGGCTACGGCGGGCAACGCACGCCGACGGCGCAGTGGACGGTCACAGGCGCGGGCGCAGTCATTCTCGGCGGAGAGGGCAAAGGCCCCTGTCTGGAGCGCGCGACCATCGGCACCATTGTTGACGCAGGCATCAAGGACGCAAACAACATGGGTGCGGCCATGGCGCCTGCGGCCTTTGAGACGCTCCGGGCGCATTTTGACGATTTTCACTGTGCCCCGGAGGAATACGATCTCATCGTCACGGGCGACCTCGGCAAGCTCGGCAGTGAGCTGGTACGCGAGCTGTTTTCGCGCGAGGGCGTCCGCCTCGGCAGCCGCTATCAGGACTGCGGCGTGCTGATCTTCGACGCAGAGTCGCAGGACGTCCACTGCGGCGGCTCCGGCTGCGGATGCAGCGCCAGCGTCCTGTGCGGCGATCTGCTGGGCAGGATGCGGCAGGGTAAGCTCCGCAAGCTGCTCTTCTGCGGCACGGGCGCGCTGCTCTCTCCCCTTTCCACGCAGCAGGGAGAGTCCATTCCGGCCGTCTGCCACGCGGTTTCCATCTCGGCGGAAAGGAGTTGAGCGCATGGACTATCTGAAAGCCTTTCTGGTCGGCGGTCTGCTGTGTCTGATCGGCCAGCTTCTGATTGACAAGACCAAGCTGACCCCGGCGCGGATCCTTGTCTGCTATGTGGTCGCGGGCGTAATCCTGGGCGCGCTGGGGCTTTACGAGCATCTGGTGGACTTCGCCGGCGCAGGTGCGACCGTTCCTCTGACCGGCTTTGGCAACACGCTGGCCAAGGGCGTGCGGGAAGCCGTGGACGAAAAGGGCGGCTGGGGTATTTTCACCGGCGGCCTGACCGCGACCGCAGGCGGCATCGCCGCGGCGGTCATCTTCGGCTGGCTCGCAGGGCTGATCTTCAAGCCGAAGGATAAATAAGCTCCCGGCGGGCATACTAGCTCCGCGGAATTCCGCAAAAATGGACATCAGGAGGCGTTCTATCATGGAACACAGAAATCAGAACCAGCAGAATCAGAACCAGCAGCAGAACCAGCAGAATCAGAACCGCAACCAGAACCAGCAGCAGAACCAGAACGAAAACCGCAGATAAAAAATGCCGCCGGAGGACTTCCCTCCGGCGGCAAAAATTACATCAATTATTCCTTGATCGTGCCGTCGGCATTGAACACCGGCAGCTTTTCCAGATAGATAATGTCTTCGCGGTCCTGCGCGTCGCCCTCGGCCAGAATTGCCATCCGGCCCGCGATCGTACCACCCGCCGCCAGCACGAGCTTTTCTACTGCCTCGACGGACTCGCCCGTGGAGATCACGTCATCCACGATCAGGATGCGCTTGCCGCGCATCAGCTCGGCGTCGGCGGTATCCAGGTAGAGGTGCTGCTCCTTGGCCGTGGTGATGGAATGAACATTGACCTCAAACACACCGGACATATAGAGCTTCGGCGCCTTGCGCGCGAGGAAATACTTGTTCTGGCCGCTCTGGCGTGCCATCTCGTAGATCAGGGGGATGCCCTTCGCCTCTGCGGAAATCATATAGTCGTACTCCGGTGCCTTTTTCAGCAGGGCCTCCGCCGTTTTGACCGTCAGCTCGACATCTCCGAAAATCACGAATGCGCCGATGTAAAGGTCATCCGTAACCTTGCAGATCGGCAAATCTCTCTTCACGCCTGCGATCGTCATTGTATAATGCATGGGGCATTCTCCTCATTTTCAAGATTCGTCGTGCAGACAACACAACTGGATCATTATACATTCCGGCGAAGAAATTGTCAATCAAAAATCCCGATTTTCCGCATACTTCTCTCCCCCCGTGACACAATAACCGTGAGGTGACCGCAAGATGCAGAACGATATTTCCATGCTCAATTCCATCCGCAAGACCACACAGATGGGCTGCTACGGAATCCAGACCGTGCTGGATGAAACGGAGGATCACGAGATTCAGGAGGCGCTGCGCTCCCAGCTTGCCGAATACGAGAATATTTATTCCGAGGCCGACCGCCTGCTGCGCGAGCGCGAGGGCCGGGTCAAAAACGTCAGTCCCCTTGCGCGCTACAGCTCTGCGATGTCGGCAAAGATGAAGGTGCGCATGAGCGACGACCCGACCTCCAAGATCGCGGAGCTGATGTTACAGGGCAACACGCGCGGGATGATCAAGAGCGTGCAGAACATCCGCTCCATGGGGCTGCTCGACCCGAAGGTGTCCGGGCTTTCCAACCGCCTGCTCCAGACCGAGCAGGCCAATATCGACCAGATGAAGGGGTTTCTGTGAAAATGCGGCGGGCATAAAGCTGCCCGCCATAGCTTTTGGCCGAATCGGCTTCTCTTCCCCCTGCACACTTTCCCTTCCGGCGGCATACACTATCGGCAGAACTGTTTTGGAGGTGCAGCAAGCAATGAACGGTTTTCTCAGCGTACATAGTTTTACCTCCGCGGCGCGGCTGCCCGTCGGCGGCGTGACCTTCACCGTGACACAGCGGCGGCCGGAGGGCGTGGAGCTGCTGGCCGTGCGCATCGCGGACGAAAGCGGCCGCATTGAGCCGCTTTCCATCGCCGCGCCCGACGAGGCCAAAAGCCAGAGCCCCGGCACGGCGGTTCCCTTCGCGGTCGTAGACATCACCGCGGATCATCCGGAGTTTGAGCGCATTATCGTCGAGGACGTGCAGATCTTCGCCAACATCACGACCGATCAGGATTTCGCCCTGATCCCGCTTGCGGAGCAGCCGGAGGTCTTCAATATGACGGAGATCTTCCGCGTCACGCCGCAGAATCTGTAGGTGGCGCCATGGTGACCGTCCTTCCCTACGTTCCCGAAACCATCACGGTGCACCTCGGCGCGCCGGACGCCTACGCCGCAAACGTCACAGTCTCCTTCCCGGATTACGTCAAAAACGTCGCCTCCAGCGAAATTTACCCCACTTGGGAGGAAAGCGCTCTCATCGCAAACATTCTGGCGATCATCTCCTTCGCGCTCAACCGTGTGTACACGGAGTTCTACCGCAGCCGGGGCTACGACTTTGACATCACGTCCTCCACGGCGATCGACCAGAAATTCATCAACGGCCGGAACTACTTCACCTCCGTGGAGCGCATCGTTGACGAGATCTTCAACGACTACCTGCGGCAGCAGGGCTTTGTGGAACCGCTTGCGGCAAAGTTCTGCAACGGCACGACCGTCACCTGCGCAGGGCTGAGCCAGTGGGGCTCGCAGGCGCTGGCGAAAGCCGGCGCAAACTCCGTGCAGATTTTGCGCAATTACTACGGCGACACCGTCGAGATCGTCCGCGATGCACCCATCCGCGGCTACGTTCCCTCCTATCCGGGCGAGCCGCTGCGCGAGGGCAGCCGCGAACCGTATGTCGTGCAGGCGCAGGTCATTCTCAACCGCATTTCGCAGAACTACCCCGCCATTCCGAAGATCAACCCCGTCGACGGCATCTTCGGCATGCAGACGGAAAATGCCGTCCGCGCCTTCCAGCGCATCTTTAACCTCACCGCCGACGGGATCATCGGCAAGGCGACTTGGTATCAGCTCGTGCGCCTGTATGTCGGCGTGAACAATCTGGCGGAGCTGGAATCGCAGGGGCAGACCTTCTACGCCGTGAACTGGCAGTTCCGCGAACCGTTACAGGAGGGCTCCCGCGGCGAGAGCGTCCGGGCGCTGCAATATATGCTCAGTGTCGCCGGCGAATTCATCAGCAGCATCCCCGCCGTCGCGATCGACGGCGTATTCGGCCCGGCGACGCGAGCCGCAGTTGCGGCCTTTCAGCAGTTTGCCGGGCTGTCGCCGGACGGCATCGTCAACGAAGCCACATGGGATGCCCTCTACGACCAGACCGCGGGGATAGAATTGAACACGCCCTTTGAAACCAACCGCTTCGTCCCGCCGGAGGAAAGCCCGCAGACCGTTTCGGCGCAGGAGGACGCCGTTCCGGCCGGGCTGATCATCGACAACGGGCAGACAATCACCAACGCCGACACCGCTTTCCTGACGCAGTTTCCCGGTCAGGTGCTGCGCTACGGCGATTCCGACTTTGACAGGAGGGCTATGCTATGATCCCGGTCGTACCCCTGAGAGCCAGTCCCGTCCAATCGCTTCAGATCATGCTGCGCCGCGTCCTTCACGGCACAACCTACCAGACCCGCCTTGTCCCGGACGGCATCTACGGCGAGGAAACGCGGGGCGCGGTGTTGGAATTCCAACGAAAAAACGGTCTTCCCGTAACGGGCGAGGTTGATCTTGCCACATGGGATACACTCGTTCTCCTCTACCGCAGCGCCCTTGTCACTGGGGGAAAAGCAGAGCCGCTGCAAATCGTCCTACAGCCTGAGCAGGTGATCCGCAGCGGAGAAGAGAATATTCATATTTATATTGTGCAGACGCTTCTGGTCGCGCTCGACCGGTTCTATCTCGGTCTGCCCGCCGTCGTCGTGACCGGAAAACACGATGCGGCGACCACGCAGGCAGTCATCTGGCTGCAAAGGCGCGCAGGGCTGCCCGCTGATGGACACGTCGACAAGCACACATGGCGCTATCTGGTGCATCTTTACCGCCTGATCTCCGGCGACGGCACGGGACAGTACCCCTGCCGCATCACGCAGCGGCACTCAGAGATATAACAGTGCCAGCACCAGCGCGGCAAAGGCCACCGCCATGCCGAGCAGTGTCCGGTCGTGCAGCAGCACCTCTACGGGGTCGCCGTCAGCGTCCGCTTCGGCCGCGCGGCTGTATTTCAGGCAGATGCACACCGCCAGCGGCACCGTCCAGAGCATCCGCTGCCCTCCCATGCCCGCCCCGGCGCTCCAGAGGGAATAAAACACCAATGCCAGCGTCATACAAAGCTGCATCGCCCGGTCGAGAAAGGCAGCGGAATAAAATTCAAGCACCCGGCGAGAGGCGCTTCCCTGCCGCAGCTCGCCCCGGCGCTTGCCGAAGCCGAAGTAAAAGGAGAAAAACAGCACGGTCAGGTACAGCCAGCTTGAAACCGGCACGCCGATGACCTCCGCCCCGAACTGCACGCGCAGCAGATAGCCGCCGGCCAGAAGCGCAACGTCCAGCACCGGAATGTTTTTCAGCTCCATGCTGTAAGCGAGATTCAAAAGGAAATACGCGCCGAGGCACAGCCACGCACCGCCGGGAAGCCGCATCCACACGCCAAGACCCACAAGTCCCGCCAGCAGCACGAGCGCCATAATCACCGCCTGCACGGGCCGTACCGCTCCGCTCGCCAGCGGGCGCGCACGCTTGCGCGGGTGCCGGCGGTCGGCCTTGCGGTCGCAGAGGTCATTCAGAACATAGATCGCGGAGGCCAGCAGGCAGAAGCACACGAAGGCCGGCGCCGCCCGCCGCACGGATGCGCCGTCGGAAAGCCGCCCGCTGAAGATCAGCGGCAGCAGCACCAGAATATTTTTCAGACAATGCGCAGGCCGCAGCAGCCGCAGCCGGTCTTTCATGGCTTCACCCCCTGAGAAAGCGGATCAGGTTGACATAACCCGGTACATTCATAACAAGCAGACACGCGCCGTAGGCGCACAGAAGCGGGAGGGTGATCCTCTTTTCGCGCTTCTTTCCGCAAAGCAGCAGCCCGACGATCAGTATCTGCGCAGGATAGTGATGCAGCGAATAGAGAAAGGCCTCTTTCAGGCCGTATTGCAGGACGCCGTGCAGCAGGAGATTCAGCGCCAGCACCGCAAGGGGCGCATAAAGCCGCCGGTCGCGCCGGTGCGCAACGCACGCCCACACGAGCAGCGCGAAAAAGCCCAACGCCGCGGCCGTGACCGCCCACGGGGCTGACGGCACGAAGGAAAGCGCATCGCCTGCAAAATCCCCGAAGGGCGACTGCATCTGTGTGTCGAGGACGAAGCCCGTCGAGCCGAAAAAGGCAAAAAACACAGAGCGCAGCGCCTGAAAAACGCCGAAATGGTCGCTGTAATTCCGGACGCTGTTCAGCCCGCCGCCAATCAGATGTCCAAAAAACACCGTCCGCACCGGGAAAGCCGCGACCAGAGCAAAAAACAGCGCCGTCCCAGTCGCCAAGGTCAGCAGGCGTTTTTTCCGGCTGCCGCCGGACAGCAGCACGATCGCCGCCCAGAGGACGCCGTTCGTCACCGTCGTTCCGGCAGCCAGTGCGCCCAGCAGCGCCGTCACCGGCCCGTTTCCGCGCCGCGCCAAATAGAGGCTCAGCGCCAGAATCAGCGCCGAAAGTGCGTAGCTCTCCCCCACAAAGCAGAAAAACAGCACGCTGAACGATGCCGCGTAGATCCCGCACAGCAGCAGCGCGCAGCCGGTTTCCATGCGGTACTGCGTTTCCAGAATGCGGTCGAGGACATAGATCGTCCCCAGCGTCATCAGGCACTGCCCGCCGACGATCAGCATATAGTGCGTCTGCAGGCTGACCGCGCCGAGCAGTCCGCGCTCGGTCAGCGTCAAAAGCCAGCCCAGCACGATCAGCAGCGGATGCTTGATGATGCGCAGGGAGGTGTCCATCTCCGTGGAGAAAAAGTTGTTTACATAATATACGTCATCCGCCGAAAACAGCCGGTCATTGTGCGCGTTTTCAATGCGATACAGCCCGCTGCGGGCAAGAAAAACAAACACCGCCGCATATGCAAGGCTCACGACCGCGAAAAACGTGCAGCGGCAGAGAAAACGCCTACGGCTTCTCATGGCTCCCACTCCTCCGTCGGGACAAAAACAAACTCTATGTCCCCCGGCGTTTCATAAAAATAGGTACGGCAGAGCTTCTGCGTGTCCGCATCCCAGAGATACCCCGCGTGCGGAAACTCAGGCAGGACGATCTGTGTTCTGCCCTCAGCCATTGCAGCGGCGATCGTCTCTCCGCGCACCCGCTCCGCCGCATGGATAGGCAGGAACAGATACAGGCAGCACGCAAAAACCGCCAGCGCAGCCGCTCCTGCGGCGATTTTCTGCCAGATGGCCGCTCCGCTCCAGCCCGCCGCCTGCAAAATCTGCATCCCCGTCAGCAGCAGAAAAACATAGCTCAGAAACAGGCAGCGCGGGCCGATGGGCGTGACGACCGCCAGCGGCGCAGCCGCAGTCAGCGCGCTCAAAAGGAAGAAGGCCGCCCGCCTGCGGCGCACGCCGTCCAGACGGCGCAGCACGAGAAAGCCCAGCGCCGCAAGCCACACCGCTGCCGCAGCCCCCTGCCCCGGCAGTTTGGCCGCAAACCACACTGCCGCCGCAGCCATGCCGGCCACCGGCACCAAATCCGTTTTCTTCCGCGTCCGCAGTGCCAGCGTCAGCGCCGCCAGCGTCAGGCCGATATAGAGCACCGGGCAGTCCGTGAGCATCCAAGAAAGAATCTCCGGCAAATTTTCCCGCGCCGTCGCGCACAGGCCGGAAAGCCCTCCCGCCATCTGATAAGCCGACCCGGCCTGTGTGACCGTCCGATAGCTGGGAGAGGCAAAGAGCAGCGCCGCGCCCAAGATAGCCCCCAAAAGGAAGCACAGTGCGCCCGGCGACCAGCGTTTCTGCGCTTTTCTGCACCAAAGCAGCAGGAAGATCCCCGCGCAGACGGCATAGATCGTATCATTCTCCACAAATAGCTGCGCGGAAAACGCCAGCAGCCCCACCGCGGCGCAGCGTCCCGGGGACTCGTGCTTTTTCTCGAATCCATCCTCCAGCAGCCAGAATACCGCCAGCAGCGCCGCGACCGGCGGAACATAATTAAAAAAGCCCGCCGTCCACGGATAAATCTGCCGGAACATCTCCCGCGGCAGGGCAAAGCAGCCCGCGGTGAGAAACAGAAAGCCCGCCTTGGAGCGCAGGCCCGCCGCCTTTGCCGCAAAAATCATCAGGCACAGCGTGATCCCCGTCCGCAGCGCCTCGCGCAGTACGGGGCGGCTGCCGGAGAGGTAGGCCAGAATATTGCCCAAGATCCGCGGATTCGTCGTTTTCCAGCGTGAGACCACTTCCCGCGCCAGAGCGCCCAGAGAATGGATCGTCCGCCCCAGCCCTTCGCGGTACCAGTCGTCGCCCGTCAGGGGGAACAGCCAGAACAGCACCGCGAGCGCCGCCGTCATCGCCGCAAGAAGCAGCCCCCAACGCAGTTTTTCCTGCCGCAGCATCGCAGTTTCCCCCTTTCTACATTATAGTATATTGGCATTATACCAATCGGGCGAATAAAAAACAAGAGTCGGTGGTTCCGACTCTTGTTTTGTCGTTTATTCTTTCTTCTGCGGGAGCTGCACGCCCTCACGCGGCTCCACCTTTGCATTTTCCATAAGAATGGAGCTGATGAAAGCCGTGATCGGCACGGACAGGATCACGCCGATGCTGCTGGAAATGCCGCTGATCACTTCCCGCGCCAGATAGGCCGAGCTGAACAGCTGATGCGGCTGCAAGCCGAGAGAGTACAGGTACAGAATCAAGGTAAAGCTGCTGCCGAAGAACGCCAGGATCAGCGTGTTGGTCATCGTGCCGACCATATCGCGGCCGATATTCATGCCGGAGCGGAAGAGCTGGTGCCGGTTCAGCGTGGGGTTGACCGCGTGGACCTCGGAGAGCGCGGAGGAAATGCTCATTGCCACGTCCATCACCGCGCCAAGCGTGCTGATGACGATGCCGCCGACCAGCAGACCCTTGAGTCCCAGCGGAACGCCGTCCTGCCGCAGCTGCAGGAGCGGCTCGACCTCGGAATTGCGCAGGCCGTCGATCTTCGCAAGCGTTTGGGCAAGCTGGCCGAACAGCAGCGCAATGCCCATGCCGAGAATCGTACCGAGCAGCGCGCAGGCCGTTTTGCGCGACACGCCGCCGAGCAGGACGAAGCAGACCGCCGCAGCATACGCACATACGAGGAAGACCGTCAGAAGCGTCGGCGCCCCCTTCATCAGAAGTGGGAGCAGAATCCAGAACAGGCAGGCCAACGTGACAATCAGACCGATCAGAGATTTCGCGCCGGTCTTCCCGCCGACAAGGACGGTCACGACCAGGAAGAGAACCACGACGAGGATCATAATCGGCTCACGGTTGTACTCAAACACCGTCGCGCGGAGGTCGCCGTTGTCGTAGACGGAGATCTGCAGAGTAACGCCGCTGCCCACCTTCAGCGGCACGCCGTAGATCGGTGCGACGTAGTTGTAGACCTGGAGCTGTTTGCCCGCATATTCTCCGGTAGTGACGTCCACGAGCATAAGCTGCTCGCCGCGGTAGGCATTGTCGGAGCGCTCGTCCAGCTCGGTCGAATCCGAAAGGATCTGCACGATCCTGCCGTTTTCATAAACGGTATGGACCGCGTCGGTTTCCTCCTCCGGCTCCGGCCGGGCGGCATAGCCTACCACAATAAACAGCACCGCAGCGACGGCAAGCACCGCAATGGACCAGCGGTTCTCCCGCAGCCATTGGGAAAGCGTCTTTTTGCGACGGACTTTCGTTCTTTTCATGAGCACAGCTCCTTTGCCGAGAAATGTAAAATGCAAAATCAGCATACCAACTTTGTCAGGAAAAGTCAAGTCCGCCGAGAAATCCCACCTCCGATTGTCCATTATGTACAAAATCATGTCCTGTTTTTTTACATAAACGTCGCCTGTTTTTTACAAGCCGCCGCTTCCATTTTATACAAAAATGTGGTATCATTGATTGTAACCTAGAGTGGGAAATTCCCCATATGGAACGAATCCGCGCCGTCGAAAGACGGCGCAGTCCATCCCCTATGGGCATTTCTACCGGGAAGAATGAAGGAGGAATATACATGAAAACAGGCATACCTGGCAGACTCCTTGCGCTGCTGTTGGCCGCGGTCATGGTCATCGCCATGCTCCCGCTGTCGGCAGTTGCCGCACCGGAAGCCGCGACCTGGACGAAGGTCGCACTTGCCGACATCAAGGAATCTGACACCATCGCCATCACCATGACCAAGGGCGACACCACTTGGCTTTTGCCCACGACAGAAGCCACCAAAGCGCCCCCGGTTGCGGAAGTCGCAGTCATTAAAAGCGGAAAGCTGGAAACCTCCAGCAGCGACACCTACGGCTGGACTCTCGCCAAATCCGGAAAAAGCGGCTACACCATCAAGGCTGGTGGAAACTATCTTTGCATCACCGGCAAAAAGGCAAACACACTGCGTGTCACCAACCAGTCCGCAGTATGGGAACTTGATGGTACCTACCTGAAAACAGCCACAAGCGCTGGTGGTGACCGTTACCTCGGCGTTTATGACGGCTCCAGTTGGCGTCACTATAGCAATCCCGCCACAGACCCCAGCAGTAACATCAAGAATCAGACCGTCGGCTTCTGGAAGCTGGAAGCCGCAGATGCCCGTGAAAGCGGCATCGTCACCGATCTGTCCACCCTTCAGAAGGGCGACAAGGTCGTCATCTTCAACACTGCAAACCTGAGAACGCTTTCCACGGAGTATAGCGGCTTCTACAACACAGCAAATGAAGTCACTTTGACCGACGGCAAACTGAAAGGCTTCAAGGATGTCGATCTGTGGACGCTGACCAAGAACGAAGAGGACGGCACCTACACGATCGCCACCGCGGACGGCAAGAAGCTCTCCATGGACACGAGCTATACCAGCACCCCGTTGGATAAAGCCAACGCTGCATGGAAAATCACCGCTGTGGAAGCCAAGGACGGCTATTTCTACATCGACAATGCTACGCGTACAGACAAGTATCGTATGCAGTATCGCACCGACATGGGCACTTGGAGTGCATATACCGGCACGGGCGACGCTTTCGAGCAGCAGTTCTATTATGTTGCCGAGAAGGATCTGCCCAAGGATCCTGAGCCAGGCCCCGATCCCGAGCCCGGTCCCGGGCCTGTTGCCGCGCCTCTGGCTGACGGCGACCAGGTCGTGATCTACAACCCCGCCAACCTGAAAGCTCTGTCCACCGAGTATTCCGGTTTCTATAATAAGGGTACCGACGTTACTCTGGCGGACGGCAAGCTCTCCGGCTACACCGATGCCGACATCTGGACGGTCGGCGTCAATGCAGACGGCACCTATACCTTCTCCACCTCAGAGGGCAAAAAGCTCTCCATGGATACTCAGTTCTCCAGCACCCCGCTGGACAAGGCAAACACCGCCTGGGAAGTCAGCGCCGCCAAAACGGACGGCTGCTACTACATCAAAAACAAGGCCCGCAGCAGCTACCTTGAATGGTACGCCGATAAGAACAACTGGAGCAGCTACGGCTCTATCGGTAATAATGAAGCGCTCTTTGCACAGGCCTTCTATAAGATCCGCAAGAGCGGCATCGTCACCAGGCTCTCCGACGGCGACAAGGTCGTTGTGTTCAACCCTGCCAACCTGAAAGCCCTGTCCACCGAGTATTCCGGTTTCTATAACAAGGGCACCGACGTTACTCTGACGGATGGCAAACTCTCCGGCTATACCAAGGCCGATATCTGGACAGTCGGCGTCAATGCAGACGGCACCTACACTTTCTCCACCTCCGAGGGCAAAAAGCTCTCCATGGATACTCAGTTCTCCAGCACCCCGCTGGACAAGGCAAACACCGCCTGGGAAGTCAGCGCCGCCAAAACGGACGGCTGCTACTACATCAAAAACAAGGCCCGCAGCAGCTACCTTGAATGGTACGCCGATAAGAACAACTGGAGCAGCTACGGCTCTATCGGCAATAACGAAGCGCTCTTCGCGCAGCAGTTCTATCTCGTTGCAGACGATGATACGCCTACTCCCCCCACCCCCGGCAATCTGCCGCAGCCCGGCGACAAGTTCGTCATCTACAACCAGAATGCCAAGGGCGTTCTTGCTGCCGAAAACGACAGCAAGAGCATTGAAAACGTCGCAGCCACGATTGAAAATGAAAAGGCCATCCCCGGAAACGGCGCAGTCATCTTCACCGTGGAAAGAAACGGCGAATACTACCGCTTCAAGAGCGAAGCCTACGGCTATCTCTGCTCCAACGGCACCGGCAGCAACGCCTTCTACTCCAGGGACTTCTCCGAAGAGGGCGTTACCGAGGACGACGCCGACTGGCTGGTTCGTACCTGCTCCGGCAAGGTGGGCGGCTTTGAAATGGAAAGCCGCACGGCAAAGTTCAGCGGCCATAGCCAGTGGCTGGAATACTACAACGACAGCTACAAGACCTACAGCATGTACAGCAAGACCGGCGATCTGGATTACACACTCTTCTCCTTCTTCTTCTATCCGGTTGCAGAGGGTGTGAATGTTGACGGCGGTCTGGTCATCAAGCCGACCATCACCTTCCCGGAGGTCATGCTTGACGCCTATGTCGGTCTGAACTATGAGTTTGAGCTCGACATCAACACGATTTATCCGATCGACGACCCTTGGACGGAATACAGCATCCAGTGCGCTGACGGCTCCTACATTCCCGGCATTAGCGAGCTGCAAAGCGACACCGATGTCGAGGTTCTGGACGGTTTTGTTTCCGGCAAGGGCAAGGCTCACATCACCGTGTACGACTCTCTCGTCGCAACGGCCGCTGCCAAGGGCGACTACATGATCCTGACCTTTGCCTTCAAGGATACCAAGGGCAACGAGGCAAAGGCTTCCTACAAGGTCACCATCAAGGACGAGCCCGTCATTGACAACGTCTCCCCGAAGCAGGGCGCGCAGACGCTGGACGACAAGCGTCCGGAAATCTCCGCTGACGTGATCAACGCAGGCGAGAATCCCGCCATTGAGCTGAAGATCGACGATGTAGCGGTCAACGCCACCTACGAAAACGGCAAGGTCTCCTACAAGCCCACCGCGGACATGGAAGACGGCCGCAAGGTCATCACCCTGACTGTGACCCGCAAGGACAACAGGTCCGCCACCAAGACCTGGAGCTTCACCGTCGGCGAAGCAAAGTATCAGCTCTACTTCGGCCAGCTCCATTCCCACACGCAGTATTCCGACGGCGCCGGCACGCTGGACAGCGCTCTGCAATACATCAAGAATATCAGCGAGCAGGACAACGTCCAGTTCGTTGCCTTCACCGACCATTCCAACTACTTTGATTCCAAGAACAATCCGAACGTTGAGGGTGCACTGTATGACACCTCCTTGGTCAAGGATTCCGATGAAAAGCACAGTTGGGCAACCTATAAGAAGACCATTGCGGATTTCAATGCCGCAAACTCCGGTTCCATGGTCGCCCTTGGCGGCTTCGAAATGACATGGTCCGGCGGCCCCGGCCATATCAACACCTTCAACACCCCCGGCATCGTTTCCCGCAACAACTCCACGCTGAACAACAAGACCAATGACGCCGGCATGAAGGCCTATTACGCCCTGCTGAGCCAGGCCGAGGGCGCTGAGACCATCAGCCAGTTCAACCACCCCGGCACCACCTTCGGCACCTTCTCCGACTTTGCCTACTGGGATCCCGTCATTGACACCCGTATGTATCTGGTCGAGGTCGGCAACGGCGAAGGTCAGATCGGCGCAGGCGGCTACTATCCCAGCTACGAGCAGTACATCGTTGCGCTGGATAAGGGCTGGCACGTCGCTCCGTCCAACAACCAGGACAACCACAAGGGCAAGTGGGGCAACGCAAACGCCGCCCGTGACGTCATCCTCACCGATGATTTCTCTGAGGAAGGCATCTACGCTGCCATCCGCGCCCGCCGCGTCTACGCCACCGAGGATAAGAACCTGGAAATCAACTACACCGTCAACGGTCAGATGCTGGGCAGCATCATTTCCGAGGTTCCCGAGAAGCTGAACATCGCGGTTTCCGTCAATGACCCGGATAAGACCGACAGCATCACCAAGGTGGAAGTCGTCGTCAACTCCGGCAAGACCATCTACACCTGGGACAATCCCGCAGACCTTGCCACCGGCAACCTCACCTGCGAGCTTGATCCCGACTACAGCTACTACTTCATCCGTGTTACCGAGGGCGACGGCGATCTGGCCGTGACCGCTCCTGTCTGGGTCGGTGAAACCCTGAAGCTGGGCATCTCCAACCTCGTCTGCGGCACCGCTACCCCCGTCACGAACGAAGAGCTCACCCTCACCACCACGCTGTTTAACAGCGAAACAACGGATGCAACCGTCAAGTCCCTGACCTACACCATCGGCGACGAGGTCATCGGCACTGACACAACCGGGCACACCGTCGCTGCAAGCAGCACGCAGGACGTCACCTTTAAGTGGACGCCCTCCAAGGCGAAGGTCACCACCGTCACCGTCACTGCCATTGTTGAGCAGAACGGCAAGGAATACACCTTCACCAAGCAGATTGAGCTGGATGTTCTGGATGCAGATTCTCTGGTCTACATCGGCATCGACGCTTCTCACTACAACGAGTATGTGGCAGGCAACTACAAGGACTCCATGGGTAACTTCGGCAACCTCGCCGCCCAGTATTCCGTCCGCGTGGTTTACCTCAAGACCAGTGAAGAGCTGATCGCCGCCTGCTCCAACGAGAAGTACAAGGCTTTGATCCTCACCGCCCCGTCCCGCCGTCTGGAAGCTGCGCAGAAGGATCCCAGGACCTACAGCGCAGCGGAACTCGCGGCGATCCAGGACTTCAACGCCAAGGGCGGCACCGTAGTACTGGCCGGCTGGTCGGATAACTACGAAAACTATGACGTGATCCAAAACAACCCCGCCATCAAGCATATGGCCGCCACGCAGAACGAGGTGCTCGCAGCACTCGGTTCCAGCCTCCGCATCTCGGACGATGCCACCTATGACGATGTCCGCAGCGCGGCCGATGGCGTGGATCCGTGGCGTCTGTACTTCAGCGATTACAACATGGATAGCTTCCTGATGGATCGTGTGGAAGTCGACGCAGAGCACCCCTATGACAAGCTCTATACCGAGCGCTTCAGCCACTACGGCGGCGCAAGCATCTATGCTGTGGATGCGAACGGCACGGCAACCTCTACCCTGCCCTCCACCATTTCCCCCGTTGTCTACGGCCATGCAACGACCTATTCCAAGGACGTGGATGCGGATGGCCTCGGCGGCGGCATTCCGAAGTACACCTACAAGGAAGGCGACAACCGTCTGATGGTCATGGCCTCCGAGAAGCTCGACGGCAAGGGCCTGATCGTCGTTTCCGGCGCAGCCTTCATGTCCAACTTCGAAGTGCAGGCAACCATCAGTGACAACGGATCCGAAAAGAACTACTCCAACTACAAGATCTGCGAAAACCTGATCAAGTACCTCAACCCCGTCAAGGTCACCCCGATCGCCAAGGTTCAGGCCGAGAAGGAAGAGGGCATCAAGTACACCATCGAGGGTATTGTGACCTCCAACGCCTCCGGTTATGACAAGGACACCGCGTTCTTTGACTGCATCTATGTGCAGGACGAAACCGCAGGTATCAACGCCTTCCCCGTTGCCGGCGAATTCAAGATCGGCGACAAGGTCCGCATCACCGGCACGACCAGCTCCTATCAGGGCGAGCGCCAGATCGCCGTTACCACCATCGAGAAGCTCGGTGAGGAAACGCCGGTCGAGCCGAAGAAGGTCACCGCAGCGGAGCTTGAAAATCAGGGCTATCTCGGCAGCCTTGTTACTGTCGAAGGTACCGCGATGAAGATCGAGTACGCCAACGGCCTGATCCAGACCATCATGGTCAAGGATGCCTCCGGCAAGGAAGCCCGCGTCTTCATCGACGGCTACATCACCACCGCGGAAGACGTGAAGAACGCTGTCGTTGGCTGTCACGTGGTCGCCACCGGCCTTGCCTCCTACGACAACACCTTCGTCCTTGAGGATGGCACACCTGTCGCGCAGCGTATCCGCATCCGCAACCGTGCGGACGTC
>UQWH01000024.1 GCA_900544705.1 uncultured Eubacteriales bacterium | reverse complement strand
CTATGCAGCCTATGGCACGCTGCATGGGCCGGTGATGGACGGCGCGGCGGAAAAGACCTATGTCTATAAAAAGTGGACGACGACAAGCCGGAGCTCTTATAAGAAGGAGCTTGTCCTGCACGCCGGGCTGACATATCTGGCCATGCTGTTTTATGCCGTAGCTTTGGGTTATCTCTCTCTTTTTTATGCCTCTCTCGGCGCGCAGGACAGAATGGAACAGTTCAGAGCCTATTTAGCTTCACCGGCGCTCCAACTTTTAAATATAGCCCCAATTGTGCTAGTAATGTCCCTTCTCTATTGTATATTTAATAACAGTGCAATTTCGGCATTTATTACTACAGTGCTTACAATTGTCCCAACGTGGATCAGCTGCTTCAAGATGAAATTTCGTGGGGATCCATTCGTTTTTGATGATATTCTGTTTGCAAAAGAAGCTGCTGCAATGACGAATAGCTATCGCGTCGTCTTGAGCAAAGGCATGATTCTTGTGATCGTTGGAGCGGTTTGCGCGGTGGCATTATTTATAGTTTTCCTAAGATATCATTCCAGAAAGCCGCTTGCACGTGGGATCGTGGCGGTAGCGCTGTTGATTGTTTCCTTTGCCGCTTATAAAAACGTCTATTTGTCGGATGAAATCTATGATGCTACCTATCATCAGCTGAGCTTTCAGAGCGACCATAATACGAGTGACCGTTTTCAGAATCATGGGTTCATCTATCCTTTCCTGCACAGTGTTTCGGATGTTATAGATACCAATGTGACCAGAAAGAGCATTGCGGCAGGGAAGCGGACGCTCTCCCAGTACGACTATGCGGACATCCCGGAGGACAAAAAGGTCAATGTGATCGCCTGTATGCTGGAATCCTATTCGGATTTTACGCGCTTTGATGAGCTGACCTTTACTGAGGACCCCTATGAGTTCTGGCATGAGCTGCAAAAGGAATCTTACAGCGGAACGACGCTGAGCTATGCATTCGGCGGCGGCACGATCATCCCGGAACGGCAGTTCCTGACCGGTCTGACGGAATTCCCAAGTTTCCGCAGAACGACCAATTCCTATCCGTGGTATTTCCGCCAGCAGGGATACACCGTAGAGGGCAGCCATCCGTATTATCACTGGTTCTATGACCGCAGCACGATCAACCGGCGGCTTGGCTTCGAGAATTACTATTTCGATGAGGATACTTATGAGGCACTGAACGGCGGCGAGCCGATGAGCCACGACAGCGTGCTGTTCCCGCATATTGTGGAGCTGTACGAGCAGGCGACGGCGCGCGGGGAGAACTATTTTTCTTTTAATGTTACCTTCCAGGGACACGGGCCGTATTTCTCTGATGCGGAGTATGACCATCCTTATGTGGAAAACAAGGGCTACTCGGAGGAATCCTACAACTATCTGAACAATTATCTCGCGATTGCGGACGACGTAGATGACGCACTGAAGGACATGGTGCAGTCGCTGCGCGAGAGCGAGGAGCCGGTCGTTCTGATCTTGTTTGGCGACCATATGCCGTCGCTGGGAGATAAAAACTCCGCTTACGGTGAGTTTGGAATTTCCCTGGACCTTGCCTCGGACGAGGGCTTTTACAATTACTATTCCACGCCTTATGTGATCTGGGCGAACGATGAGGCCAAGCGCGTGCTTGGAAATGACTTCGTCGGAGAAGGGCCGACCATCGGCACGAATTTCCTGATGAACGAATTTTTCCACCTTGCCGGGTATACCGGAAACGAGTATATGCAGTATACTGCCGATCTGATGCAGACCTTCCAATGCATCCATAGTACAGGGATTTGCCTGACCCCGAAGGGACTGTGCCGCGAGATGACGCCGGAGCAGGAGGAAGCCTACGAGGAGTTTATGGACGTTCAGTATTACTGGCGGAGCAATTACCAGAAAAAATAATCGAAAAACGGCAGCCTCGCGGGCCATTTCGGTCCGCGAGGCTGTTTTTTTATTCCGGCTTTTCCGTGAGCGAGCGCAGCGGGTTGGACGCGATCGAAGCCCGCCGGGCTTCCTCGTGCAGATCGCGGATGACCTCGGCGATCTTTTCATTGACCTGCTCCACCTGCGAGAGCAGCTCCGAAGCCGACATCCGCAGCACGCCGCTACGCAGCGCGGAGAGCTGGACGAGACCGTCGGAGGTCGCCACACGAACAGCGTAGTTTTTGCCGATTTTTCCGACGAGCGTTTCGATATACTGGTCGGCGCTCTCGCCCTCCTGCGTGTAGACGACGCGGAGATTGCGTTCCTTCGTCCTGGAACCTGTACCGCCCTTGACGCGGTAGCTGTCAAAAACGACGACCAGCTCACAGGGATGGTAGCCGCAGTAGTTGCTCAAAAGGTCGAGCAGCCTCTCCCGCGCGCCGGGAAGATCGGTCTGCGCCTGCTCGCACAGGCCGTCCCATGCGAAGATGATATTGTAGCCGTCGACGATCAGGTACTCCTGCTTCGGCGGCGGGAGCGTGATCTCCTCACTTTTCACCGCGGGGATGGGGCGGTAGAGCGTGCGCTTTTCCGGGCCGAACTCCCGCTCGATGATCTTTTGCAGTTCCTTTTCGTCAAGATCAAGATTGCGCAGGCGGAGCTGCGGCGGGGCAAGCTCGACCGGCTGCGGCTTTTTCAGGATGCTTTCCAGATGCATATACTCCGGCACCTTGTCCCATGGCACCGGAAAGCCTGCGCCGTGGGCGCAGAAGACGGAGTCCGGCGTGTTTTCCAGATCGGCGCGCGGATCGTAGTTTGCCGCGGCGATGACGGCCTCGGCATTGTGGCAGGGTGCGTAGCCCTCGACCGTGCAGCGCAGGCGGCCGCGGCCGCGCGTGTAGGCGGCGAGCTGTGAAGCATAGCCCTGCATCTCGGAGACGGGGGCGCTGCCCGAAAGCTGCATCCCCTCCGGCACCTCCTCCGGCGAAGAAAAGCTGCCGGACATGGCGCGGATGTCGTTGATCGCGCGGCCGATCTGTTCCGGCGGCACGGTCAGCGTGAAATGGTAGTACGGCTCCAGCAGGACGCTCTCGGCCTGCATCAGCCCCTGCCGGACGGCGCGGTAGGTCGCCTGACGGAAATCGCCGCCTTCCGTGTGCTTGAGATGGGCGCGCCCGGCGGCCAGCGTCAGCTTCATATCCGTGATGGGCGCGCCGGTCAGGACGCCCAGATGTGTTTTTTCTCTCAGATGCGTCAGGATCAGACGCTGCCAGTTACGGTCGAGCACATTCTCGCTGCAAATGCTGTCAAAAACCAGCCCGCTGCCCCGCGGCAGAGGCTCAAGCAGCAAATGCACCTCGGCATAGTGGCGCAGCGGCTCAAAATGCCCCACGCCTTCGACAGGCGCAGTGATGGTTTCGCGGTAGGAGATGCGGCCGGAGTCGATCGTGACCTCCCAGCCGAAGCGCTCGGCGATCAGGCTGCGCAGGATCTCCAGCTGCACCTCGCCCATGAGCTGGAGCTGCAATTCGCGCAGCCGCTCGTTCCAAACGACGTGCAGCTGCGGCTCTTCCTCCTCCAGCTCGTGCAGGCGCACCAGCGCCGTGCGGACGTCACATTCCGGCGGCAGATTCAGCCGGTAGGTCATGACGGGGGTCAGCAGCGGGGCAAAGGCCCGCTGCTCTGCGCCCAGCACATCGCCTGCGGAGAGCTTCGTCAGCCCCGCGGCGGCACAGACGTCGCCGGCAAAGACCTCCTCCGCGGTCTGAAAGCCTGCGCCGGAATACTGGCGCAGCTGCGTGATCTTTTCCTCCAGCGGCTCGCCGCCGGGCGGCGTGTAGGAAACCGCAGCGCGGACGCGCAGGCTGCCGCCGGTGATCTTGAGCCACGTCAGGCGCACGCCCTGCGGGTCGTGCGTGACCTTATACACGCGCGCGGCGAATTCCTTCGGGTAGATCGGTTGGACCGTGAGGCGGCGCAGCGCATCCAGAAATTCGTCTACGCCCGTCAGATGCAGGGCGGCGCCAAAATAGCAAGGGAACAGCACCTGCCGCCGCACGAGAGCGGCAAGCGTTTCATCGCAGAGCGCGCCGTTTTCCAGATATTCCGAAAGTGCGGCTTCGTCGCACAGGGCGACCGCCTCGCCATCCTCCGGGGCAAGGCAGTGCTCACTCAGGAGGCGGGACGCCTGCGCCAGAAGCCGGGCGCGGTCTGCGCCGGGCAGGTCCATTTTGTTGAAAAACAGGAAGGTCGGGATGCCGTAGCGCCGCAGAAGCCGCCAGAGCGTTTCCGTGTGCGCCTGCACGCCGTCCGTACCGCTGACGACCAGTATGGCATAATCCAGCACCTGCATGGCGCGCTCGGCCTCCGGAGAAAAATCCACATGACCGGGCGTGTCGAGCAGCGTGATCTCGGTATCGCCGAGGGAAAACCTCGCCTGCTTGGAAAAAATCGTGATGCCGCGGGCGCGCTCCAGCGAATAATGGTCGAGAAAAGCGTCGCCGTGGTCGACGCGCCCCAGCTTCCGCAGCGCTCCGGCGCGGTAGAGCAGCGCCTCGGAAAGTGTTGTTTTCCCCGCGTCGACCTGCGCGAATATGCCGATGACCAGATGCTTCATTGTCATCGTGCCTCCGTGGTATGGTTCATAAAGGAGCCTCCTTGCGTCAACGCGCTACTTGAAAGTTGCAGAAAAATCAGATATACTGTAAGAAGAATTCATGAGGGGAGTTTTGACCATGTTTGAACTGCGCCGCTATTATGCGCCCGATTTTTCCGAGCCCCGCTTTTGCAGCGCCCCGGAGGCGCACTGCGTTCCCGCGCCCAAGGACGGCGTCGCGCCGGAGGGTTATCACGCCATGAGCATTTTCCCGGAGTATTTCAAGCTGGACGGAAAGTGGCGTTTGGCGGAGGAGAGCCGCATGGACTGCGTGGCGGTCTATGAGGCGGACAAGGTCATTGTGCGGGAGTTCCGCCTGCTGAAGCAGGGCGATCTCGTGGTGACCGGACGGACGGAGGACGCCTCGCAGGGCATCTATGTCCACGCCGACGGCTTCCGCGAGGAGGCTACGCAGAAGGAGACCTTCGCCTTCCGGCAGAACCGTTCCCGCGAGACGGCCTTTTCCAGAGATTACGACGAGCTTTACGACCTGCTGCGCTATGAGCGCGACCACGGCAAGATCGTCTGGGTCATGGGCCCGGCCTTTGCCTTTGACCATGACGCGCGCGCGGCGATGTCCAAGCTGATCGAAAACGGCTATGTCCACGCCATCCTCGCGGGCAACGCCCTTGCGACGCACGATCTGGAGGGCGCGTATCTGCACACCGCGCTGGGGCAGGACATCTATACGCAGAAGTCCGTGCCGAACGGGCACTACCACCATCTCGACACGATCAACCGCGTGCGCTATCACGGCAGCATCCGCGCCTTCATCGAGAACGAACACATCGACAACGGCATCATCTACAGCTGCGAAAAATGCGGCGTGCCTTACGTTCTCGGCGGTTCCATCCGCGACGACGGGCCGCTGCCTCCGGTGTACGGCGATGTCTACGCGGCGCAGGACGCCATGCGCGATCAGATCCGCAGTGCGACGACGGTCATCAGCATGGCGACCATGCTGCACACCATCGCTACGGGCAATATGACGCCCTCGTTCCGCGTGCTGCCCGACGGCACGGTACGGCAGGTCTACTTCTATTGCGTGGACGTGTCGGAGTTCGTGGTCAACAAGCTGGCCGACCGCGGCAGCCTGTCCGCCCGCGGGATCGTGACCAACGTGCAGGATTTCGTGGTGAACCTGCAAAAGGGACTGGGACTGTAGTCCAAAATAAAATGACGCCGGGGACGGCAGGAGCCGCGCCCCGGCGTGCCTCATCAGGCTTTTTTCTTCGGCTTGCGCTCCAGCTTTGTGGCAGACAGCTTTTCCACCAACGGCTTGAGCGTGTCAATCAGACTGCCGCCCGCGGCTTCCTGCGGCACGCGCAGAAGCTGTACCTGCCCGCCGCTGACAGCGAGGAAGGAGAGCGGCGTTTTCGTGACCTTTGCGCCTGCGCCGGCCAGAAGCGCGTCGTTTTTCTGCTTTGCGGGCAGGTCGGAGCCGCCGCCGGCAAAGCCGCAGTCCACTGCGGAGATCGGAACCACGGTCACGTCCCCGATCACAATGGGCTCACCGACCACGGACTGTGCGCCGGCGATGGCCTGCGCCTTGTCTGCGGTGAATTCCAGAACTTTTAAGATGTTTTCCGTCATGTGTTTCGTCCCTCCCGAGATTCTCTGTCCAGCGTCCGCTTCACATTTTCCCGGATCACGTAGATCAGGGCGCGGAGGATGGGCCAAAGACGGATGTTGAATTGTGCGAGGAAATCGACCGACGTCGTTTCTGCGTCGAAGTCGCAGCGCACGTCGATGCTGCGCCTGCGGAAGCGGAAGGCGCCGTCCAGCAGCCCGACGAGCGGGTAGACGGCCGAGCAGACAAGCCCGTAGCCGTAGGCGGCGTCCGCGGCGTCCTCCTCGCCGACGACGATGCGCAGGTTGAATTGCTTGAACACGCCGCGCTTCAGGAGCCACCAGACGCGGCTTAAAAGCGTTTTCAGAACGCCGAGCAGCTCGTTCAGCGTCGTGCTGACGCCCTTGGAGTTGATGGCGTGCTTCGCATTGGCCACGCTGCCGATGTCGCGCAGACCGAGAACGGAAAAGACCATCTGGGTCAGCTCCTCGTTTGGCTCCTCGCTTGCGCGGAAGGTAAAGAAGAGATATTTGACATAAATGTCCAGTCGGCCGTCCGGCAGGTAGACCAGAAAAACACGCAGCTTCAGCGAAAGCAGCAGCGCGATGAGCGCGAAAATTCCGAGAATGATCCAAAGCGCGATCAAGGGCAGCACCTCCGTTCTGCGCTTTTATTCTATTATTATAATGCAGAAACGCCGGTTTTACAATGCCCTGTTTCGCAAATTGAAGGGAGCAATTTCAAAATGGAGAAAATTCTGAGCGGCTACTGCCGCACCTGCGACGCTTCGCGCATGGTCCTCGTGGACGCCGAGGAGATGGAAGCGGACTGCGAATACCCCGACTGCCCCCATGCGGCGGCCTGCCCGATCGCCGTGCAGATCCGCGCGTTTCTGGAGGAAAGTACATCTGTCCGCCAGAATCCGCCCGAAAACGGGGAAAACCAGAAAAAATAGAAAATTTTTTCGTCAAAAGTGGGAAAAATCATTGACACTTTTCGTGAATTCTGCTATAATCCATCTTTGTGTGAGCGCATAATTCGGGCAAAACCGGAGGTGTCAGAAACCTTGCTCGAGGAATTAAAGAAGGCCCGGCGGGTCGTAGGGGCCAAGCAGATCCGCAAGCTCCTTCCAACCGGGCAGATCAGGAAAGTGTTTCTCGCGCAGAACGCAGATCCTATGCTGACAGAGCCGATCGCGGCGCTGTGCGGGCAATATGAGATCGAGGTCGAGACCGTGCAGACCATGCGCCTGCTGGGCGACGCCTGCGAGATCTCCGTGGAGGCGGCGGCCGCCGCGCTCCTGTAAGATTGATTATCCTTCGGAATATTTTTCATGATTCCGGGATAATATAAAAGCTGGAAAACAGCAGAATTTTAAAGAAAGGAGAACCATATGCCTACTTTTAATCAGTTGGTCAGAAAGGGCAGAGAACAGGCTACCTACAAGTCCACCGCTCCTGCACTGCAAAAAGGTCTCAATACTCTGAAGAACCGTGCTACCGATTTTTCTTCTCCCCAGAAGAGAGGCGTCTGCACCGCAGTCAGAACCACGACCCCGAAGAAGCCGAACTCCGCTCTGCGTAAGATCGCCCGTGTCCGTTTGACGAATGGCTACGAGGTTTCCGCCTACATCCCCGGTGTCGGCCACAACCTGCAGGAGCACTCCGTCGTTCTGATCCGCGGCGGCCGTGTCAAGGACCTTCCTGGTGTCCGTTATCACATCATCCGTGGTACGCTGGATACGCAGGGTGTTCAGGGACGTATGCAGTCCCGTTCCAAGTACGGTCAGAAGCGCCCGAAGGCCAAGAAGAAGTAATCAAGCATCCCAACGCCTTATTGCAAGGCACCGCCTTGCCATGCGTTTTTTATATAATATTTATTATGTGGGAAACTCTTGGCAGGCACCAACGGTAGGATGAGCCTACCGAAGTACCTATGAAATCATTCTTATGAAGGAGGGAAGCAAAGTGCCCAGAAGAGGTAATGTTCCCAAGAGAGAGGTCCTTCCGGATCCTATCTACAAATCCACTCTGGTGACCAAGCTCGTAAACAGCGTTATGCTGGACGGCAAGAAGGGCGTAGCCCAGAGAGTCGTTTATGAAGCATTTGAGATCGTCGAAAGCAAGACCGGCAAGAATGGCCTGGACGCTTTCCAGCAGGCGATGGAAAACATCATGCCGTCCCTGGAGATCAAGTCCCGCCGTGTCGGCGGCGCTACCTATCAGGTTCCTCTGGAGGTTCGCCCCGAACGCCGTCAGACCCTCGGCCTGCGTTGGCTGACGACCTATTCCCGCAAGCGCAGCGAAAAGACGATGAAAGAGCGCCTCGCCGGCGAGATCATCGACGCTTGCAACAACACCGGCGCCTCTGTGAAGAAGCGCGAAGATACCCACAAGATGGCAGAAGCAAACAAGGCATTCTCCCATTTCCGCTGGTAACAAAGGAGTTACTCAATGCCGAGACAATACTCACTTGAGAATACAAGAAATATCGGTATCATGGCGCACATCGACGCCGGCAAGACCACCACGACGGAGCGTATCCTGTTCTACACCGGCCGCACCTATAAGCTCGGTGAAACGCACGAGGGTACCGCAACGATGGACTGGATGGAGCAGGAGCAGGAGCGCGGCATCACGATCACGTCTGCCGCGACGACGTGCTTCTGGCGCCATTGCCGGATCAACATCATCGACACGCCGGGCCACGTGGACTTCACTGTAGAGGTCGAGCGTTCCCTGCGCGTGCTGGACGGCGCCGTTACCGTGCTTTGTGCAAAGGGCGGCGTTGAGCCCCAGACGGAGACCGTCTGGCGTCAGGCCGACAAGTACAACGTGCCGCGTATGGTTTACGTCAACAAGATGGACATCATGGGTGCGAACTTCTTCAATGTTCTCAAAATGATGCATGAACGGCTGAAGTGTAACGCAGTTCCCATCCAGCTGCCGATCGGCACGGAAGCCGACTTCAAGGGCGTGATTGACCTCGTGAAAATGAAGGCCAATGTGTTCTATGACGAGCTGGGCAAGGACGTCCGCGAGGAAGAGATTCCCGCAGACCTTGCCGATCTTGCGCAGGAATACCGCGAAAAGCTGCTTGAGGCCGTTTCCGATGAGGACGACGCGATCATGGAGCTGTATCTCTCCGGTGAAGAGATCCCGGAAGATCAGATCCGCGCGGCCATCCGCAAAGCCACCATCGGCGTGCGCATGATCCCCGTTACCTGCGGCACCTCTTACAAGAACAAGGGCGTGCAGGAGCTTTTGGATGCGATCGTTGACTATATGCCGTCGCCTCTCGATAAGAAGGGCATCCACGGCATCGACCCGCACACCGACGAGGAAACCTTCCGTCCCGCCGATGACTCCGCGCCGTTTGCAGCGCTGGCGTTCAAGATCGCGACGGATCCCTTCGTTGGCAAGCTCTGCTTCTTCCGCGTCTACTCCGGTACCGTGGCGAAGGGAACCACCGTTCTCAACTCCACGAAGAAGACCCGTGAGCGCCTCGGAAGGATCCTGCAGATGCACGCCAATCACCGGGAAGATCTGGACATGGTTTATTCCGGCGACATCGCCGCTGCGGTCGGTGTGAAGAACACCACGACAGGCGATACGCTCTGCGATGAGAAGCATCCCATCGTGCTGGAGTCCATGCAGTTCCCCGAACCCGTGATCCGTGTGGCCATTGAGCCGAAGACCAAGGCCGGTCAGGAGAAGATGGGCATCGCCCTGATGAAGCTGGCCGAAGAGGATCCGACGTTCAAGACCTACACCGATCAGGAAACGGGCCAGACGATCATCGCCGGCATGGGCGAACTCCATCTGGAGATCATCGTCGACCGTCTGCTGAGGGAGTTCAAGGTCGAAGCGAACATCGGTGCGCCTCAGGTCGCCTATAAGGAAACCATCAAGGGCAAGGCCGATGTGGAAACCAAGTATGCCCGCCAGTCCGGCGGTAAGGGCCAGTATGGTCATGTCAAGATCCGCGTCGAGCCGAACGAGTCCGGCAAGGGCTACGAGTTCATCAATGAAATCGTCGGCGGCGCGATTCCCAAGGAATACATTCCTGCGGTCGATCAGGGCATTCAGGGCGCGATGACGGCGGGCGTTCTCGCCGGATTCCCCGTCGTGGATGTCAAGGTCACGTTGTATGACGGCTCCTATCATGAGGTTGACTCCTCCGAGCTCGCGTTCAAGATCGCCGGTTCCATGGCATTCAAGGATGCCTGCCGCAAGGCGCAGCCGGTCATTCTTGAACCGATCATGAAGGTCAGCGTCATTGTGCCGGAGGAATACACCGGCGACGTCATCGGCGACCTTTCCTCCCGCCGCGGCAGCATTCTGGGTATGGAACCGAGAAATGGTTCCACGCAGATCAACGCGTATGTGCCGCTCTCCCAGATGTTTGGTTATGCGACCGATCTGAGAAGCCGCACGCAGGGCAGAGGCCAGTATTCCATGGAGCCCAGCCATTATACGGAACTTCCGAAGCAGATTCAGCAGGAAATCGTTGAAAAACGGAGTTCCTTATAAGAAAAAATGCTTGCCATTATTCACTTTTTAGTGTATAGTGTAGGTAAGCGCAATCTGTGAACAATTTTACCATTTATAAATCAAACAGGAGGATTTTTTCAATGGCAAAGCAGAAATTTGAAAGAACCAAGCCGCATGTCAACATCGGCACCATTGGCCACATCGACCATGGCAAGACCACGCTGACTGCTGCGATCACCAAGTATCTGTCCTTCTTCGGCGATGCAACCTTCACCGATTATGCAAACATCGATAAGGCTCCCGAAGAGAAGGCTCGTGGTATCACAATCAATACCGCTCACGTCGAGTACGAAACCAACGACCGCATCGGCCACAACTACAAGACCGGTGAGGACGGCGTCGAGATCCATGGCCGTCACTATGCACACGTTGACTGCCCGGGCCACGCCGACTATATCAAGAACATGATCACCGGCGCTGCGCAGATGGACGGCGCGATCCTTGTTATCGCTGCTTCCGACGGCCCCATGGCTCAGACCAAGGAGCACCTGCTGCTGGCTCGTCAGGTTAACGTTCCTTCCGTCCTTGTTTTCCTGAACAAGGTCGATCAGGTCGACGACGACGAGCTGCTTGAGCTCGTCGAGATGGAAGTCCGCGAGACTCTGGACTTCTACGGCTTCCCCGGAGATGACACCCCCATCATCCGTGGCTCCGCTCTGAACGCTCTGGTTTCCGACTCCACCGATCCCAAGGCTCCTGAGTATGAGTGCATTGAGAACCTCATGCAGGCTGTCGATACCTGGATCCCGACTCCCGACCGCAAGGCCGATCAGCCGTTCCTGATGCCTGTCGAAGACGTCTTCACCATCTCCGGCCGTGGCACCGTCGCTACCGGTCGTGTCGAGCGTGGTCAGATCAAGAAGAATGAGCCCGTCGAAATCGTCGGCCTCATGGAGGAGAAGAAGCAGACCGTCGTTACCGACATCGAAATGTTCCACAAGCTTCTCGACTTCGCAGAAGCTGGTGACAACATCGGCGCTCTGCTGCGCGGCGTTGACAAGAAGAGCATCGAGCGTGGTCAGGTTCTGTCCAAGCCCGGCTCCATCCATCCGCACACCAAGTTCAAGGGCCAGGTTTACGTCCTGAAGAAGGAAGAAGGCGGCCGTCATACTCCGTTCTTCAACAACTATCGCCCGCAGTTCTATTTCCGTACCACGGACGTTACCGGCATCATCACTCTGCCTGAGGGCGTTGAGATGTGCATGCCTGGTGATAACATCGACATGGACGTCGAGCTGATCACCCCGATCGCTATCGAGAAGGGCCTCCGCTTCGCTATCCGTGAAGGTGGCCGTACCGTCGGTTCCGGCGTTGTCATCGAGATCAACGAGAACTAATCCTGAAAACCGCTGCCGCAGGAAGAAAATCCTGCGGCAGTTTCTATTCTGGCACAATTCTGACGTAAAATTGCTGGCACTGCATTGCTGGGCATAGCCCCATCGTCGCTTTTTTTCGCCGGAACCGCGTTGGTTTCCAAAGCAGCGCCGCGGAAAAACGTCTTATTCCAACAAAAAAACTTCGGCGAATGGCAGTGATCCCCCGCAGACGTTGTCTGCGGGGGATCATCAGACTGTCAAAAAACCTATCCAACCGAAAGTTTCGGAGGGAAGAATAGTGTGAAAGGGAACCGTCAGGGTTCCCTTTCGCGTTCAATAACCCGCCGCAGCGATCAAAATTGCAAAATAATACTACAAATATTGATTTTGCAATTTTGTAGGCAGCTTGTCAAAAAAGTCCAAAAGGACTTTTTTGATAAGCTGGTGATCCCCCGCAGACGTTGTCTGCGGGGGATCATTTATGTTTTCTTATTCGTTGTTTCTGTGAATGAAATTGCGTGTCAGCTCGTTTGTGGATTCGTGGAAGATCTGCTGCGGCGTGCCTTCCTCAACGATCACGCCGCCCGCCATGAAGATGATCCGGTCAGAGGCGCGCTCGGCAAAATCCATCTCGTGCGTGACAAGGATCATCGTGCTGCCGACCTCCTTGAGCGAAAGGATCGCCTTTAGAACTTCACCCGTCAGCTCGGGGTCGAGGGCGCTGGTCGGCTCGTCGAAGCAGAGAATGTCCGGCTTCATCGCCAGCGCCCGCGCGATGGCGACGCGCTGCTGCTGCCCGCCGGAGAGTTGGTGCGGGTAGTTTTCGCTGCGGTCGGACAGGCCGACCTTATCCAGAAGGGCGAGGGCTTCCGCCTCGATTCTCTCTTGGATTTCCTTTTTGTGTGCGCGGTAATCCGGCCGTGCTTTTGCCGCAAGCAGGGGAGCGAGCATGACGTTTTTCAGCGCCGTATATTGCGGAAACAGGTTGAAATTCTGAAAAACCATGCCGAAGTGCAGCCGGTTCTGCCGAATCTCCTCCTCCGTCATCGCATCCGGGCGGGAGGCGTCGAGCAGAAGCTGACCGTCAACACGGATTTTGCCGCCGTCCGGTTTTTCCAGAAAATTCAGGCAGCGTAGCAGGGTCGTCTTTCCGCTGCCGGAGGAGCCGAGCACGGTCAGGACGCTGCCTCTTTCCATGGTGAAGCTGATGTCCTTCAGGACATCAGTGCTGCCGAAGCGCTTTTCCAGACGTTCCACTTCCAAAATTGCCATAGTGTGCCTCCTCAGCGGAAATAATCCAGCTTCTTTTCCAGTTTGCCGAGCAGAAGCGTGACAATGCCGTTGAAAATCAGATAGTAAATGCCGGTGCAGAACAGCGGCCACAGCAGGCCGGAGTAGCCGTGCGCGCCCTTGAGGAAGGAGTAGCCCGCCCAGATGACCTCCTGAAGCGAGATCACGCGCGCGATCGCGGTGTCCTTGACCAGTGTGATCACCTCATTCGAGATGGGCGGCACGATGCGCTTGACCATTTGCAGCAGTGTGACCTTGAAAAAGATTTGCCGCTTCGTCATGCCGAGCACCTGCCCGGCCTCCTGCTGTCCTGCCGGAACGCCCTGAATCCCGCCTCGGTAGATTTCGGAAAAATAGCAGGCGTAATTCAGAATAAATGCGATGGCCGAGGCGAGAAAGCGTCCGTTATCGCCGGCCGGCCACGGGCTGCCGCCCTTGAGCAGCGTGCCGGGGATGTAGAAAATGATGATCAGCTGGAGCATCAGCGGCGTGCCGCGCACGACCCAGACGATCAGCCGTACCAGCAGGGAAACCGGCCGGAAGTTCACAAGAAACCGCGCGAAGCGGCCGGGCCTGCGCTGTCCGATCGTGGACAGTGCAATGCGGCGAAAGGGCGCCCAGGTACTCATGGAACCGAAGGAAATGAGAAGCCCCAGAGGGAGCGCACCGACCAGAGTGACGAAAAACAGCTTTAAGGTCTGCGCGAAGCCCTCATTCAGTGCGCTGATGACGGTTGAGATCATGGAAAACCACCTGACTTGCCGGGATCCGGCAGAGATTTTACTGCGCGATCAGCGCTTTCTGCACGCCGTAGGCTTCGGCGAGCGTCTGCATGTTTCGGTTGGCATATTGTTCTTTCAGAAAATCGTTCAGAAGCCCGGCCAGATCGGAGCCCTTACGGAAGCCCACGCCGTATTCCTCGCTGTTCAGGCTGACCGTGCAGGTCAGGTCGGAATAGCTAGTGTTTTCGCCGATCATTGCGCCGGCCATCAGGGAGTCGATGATGGCCGCGTCCGCGGTGCCGGAGCTGACCTCCAGAAGTGCGGTCGCCTGATCTTCCACTTCAATGTAGTTCAGACCGAGCGCCTCTGCCTGCTTTTTGCCTGCCGAGCCGTTTTCGACGGCGAAGGTCAGGGCGCTCAGGCTTTCCACCGTCTGGTACTGCGCCTCGGATTCCTTTGGCACAACGACGATCTGCGCGTTGTTGCAGTAGGGGGTGGAGCACTCCATGGCCGACTTGACTTCGTCCGTCAGGGTCATGCCGTTCCAGACCGCGTCTATGGTCTTGCCGTTCAGCTCAAAAACCTTGTTGTTCCAGTCGATGATCTGGAATTCCGCCTTGACGCCCAGAGATTCGGCAAAAGCCTTGGCAAGGTCCGCGTCAAAACCGACCCACTCGCCGGAGGCGTCCTGATAGTCCATGGGTTCAAAGACCGTGATGCCGATGACCAGCGTCCCCTTGTCTTTGATATATTCGGAATCGCTGCCGGTGGAGGATTCCTTTGCACCGCAGCCTGCCAGAAGCGCCAGAAGCAGCGCGCCCACACAAATAACCGCCAGAATTTTTTTCATTTTGCTCACCTCATTGATTTATTTCGCTAATTCATTAGTGAATTAAAGCGAGCTAAGTATAGCACAGCGAATGTACTTTGTCAACGGTTTTTTTCAAAATGTCCGGGAAAAATTTACTGGAGCGGAATCTTGCAATCTGCACAAGAGCGTGGTATCATTTTTGTAGACAATGATGAATTCAGGAGGAGCTTATGACTTTTCAGGAAATAGCTGCCAACGAAACGATCCGCGCTTATATTCAGAAGGCGGACGAGTCTCTGGTCGCGCTCGGCTATACGGAGCACAGCTTTGCCCACGTGACCCACGTGGCGCAGACCGCACGCTATATTCTCGAAACCCTCGGCTACGACGCCCACACGGTGGAGCTGGCGCAGATCGCGGGCTATCTGCACGATATCGGCAATCTGGTCAACCGGGTCGATCACTCTCAGAGCGGCGCGGTGATGGCCTTCCAGATCCTGACGAGTCTCGGCTGTCCCGCTGAGGATGTGGCGACTGTCGTGACGGCCATCGGCAATCACGATGAGGGCACGGGCGTGCCGGTCAATGCGCTGTCGGCGGCGCTCATCCTTGCGGATAAGGCGGATGTAAGAAGAAGCCGCGTCCGCAACACGGACACGGCCTCCTTTGATATTCATGACCGCGTGAACTATTCCGTCACGAAGTCCCTTTTGAAAATCAATGAGGAAAAGACCCTCATCAAGCTCAAGCTGACGGTCGACACGCACTATGGTTCGGTCATGGACTATTTTGAGATCTTCATGCAGCGCATGATCCTCTGCCGCAAGGCTGCCGAAAAGCTGGGTCTGCAATTCAAGCTCATGATCAACGAACAACAATTGATTTGATAGAGAAGCTTTGCGGATTTTATCGGGAATCCCTTTGATTGAGCATCCTTACTCCGCATCCAGATCGCGGTAGGGATAGAGCCGCTCCCACCGGCCGGTTTCTTTGTTGTACTGCACGCTGCTGCGGTGGGAGGAGAGCAGACGCACGAGGCTGTAGACATCGACCCAGATCTCGGAGTCGCATTCCTTCTGACTTTCGTCAAAGACCAGCTCCATGCCGAAGTGCAGATGGACGGCCTCAATGTTATTGACATTCTCCTTGCGGGAATAGCCGGTGCGGCCCATGAAGCCGATCACGTCGCCTGCGTTCACGTGCTGCCCCTCGGCAAGACCCGGGGCGTAGGGCGCGTCTTTTCGCAGGTGGGCGTAATAGTAGTAGCGCAGGCGGTCGTCCGAGCGGATGCCGATCCGCCAGCCGCCGTATTGATTCCAGCCCAGCGCCTCGACGGTGCCGCCCTCCACGGCGACGATGGGCGTTCCCAGTGTGCCGAGCAGGTCGTTTCCGAGATGGGGGCGGGAAAAGCCATAGCTGCGCTTTGCACCGAAGTCATCGTAGTGGGCATAGCCGTAGCCCGCGGCAATGGGGGAGAAGGCCTTCAGCCCGTAGGCTGGGACCCATTCGGTGGTTCCGGTTTCCTTGTTGGGAACCGCGATGGCATAATGCCCCACCAGCCCGCCGAGCACGGCGTGGTAGGCCTCGCGATAGTAGGAAAAATATTTGTACTGTGCGCCCAGCAGCTCTTTTGGATCGCGGCCGCCGCGCAGCTCCTTCGCTGCCTGATCGACCCGGGAAGCGGTGATGCCCTTCCCGCCGCCGCAGCGCGTCGCGGCCAGCGCAAGCAGGTCGATCCACGAAAGCGGTGGTTCCTCGCCCTGCGAGGCGATGTCCAGCTCCAGCGCACGCTGCATGGGCGAGAGTCCGACGTCAAATTCCACCCAGCGGATGTAATCCTCCTTCGCGGAAACACGTGGGATCAGCAGAAAAACCGAAAGCAGACAGAAAAAAATCCTCTTTTTCACAAACGACACCTCGCGGATAGTTTGCGAAAAAAAGGATTTTTTATTACATTTAAGGTGCGGTGACCGCCAGCAGCAGGAAGGAATCGGAGGGTTCCGGTGTTCCGGCGGGGTAATAGAGCGCGACTTTGTATTGTCCCGTGCAGCGATCCAACAGTTCCGGCATTTCGCTGTAGGCGGGCAGGTAGAGCGTGATGTTCGACGCGGCGGAGCAGAGGACATCCGTGATATTTTCCGCAAGCCCGGAAGACTGCGGCAACAGGGCGGAAAGGGTACCGGACAGAGCTGTGCCGGATTCCTCATCCATGGGAAGCTCCATCACCGGCGTGAGATCCGCGAAAGGCGCCTGCTCCTCTGAATACCAGACCACCATCACGGGAGATGCGGAGAGCTCCTCTGCAAGACCGCTGCCATTTGACATGGCAGAGAAGGATTTTTGCGCTTCGGTGGTTCCGTTGTCCGACGCGGTTTCGTTGCCATAAGCGCGCGGCGCATCCGCAAGAAGGTAGTCGGAGTCGGAGAACGCGGCGCTGTCTTCGGAAGCAAACTCCAAGTGGCTGTTGTTTTTCGCGTAGGCGGGCAGGTTCATCGCGCCGAACACGGCCAGTGCCAGCACGGCCGCCGCTGCAAGCGTGGCTGCGGGCGCGGCGAAATAGAGAAGCCCGCGGCGCTTGCGCTTCTTCGGAAGCTGCTTCAGGATGCGCGCTGTCAGATCGGCGGGCGGCGCAGGCGTCTGCGCGAGCAGGCCGTCCGTTTGCTGCCATTCCTTCAGGAGTGCGCGGCAATGCGGACAGACCGCAAGGTGTTCTTGCAGCTGTGCTTCTTCTGCTTCGGAGTTTTCGCCGTCAATATGTGCGCTGAGCAAGGGATAATAGAATTCACAATCCATACCGCAACCTCCTTTCTGTCTGGTTAGACGGGGTGCAGTTACTTTTGTTCCTCATTTGTAATAATTTTTTCTGAGTTTTTCTCTTGCGCGTGCAAGGCGGGATTTGACCGTCCCTTCCTTGACGCCGAGGATTTCCGCGATGTCTGCATAGCTCAGGTCGTTGACCACACGCAGCGTCAGAATCTGGCGATGCTCCGGCTCCAGCTCCTCCATTGCGGCGGAAAGACGCGCCTGCCCCTCCGCGGCGATGACGCGCTCCTCCGGCAGAGGCGCGGGATCCAGCACTTCAATGCGCTGCTCCTCTCCCTCTTCATCCTCAAAGGTGAGGGGGAGATTCTGCCGGCGGCGGTTGTTGCGCAGAAAATCAATGCACAGGTTGGATGCCAGCCGATAGAGCCATGTAGAAAAGGCGGATTTGAATTCAAATTTATCCAGATTGTTCCAAGCCTTCAGGAAAACCTCCTGTGTCAGGTCGGCGGCATCCTCCGGATGGTTCGTCATGCGGAAGGCGAGCCGGTAGACCTGCGGCTGGTATTGCAGCACGAGATATTCAAAGGCACCGGTGTCGCCCGCGGCTGCTTTTTTGATGTACTTTTTCTCGTCTATTCTGATCACCTCAAATCCCGTTTGATCGCTTTCACGACCGCGTAGACCTCCTCCAACGTGGACAGACGGGAGATCTGATCCTTATAAAATGAACTGTGCGCGACGCCGCGCAGATACCATGCAAGATGCTTGCGTGCCTCCAGGCACGCGATGTGTTCGCCCTTGTCCGAGGCAGCAAGTCCGATCTGCCGCAGGGCAAGATCCATGCGCTCATCCAGCGCGGGGCGCGGGGCGGGTTCCGCGCCGTTCAGCGCGGCGCCGATCTGACCGAGAAGCCACGGGTCGCCGAAGGCGGCGCGCCCGACCATGAACAGGGAAGCGCCGGAGCGCATCCGGCAGCGCAGCGCAGCTTCCAGCGAGTCGATGTCGCCGTTGGCGATCACGGGAATGGAAACGGCGGCGCAGACGTCCCTGATTTTGTCCCAGTCCGCGCGGCCAGAATAGAGCATGGACTTGGTGCGCCCGTGGACGGCGATCGCATCGGCACCGTTTTCGGCGGCGGCGCGGGCAAGCTCCGGAGCGTTGATGCAGCCGCGATCCCAGCCCAGCCGGGTCTTGACGGTGACGGGGACGGAAACGGCGTCCCGGACGGCGCGGACGATGCGCCCGGCAAGGGGCACGTCCTTCATCAGGGCACAGCCGTCGCCGTTGTTGACGATTTTTGGCATGGGGCAGCCCATGTTGAGGTCGATAAAGTCACACCCACTGTATTCCAGCGCGAGGACGGCGGCCTGCGCCATGACCTCCGGGTCGTTGCCGAAGAGCTGCACGCCGCAGAGGGAACCTTCGTTTTTTCGCAGAAGGACGCGGCTTTTTCTGTCCTGATAGACCAACGCGCGGGAGGAAACCATTTCCGTCACGGTGACGGCCGCGCCGAGCTCCGCGCAGACGGTGCGGAAGGCGTAGTCCGTGACGCCGGCCATGGGCGCGAGAACGACGGGAGAAGCGATGTCCTTTCCCAAAAACTGCACAGGGCTTCCTCCTTTCCTCTGTTTCTTATCAGTTTACCATAATTCTCTGCAAAAGACAAGCCGAACTGATAAAAAACCTGCACAGCTAGTTTGCTAGGAAAGCCGTCATAAAAAAGCGGCCCGCCGGAAGCTGCCGGCGAACCGTAGGGATTATTTCAAAAATACGGCGCTGGCCAGCCACGCTGCCGCGACCGGCGCTGCGCCCGCGAGCGCCCAGAAAAATCTGCGCAGCAGGGG
Source organism: uncultured Eubacteriales bacterium (assembly GCA_900544705.1). Taxonomy (GTDB): domain Bacteria; phylum Bacillota; class Clostridia; order Oscillospirales; family Oscillospiraceae; genus JAZOXB01. Next base: position 7,643 of record UQWH01000024.1, on the reverse strand, counting down.
CCGCTTTTTCCGTATCCCCTGTGCGGCGTACTGCTCCGCGATCGTCTGCGCTTCCTCCAGAAGCTCGTGGGGCGTAACGCCCTCCTGCTCGGCGGCGTCCTCACGCAGAAGAAAGATCGCCTGCTCGAACAGGCGCGGATCCGGCGATTTGACCACGAGCACCTGACGAGAATTTCCTTTGACCATAAAATCCCTCCTTGTCCGGATTTTTCCCGCAAATAGGAAAGTTCAAACCGTGTTGACAGAAAATGGAGGATATAGTATAATCAGGAAGCGAAAAGAGGGGAAATGATGCGGGGAATTCTGTATTTTTCATCGACGGGAAACAGCCTGTATCTTGCAAAACGCATCCGGGAAAAGCTGCTGGGGCGCATTCTCTATCTGCCGGATTACACGGGCGACGGGAGCGAGTTCGAGGAGATCGTTCTGGTTTCGCCGGTGTATTCCTACGGCCTGCCGGTGCACACCTATGATTTCTTCCTGCGGATGACCCCGGCGGCGCAGGTGACGGTCGTTCTGAGCTACGGCGGGATGACAGGCGGCGCGGAGCGGCTCGTCTGCGAGTTTGCGCGGCAGTATGGAAAGCGGCTTCAGGCCGTCTATACGGTCGCCATGCCGGAAAACTACACGCTGACCTTTTCCACGCCGGGCTTTTACAACAGGCTGGTGCTGCGGCGCGCGGAAAAGAAGATCGACCGCCTGATCGCCTCCATGCAGCGGGGCGAGGTGCATTTGCCCGCGGCAGGAAAGACCAGAAGAGCACTCTATGAAAAGAACAAGGCAAACTGGCACCTGATCGCGCGGGACTTTTCGGCAACGGAAGCCTGCGTGCAGTGCGGGAAATGCGTAAGGCTCTGCCCCGTGCAGAATATCTCGCTGGAAAATGGAAGAATTTGCTTCGCCGACCGGTGCGTTGCCTGCCTCGGCTGCTACCACCGCTGCCCGCAGAAGGCCATCGTGTATAAAAACCGGAAGAAAAAAGACCGGTATCTCAACCCGAACATCCGGGAAAGCGAGATCGGCCAGAACTTATAGGAATAGGACACCCGACGCTGCAAAGCAGCGCCGGGTGCTTTTTATGCCTGAAATTCGTTCGGGTCGATGACGGAGTCGTCGTTAAAGACCCATTCCTGCACGTTGATGACGTCGTAGGTGGTTTCGCTGCGGCGGATGACGACCTTGGAGAGGCCGGCGTTGATGATCATCCGGCGGCACATGGGGCAGGGCTGCAAATTCGTCAGCAGCGTGTCGTCCGCGAAATTCTTTGCCACGAGGTACATGGTCCCGCCGATGCACTCGCTGCGGGCGGCGGAGATGATGGCGTTGGTCTCGGCGTGAACGCTGCGGCACAGCTCATAGCGCTGGCCGGAGGGGATATTCAGCCGGTCGCGGATACAGTAGCCCAGCTCGGAGCAGTTGCTGCGGCCGCGCGGCGCGCCGTTATAGCCGGTGGAAACGATCTCGTCGTTGCGCACGATCAGCGCCCCGTAGGCTGCACGCAGGCAGGTGGAGCGCTCCAGAACGGTTTCCGCGATGTCGAGATAGTAATTTTCCTTGTCAATGCGGCTCATGAAAATCAAGCCTCCAATATTGGGAAGATAGCTGCATTATACACGGTGTTCTAAAAAAAAGCAAGCAATTTCGGGATATTTGTGGAAATTCACTGCAAAAACGGTCGAATTTTGACGATCTCGCTCCACAAAGCAAGTTGAGCGTTGAAAGTTGACAGTGGACAGCGGGGAAATTTCACCCACTGTCCACTGTCAATTATCAACTAATTTACAGTTCGCACTTGCCGCGTGGGATGAACTGTCCGCCGCGGTCATCCAGGATCCTGCCTTCTTCCACGCGGAGCGCGCCGCGCAGGAAGACCTTGGCGATGTGCCCGGCGATCTCATAGCCTTCAAAGGGCGCGTAATCGACATTCGCCGCCTGATCGGCCGCCGTAACGACGGTCGTGCCCTCCGGGTCATAGACCACGATGTCCGCGTCCGCGCCGGGCGCGATGCAGCCCTTGCGCGGATAGGCGCCGTAGAGCTTTGCGGGTGTTTCAGACAGAACGTCGGCCATGCGTTCGGCAGTGATGCGGCCCGCCGCCACGCCGTAGGTGTACAGCAGCACGCCGCGGGTCTCCACGCCGGGCATACCGCCGGGGATCTTGGTGAAGTCATCGCGGCCGGCGGCCTTCTGGGCCAGCGTGAAGCTGCAATGGTCGGTGGAAACGGTCTGGATTTCGCCGGTCGCCAGCGCGTTCCACAGGACCTCGTTGTCCAGCTTCTTGCGCAGAGGCGGCGCGCATACATATTTTGCACCCTCAAAATCGGGCTTGGAGTACAGGCTGTCATCCATCAGCAGATAATGCGGGCAGGTCTCCACAAAGACCTTCTGCCCCAGCGCACGCGCCTGTTCGATCTCCCGTAGGCCCGCGGCGGAGGAGAGATGTACGACGACGACCGGCACGTCCGCCAGCTTCGCCATTTTCAGCAGGCGGCCGACGGCCTCGGCCTCCAGCTCGGCCGGGCGGCACTGCGGATGCGCGGCGGGGAAGAGCTCGCCTGCGGCCTTCTTTTCCGCGATCAGCGCGTCGATCACCCCGGCATTTTCGCAGTGGACGCCGGCGATGCCGCCCAGCTTTTTCAGCTCCTGCAGGGCGCGGAAAATGTTCTCGTCGCCGATCATCATGGCCGGGTAGGTCAGGTACATCTTAAACGAAGAAATGCCCTGCTCAAACATTTTGGGCAGCTCCGCGATGATCTCCTCGTTCCAGTCGTCTATGGTCATGTGGAAGCTGTAGTCGCAGGCGGTGCGGCCGTCGGCCTTCTTGTGCCACAGGTCAAGGCCGTATTGCAGAGTCTCGCCTTTGTTCGGGCAGGCAAAGTCGATGATCATGGTCGTGCCGCCGCGCAGTGCGGAGCGGCCGCCGGTGCAGAAGTCGTCGGCGGTCGTTGTGTTGCAGACATCCAGATCAAAGTGTGTGTGCGCGTCGATGAAGCCGGGGAAAAGCAGCTTGCCGGAAACGTCGATGACCTCCGCATCCGCGCAGGAAAGCCCCGGCGCGACGGCGGCGATCTTCTCGCCGTCAATGAGGACGTCGGCGGCCTGACGGCCGGATGCGTTGATGACGGTGCCGCCGCGAAGTAGTTTTTTCATGCCAGACAGCTCCTTTGTTCGTAATTTTGGATGCTTTCAGTATACCACAGCCGGCCGCGCCGTGCAAGCAGTTGTTTGCGTCCGGCGGGGCGGCAAAAACCGCCCGCGGACTTGACAAGCGCCCTCGGTTTGATTATTATGATAATCAGGAAAACAGGCGAAAAGTATTGAACAAAGGACGGTTTTTTCCATTGGAGATTTTAACGAAAGAGCAATACGGCGAATACGAAGAATTCCTGCTGCACAGCGAAAACGGGATGTTCCATCAGAGCCCGGAGTGGGGCAAGGTCAAGAATAAATTCATCACCGAGATCATCGCGGCGCGCGGCGAGGACGGCAAGATCAAGGCCGGCATGCTGGTGCTGATCCGCCCGATCGTGATGGGCTATTCCATCATGTACGCGCCCCGCGGCCCGGTCTGCGACCCGCATGACAAGGTGCTTCTGGCGGAGCTGATGGAGGGGGCAAAGGTCCTTGCCAAGAAATACAAGAGCTATGTCCTGAAAATGGACCCGAACATCCGCAAGGACGACGAGGAATTCGTGCAGATCATGCAGTCGCTGGGCGGCAGCTTCAAGTTTGACGGCAGCGATTTTTCCTCCAGCCTCCAGCCCTCTGTCGTGTATATCCTCGATATTGCGGGCAGAACGCCGGACGAGATGTTCATGCACTTCCCCTATAAGACCCGCTATGCCATCCGCAGTGCGGCGAAATTCGGTGTCGAGGTGCGCGAATGCGGACGCGAGAGCCTGCCGGAATTTTATGAGATCATGCAGGAAACCTGCGAACGCGACCATTTCAGCGTGCGTCCGCTGTCCTATTTTGAGCGGATGTACGACGAGATGGGCGACCACCTGAAGCTCTACCTCAGCTACTACGAGGGCAAGGCGATCTCCGGCGCGATCAACATCACCTATGGCAACCGCAGCCTGCACCTCTACGGCGCCAGCTCCAACAGCCACCGCGACAAGATGCCGAACTACGCCATGCAGTGGAAGATGATCTCCACGGCGGCAGCCAACGGCATCCGCCTGTACGACTTCGGCGGCATCGCCGCGGTCGAGGACGAGTCCAGCCCCCTGTACGGCCTGTACGTGTTCAAGCGCAAGTTCCGCGGTGAGGTCGTGGAGTACGTGGGCGAGATTGAGGTCGTGTTCCGCCCGGCGGTCAACAAGCTGCTCGGCTTTGCCTACAACCTGCGCCGGAAGATCCTGCGCGGCCCCGGCAGAAAGAAAAAGTAAGTCTGAGGACAAACGATGAAAGCATATGTGGTGGAGAATTCCTGCCTGTCTTATAATATCGAGCTTCTTAAGCGCAAGGCGGGCGATGTGCAGATCTGGGCGGTGGTCAAGGGCAACGGCTACGGTCTTGGGGTTGTTCCGCTGGCGCAGCGCCTTGCGGAGCACGGCATTGACCATTTCTGTGTGACAGAGGTGCGCGAGGCGGAGCTTCTGCGCGAAAACGGCTTTGACACGGCGCAGATCCTGATGCTGCGTTCAGTGGAAAATGCAGAGGAGATCAATCGCCTGATCGACCTGCGCGCAATTTTGACCGTCGGCTCGCCGGAAATGGCGGCGCTGGTCAACGAGATCGCGGCGCAGCGCGCCGACGTTGCGGAGGTGCACGTCAAGATCGACACCGGCATGGGGCGCTTCGGCTTCCTGCCGGAGGACGTGGAGGGAATCCTGCGCCTGTACCGCGAGGAGAAGCACATCGCTATCAGCGGCATTTATACGCATTTTGACTGCGCGTTCAACAACGAAGCGCGTACGCGCGCGGAGTTTGCGGCATTTCAGGAGACTGTGCAAAAAATCCGCGCCGCCGGGTACGAAACCGGCACGGTGCACTGCTGCAATTCCTCGGCTTTCCTGCGCTTTCCGGAGATGCACTGCGACGCGGTGCGGCTCGGCTCCGCCATTCTGGGGCGGATGCCCTTCCAGACGGGGCTGCGGCCGGTGGGCTATGTGGAGGCGCAGATCGACACGGTTCGCCTCCTGCCGAAGGGGCACACCACGGGCTATGGTGCGATCTGGAAAGCGAAAAAAGATACCCGCGTCGCCATTGTCCCCGTGGGCTGGTATAACGGCTTCGGCGTCAGCGCGCAGAGCGGCGTGACGCGCGCGCGCGACTGCATCCATCTGATCCTGTCGGGACTGCGCGGCCTTCTGCGCCGCAGGCGCCTGACGGTGCAGATCGGCGGAAAACACTGCCCCGTGGTCGGGCAGATCGGGATGCTGCACGCGGCGGTGGATGTCAGCCGGGTGGACTGCAAGGCCGGCGATCCTGCCGTGCTTTCCGTCAGTCCGCTGCACGTCAAGGGAATGAAGATCCAGTATAGATGATATGGAAATTGAATTTGACAAACTGCAAGCCGCACTGGACGATCCGAAGAACAAAGCGGCAAAGAAGTATCTGAGCACCCTTTCCGAAGAGCTCCGCCGGGAGGAACCGGCGCGCTGGGCGGAGATCACGAAGAAAACATATGCACAGGAGCCGTGCAGGACGCTTGCGCTGCGCTTCCGCCGCGCAAGGAAGCTGTGCATTGCCGCGCTGGCGCTGGCCGCTGCGGTGGTGATCGCCGCGTATCTTCTGGGGGATTTTGGCTCTGCCGTATTGATCGGTTGGGCCGACCGCTATCTGCTCTCCGGCGCGATCGTGCTGGCAATGGGAATTCTCGTGCTGGCCGGATTATACAATGGCCGTACCCGTGATGCGCTTCTGGCAGCCGCACTGCTGGAAGAAAACAGGAAAAACGAAAGTAGAACCTGACAATGGAAAAGATCAAGAAAAACTTTGGCTTTGGCTGTATGCGCCTGCCGATGAAGGACGGCGAGGTGGACACCGAAGAAACCAGCCGGATGGTGGACACTTTTCTGGAAAACGGTTTTAACTATTTCGACACGGCCCACGGCTATCTTGACGGTAAAAGTGAGCTGGCGCTGAAAGATTGTCTTACCGGCCGCTATCCGCGCGATCGCTATCTTCTGACGAATAAGCTGACGAACTCCTTCTTTCAAAAGCAGGAGGACATCCGTCCCTTCCTTGAGAGCCAACTGGAAGCCTGCGGTGTGGCGTATTTTGATTTTTACCTGATGCATGCGCAGAATGCAGAGGTTTTTAAGTATTTTAAGGAGTGCCGCGCCTACGAAACAGCCTTCGAGATGAAGGCGGAGGGCAAGATTCGCCATGTCGGGCTCTCCTTTCATGACCGCCCTGAGGTTCTGGAGCAGATCCTGACGGAGTATCCGCAGATTGAGATCGTGCAGATCCAGTTCAACTATGTTGATTATGACAATCCGACGGTTCAGAGCCGCGCCTGCTATGAGGTTTGCCGGAAATTTGGCAAGCCTGTGATCGTTATGGAGCCGGTCAAGGGCGGCAATCTCGTGAATTTGCCGGAAAAAGCGGCTGAGATTCTGAGAGAGCTGCACGGCGGCAGCCTGGCGAGCTATGCTATCCGTTTCGCGGCGGGCTTTCCCGGCATCTGTATGGTACTCTCCGGGATGAGCAGCCTTGCGCAGATGCAGGATAATATCAGCTATATGAAGAATTTTGTGCCGCTGAATAAGCGTGAACTGGCTGCCATAAAGGATGTACAAGAGGTCTTCAACGGATTACATTTGATTCCCTGCACTGCCTGCCGTTACTGTACGGACGGTTGCCCGCAGCATATTGCAATTCCGGATCTGTTTGCGGCGATGAACAGTAAGCAGCTCTATGATGACTGGACTGCGGATTATCACTACCGGACGCACACTACCTCCGGCAGACGTGCTTCCGATTGCCTGAAATGCGGAAAATGCGAAAAGGCCTGCCCGCAGCATCTGCCCATCCGCCAGCTTTTGGAAGATGTGGCAAAGGAATTTGAAAAAAAGTAAATAATATAAAAACGGGAATGCATCTGCATTCCCGTTTTTATGTAGCTATTTTGCAGCAATGGCGGCGATCAGCATCAGCCAGGTGATCAGTGTGGACAAAATGCGGCCGGACATTTTCTTTCCTCCGTCAGAATTATTTTCAACGCCAGCATAGCAAAGAAGCACGATAAATGCAAGGAGCAAAAGCTGGAAAATCTATATCTGGTGGGGAAGAAAACCGAAAAACGGCATATGTGGAGCCTGAAAAAAATCGGGAAAATCTTTCAAAAACTGCTTGACAAAGCAGCGAACTTATGGTATCATATACAAGCTGTCGCGAGAGAGCGTGAGCGATCGAGCGACAGGGTGTACCTTGTAAATTAAACAACGAGAAACATGAACGAAACACCAAAGGACGATTTTGATTAAGATTAAAGTTGTTCTTAAAGATGTCAGTGAGAAATTACTGAGATTGTGTAAGAATAGCCAACGAAGAAATTCTTGAGTAATAGCTAAGAGCGAATTATTCAATGGATGATTGATTTTAGGCGCTGCGAGAGCGGCGGTTAAGATACCATTTATTGAGAGTTTGATCCTGGCTCAGGACGAACGCTGGCGGCGTGCCTAACACATGCA
>UQWH01000023.1 GCA_900544705.1 uncultured Eubacteriales bacterium | reverse complement strand
GTGCGCAGCGTGATCTGATCCTCATTCGCTGTAATGGGGTCCAAATAGAGGGAGAGCGAGCCGCCCGTCTCGCGCAGCGCGCGGTCGAGTGCGGCAATGTCCTCTTTGTTTCCGATACGGGACAGCAGCTTTGCGCCGCATTCGTTTTTCTTTGCGTAGCAACGCAGCACCATGTCCAGCTTTGTAATCCCCGCGTCGGCAAGGCTCCGGCGCATCTCCTCCGCCTGCGCAAGTGTGGTAAAGACCTGCGTTGTGTTCCAGAGGAAATTCTCCTTTTTGTCCGCGCCCAGCACCTCCAGGTGCAGCGGGACCGTGTCATCCTGCTTCGTCAGCGGCGTCAAAACGCCCTGTTCGATCAGCATCTGACGGTAGAGCACCGCCATGCCGTCGTAATTGGCCTGTTCGCCTTGCGTAAAATAGAAGGAGATCTTCGGCACGACCGCGTTGGGCGTTTCCTGATAGACGTTTGCACCCGCCCCCTCCTTGCGGTTGATTTTTTTCACATACTTCTGCCGAAATTCAAAGCGTGCCGATGCCCAGTTATAGGGGTTGTTCATCTGTGCAGGCGCGGCGACGATGCTGGTATACTCTGCGCCCTCGTCCACGACCGCCAAAAAGCCATTCTGCCCCGCGCCGTGTACCATTGCATAGACGGGCATGAGCGCCTGCGCCTCCGGGCGGGCGGTGTTGTCCGCAGTGCTGGCCAGAGATTCGATGCCGTAATCCTTGCCATATATGCGCGCGGCGTAGGTCGAGCTGTAATTGGCGGGCTTGCGGTAGCGGATGAGCGCGCCGCAGCCGTCGGGAAGCAGGATGTAGCCGTCCACGGTGTCGGAATAGGAGCTGCCGAGAAAAGGCAGGAAGCTCATGGATTTGAGGAAGAAACCCTCGCCGCGCTCGGTAAGACTGCCGTCCACCAGTTCAAGTGTCACGCGGCTGTCCGCCCACGAGACCTTTACCTGAAAAGCGATCCCCTGCTGCCGGAAGTCCACGCTGCAAAGAAGGCCATCGTCCAAGACTTCGTACTCCGTCTTGCCGTCCTTTCCGATGCTGACGCGGCTCTCCGCGCCCTCGACGTTCACGCATTCGATGGACACGAGGCCGTTGCCGTAGCAGCGCCACGCGGTGTTGAGCCCCTCGGCTTCGCCAATGGGAAGCGCTCCCCAGACATAGCCCGTGGCCTTGCTGCGGATGCGCAGCGCGGCCTCCTGCCGGTTGAGATAAAGCTCGAGTTCCTGTGTTTCTCCGATTTTTTCAAAGCCTTCCGTGGTAAATTGACTTTCCACCGGCGCGTCGGAGAAGGAGTGCACCTGCCGGTTGGAATTGGCCTCCAGCAGGCCGTCGGTCATGGGCGTCTCGTCTGCGGCAAAGGTGCAGAGTGTCAGCAGTGCCGCGCTCAGAAGCAGCGCACCGAGCCGGACAAACCATTTATGAAAACACACGGTAACGCACCTCCTCAAAAACTTCCAAAAGATAAGACAGCAGCTCACGCCAGAGGATAAAGAGGATGACTGCCGCAAGGATCGCCACCGCCATGAAAAACAGCGTGAGGAAAATGTTCGCGGCCGTCTTGCGCAGAGAATAGACCTGCGCCTCCTTGATGCTGACGAAAATCAGCGTGCCGGTATAGCCCAGAATCAGGAAAGCCAGCAGCCGGTAGACAAACAGCTCCGTAAGCGTGAAGGCGTGGGATAGCAGCGTCAGAAGCGGCCAGCCGAGCACAAAGGCGGAGAGGCTGTAGGCAAAGGTGATATACACCGTTTTCAGGCTGCCCTCGCCGTCGTGGATGGCACTGACCAGATAGCTGCCAAACAGAAACAGTACGGACGGCGCGAGGACGATCAGCAGAATTGCAACCGGGTCATTGTAGTAGGAATACCCGCCGCCGAACACAAAGGACGTCAGTCCGCGGCAGAGCATGTAGATCGCCAGCGCCGCAAAATAGAGGATCGACGCCGCGGCCACGCTGCCGCGCTCTCCGATCTTCAGGTAGTAAACGCCATCGATGGGATGACGCAGGAAATAGAACACATCCGCGGTCAGCGCCCGGCCCAGCTTATGTCTGCCGCACCAGCGCGTGTAGCGCTCGGAGAGCGCGTCCTGCCAGCCGAAGCGCTTTTGCAGAAGCTCCAGAAGCGCGCACAGGACGGAAAAACCGGCAAGCCCGGTCAAAATTTTCCCCATGTTTGCGCGCATCCACGCGCTGCGCAGCTCCCAGAAGCAGTCGGAGTAGCCGTTTTCGTGGCGAATATCGCGGAAGCTCTCCGCCGCCTCGCTGTAGCGTCCGAGCTGGAACAGCGCCCTGGCATAGCCGAGGTTGGACATGTAAGCCGTTGGATTCATTCGTAAGATCTGCGTCCATGCAGCAAGGCTGTCCTCGTAATGCCCCTGCTTGAAATCGGCCTCGGCGCGGTGCAGGAGCTTGGCATAGTCCGTGGGATACCATACCTGAACCACACCGCGCTCTTTGTCGAGGACATAGAGATTGCAGTTTTCGTCCGCCTCGATCGCGCTGACCACGGCGGTCAGACCGCTGCGGTCGGTTTTCTTGGCTTCGCCGCCGAATTCCAGAAGGAAGTCCCCTTCCTCACTGAATTCGTTGATCAATCCCGTAGCCGTCACGGCAAAGACACTGCCGTCGGGCAGAACGGCAACGTCGGCATAGTTTCCATAGCCCCAGTCGAGACCGTCCGAATAGACATTGACCCCCGCCATATTCAGCTTTTTGATGGCCTGCTTTCGGTCGTTCTGCGTGACGGAAAAGACCATGTCGGAGGCCGCGACGTCCAGCGCAACGATATTCGGCGGCGTGCGGAAGGACATCTTGGACTTCTGCTCCTCGGTGTAGAAGATCTTCTGGAACCACTCCACCGCACTCAGACCCTTCGTCTTATTCGCGCCGAAGAAGCCGTTGAAGTTCCCGTTTCGGTCGAACTGCAAAATTCCCTCGTAGGTGCCCTCACTGATAACAAACAGATTGCCGTAGCTGTCCAGATCCACCTTCTGCGGCTTATAGGGACTTGCACCGTAATATGCCTCCGTCGGGCGCGTCAGGCAGCGCTCCACGCTCCGGTCGGGTGCAAAGATCACGACCTGCTCCGCGCCGTAATCGGCGACGTATACCCTGCCCGCGCCGTCCACACTGAGACCGGTGGGCTTTTTCAGATCGTTCTCTCCGAAGGAGGTCAGGCTACCCGTGTCCATGGAATAGACCACAATGCGGTGGTTGCCGGTATCCGCGATGTAAAGCTCCCGCCCGCAAAGATATAAGTCCTCGGGCGAGCTTAGGCCCGCACCTGCAAAATAGATGCCGGCGGGCAGATAGGCGTCGGCTGTCAGGACGAGCTTTGTACGGTCGGCGGAAAGCGTGTAAGTGTAGCTTGTACCCTCGACCGCGCGGGCGGGCAGCGACAGAAGACACACGAGGCACAGCAGCAGCGCGCCGAGCCGCAAGTAGTTTTGTTTCATGCGCAGCCCTCCTATTTCATACCGGAGTGGGACATGGTGTTCATGACCCGCGACTGCAAAATGATGAACAGAATCAGGTTCGGCAGGAACATGATAAGTGTCGCAGCGGCCTGCATGCCAAGCCCGGCGACCGCGTTGCCTGCAAGCTGGCCGACCATGGCATTGGCATTGCCCGAGGCCTGCGTCAGCGTGGACATATAGAATGAGAAGCTCTTAAGCGCCTCGTTATTGATGTAGTAATTTGAGGCCTCCATACTGTTCCACGAGGCCTGAAAGGCCAGAATTGCAACAGTCGCCAAGGTTGGCTTGATATTCGGCAGGACGATTTTTCGAAGGATATAAAAATCGCCCGCACCGTCCAGCCGCGCCGCCTCGATCATCTCATCCGGCAGGTCGTCTATGAATTGCTTGACCAGATATAGTCCCACCGGCATGGAGAGCATGGGCACGATGTGCGCCCAGATGCTGTCCACCAGTCCGAGCTTGCTGACGATGATATAGCGCGGGATCGCCACCGCCGCCGAGACAAACATCAGAGCCGCCTCGTTGATGCCGAACAGGAGCTTCTTCAGGCGGTAGTTCTTCTTGGACATACAGTAGGCCGCCATGGTCGTAATCATCAGCGTGAAGAACACGACGGCCAACGTCGTCAGGATACTGTTGAACAGGTAGCGGCTCATGGGAATGGCCTTATTGGCCGAGGTCGCCATGAGGTTACGGAAATTCTGGAGCGTCGGGCGCAGCGTATAGAACTTCGGCGGGTAATTGAGCAGCTCATCAAGCGGTTTGAAGGCATTGAAGAAAATGAACACGATGGGAAGTCCCATCAAAACCGTGATCGGAACCAGATACAGGAAAAACTTGATCTGCGAGCGGTCGAAGCGTGCGGGATTGATACCGATGATCTGCAAGTGCCTTTTTCTCATGTCCTCACCCCCTGACTGCAAAGAGTTTTTTGGAAAGCTGCGACACGCCCCAGATGATCAGCAGCAAAATCACCGCCAGCGCCGCACTGTAACCCATCTCGTAGCGGACAAAGGCGTATTCCTCCGCGTGTGTGACGAGGAGCTGACCGGCGTAGCCGGGCGTCGGGTTCGCGCCCGAGAGCTGCACACCGATGCTTCCGTTCTGGAAGGCGTTGACGATGGCCATGATCGCGCCGAACATCATGTGCGGCTTGATGGCCGGAACGGTGATGTATATAATCTCTTGAATACGGTTTTTCACGCCGTCGATGTGTGCGGCCTCGTAAAGCTCGCGGTTGACGTTCAGAATGCCCGCAAGCATGGAGAGAAAGCCGATGCCCATGCTGCTCCAAAGGGAGACGACGATCATGATGAGCATCAGATACCGCGAATCTGACAGCCATGTGATCGGGCTTTGGATTAGGTCGAGCTTGAGTAAAATCGCGTTCAGATAGCCGACCTTGTCGCCTGCGAAGAACACCTGCCAGACCGTCGAGAGCATGATGCCTGCCGTCATGGACGGCAGATAGAGAATGATCGCCATGACCGTCCGCGGCCCCTTGGGAACCTGCGCCAGCGACCACGCCAGAAAGAAGGAGAGAATGTAGCCGCCTACGCCGACGATGACGGAATAGACGATGGTGTTCGGGATTGCAAACTCCGTGAAGGTATTGTCGTTGGTCAGAATATTGACGTAGTTTTCCAAGCCGACAAAATTCGGCTTTTCGATGGAATTGAAGTCCGTGAAGGAGATGCCGATGGCAATGACGACGGGAATGATGATGAACAGCAGAAATAAAATCACGAACGGTGCCTGCATATAAAACACAGCGTGCCGGTTCATGTGCCGCAGCAGGGGCGAAAGCGTCCGCCGCAGGGAAAAGGACGCGCGCTTCTTTTTCTCTTTGCAGATCATTGGCCGTCCTCCTCTCTGCGCTCGATCAGATCCTCAATCAGATGGATATTATAGTCCCTGCGCTTCTGCCCGTTCTCGTCCAGATAACCGAACTCCGTGAGCTTGCGCTGAATTTCGCGGTTGGAGGCCAGTGTCGCCTCGTCGATGCGCGCCTGAAACGGCTCGCCCTGCGTGACAATGGCGATCCACGCATTGGAGACCTCGCGCTCCAAAATATAACTGGCCGGATGGCGCAGCGCTTCGTGCTGCCATGACCACTGCTCCAAAATCACCTTTTTGTGCGCGAGCGGATAGGACATTCCCGCCAGCGCGATGCGATTGCCGGTGTTCCAGATGTAGTCCGGGCCGTATTTCATTTGCAGGTCGGTCGCATATTTTAGCTGTGTCCCGGACGACAGCCACCATTTCAGGAAGCGGTATGCCTCCTGTTTTTTCTGCGAATTGGAGAAGATCATCGAAGAGGTCGCATCTGCGGACCAGTCGCGGCGCACCGTGCCGTCGGCCTGCTGCGTGCCCGGAACGAGCGCGATGTCCCAGCGTCCATTCAGCTCCGGCGCGCCCACCTGAAGCTGCAGGTACGTCGAGAAATTCGACACGCCGATGGGCACGCTTCCCGATCGAAACGCATTGAAAAAGTTTGGAATATTCTGTGCAAGTCCGTATACCTGATACAATTCGACCATTTCCCGCAGGCCGCGCAGGGTGTTCGGATCGCCGAAGTTCGAGGCAAAGCCGTCCGGCGAATAATAATCGCCGCCGTTCTGGAAGAGGAAGCCGCCCGTCGCTTCGAAGCTCTTGTAGCCGACGTTGTTCGCCAGCGGAAGATTGAAATTCATCGCGTTGCGGTGCAATACCGGCATCATGGCCTTGACGTCATCCCATGTGTCCGGAACTGTCAGGCCGAGGCTGTCGAGAATGTCCTTACGGTAGAACAGAACGTAAAATTCCTGCGTCTCGCTCGCACCGTAAACGCCGTCTTCGTAGGCCATGGGTGCCAGTGCGCGCAGGTTGTACTCCGCGCCGTACCAGTCCAGAAAATCGTCAAATTCCAGTAAATTTACCGCCATGCCGCGCATAGCGAACTCTGCGGGCCGGTAGTAGCTCAGGCCGAGCGCGAGGTCGGGATTGCTGCCGGTGGAATTGGCCAGCGTGATCTTCTTTTCGTCCGGCATGATGGAAAAGCTGACCTCAATGCCTGTCTCGCGGGTAAACTCGTCGGCGGTGAGCTGGCGCAGCGTCTCGACATACTGCGAGGGCTTGTTGATCCACACCGTGAGCATCTGCCCCTCGTTCTGCACGTCCGCGCTCTCGTTCATGTCGCGTGAGAAAGAATAGAGAAACTGCTTGATGCCAACGGCAAGGGCGGAGAGCATGCCAGCCTTCGGCGCGGGCAGCGGCTCGTTTTCGCCGTGCAGATAAATGCAGTCGATGCTCAGGTTCTGCTCATAGATTTTCGTCAGTGTCAGCGCGGCAAGCTGTGCGGCTGAGCTGGAATCGTCGCTGAGCAAGCTCAGCTTGTTTGGAATCTCGCGCGGCTTTTCCGCAAGGCGCTGCAAATTCTGCACCGTCAGCATCAGGTCGGAGACATAGGTCGGCTCCATGCCGCCAATGTCTTTTAATTGGTCATAGACCGCCGTCAGGCGAGCGGACCAGTCCTCGATCCTATCGAGAATGTCCGGCATGTACTGCAAAATGTCCCATGTCCGGTTGGTGTCCACACCCGCGCTCTCGCCGGAGTTGTTGCCCTTGATGCGTTTGAGGGCAATACCGGTGTCGTTGATCTCGTTGACAATGGCCATCAGCTCGCGGTAGGGCGCCTGCATCGGCTCTGCCGTGACCTCAAGCGCGAGCAGATGCACGCCGCGCGTCAGATAAACGCCGGTATCCAGCGTTTTGTTTTGATATGTATTGATGCCGGTATACGCAAAGCCCACGTCGCGGAGCTCGGTATACGGCACATTGCCGTCAATTTCAATGGTTCTGTAGGAACAGCCGCCGGTCTTTTTCGGCTGGCAGTATTTGAAGCTGATAAAATAAAGTCCGTCCTCCGGCGCTTCCACTTCATAGTACAGCTTCTGTCCCATGCGCTTGTTGGATTCGTCCGCAGTGGCGTTGATGCGCTTCACATAGGGACTGGCCGGAGAAACGGAGGTATTCGGAATGTTGGTACCGCGGATGGAGCTGTCGTTTTTTGCGCGGTAGGCCTCACCCTGAAGGGTCAGACGTTCGCCGGCATAGACAGATGCCGAGGAAAGAGCGGATAGGTATTCCGCATAAGACGGCTCCCGCTGCGGCTCGACCGCATACAGACCGTAGAGCAGGAGACTTTGATTCTGCGGCTGTAGCGTGACACTGACCTCGCCCACAGGCAGATTGAGCGCAAGCGGACGGCCGGAGAAGGACTCGGCCTCCTTCAGATAGGATGCCGCCCACGGAAGCTGATACTGCTCTGGCAGCACCTCGTTGCCATAGCGGTCGGTTTTCATCTCGGAGACGTCGTCCGCCCAGAGGAAGGAGAGCGTGCAGGTAAACTGCGCACCGTTCACCGTGAAATTCACAGGATTTTCAAAGAGGTTCTTCTCCGGCGCGGCATAGACCGCCACGAGGTCATATCGCCCCGCCGTTTCCACGCGCAGAGAGACGGCGGTCGTCTCCTCTGCGGCGATTTGCAGGCCGCTCGGGAACTCTGCCGCAGCCGCAATACGGCTTCGGAAGTCGAGCTGCTTTTCCGCGGCGCTCTCATCCGAGAGAAGATAACTCCTTCCCTCGGCAGCTTCACCGTGCAGTTTGGACGTTTCGCTGTGCACGATCCCCGCAAACACCGCCAGTACCGCAAGGCAGACAACAAGCAGCGCGCCGACCACGCCCAATAGAATCCGTTTCATCGATGCCCTCCTCCCCGAGATACCGCCCGATTCCCACCCGGCAAGCCGCCGGGTGGGAGAAAGATAGGTTATTTGCCGACTTTTTCGTTGAAGATCTCAAGCTGCTCTGCGAGCGCCGCATTGACGATGGAGTCAATCTGGCCGGCAACATCGGCAGCGTTGGCCTTGCCCTCGCGGACGGAGTTGATCATTCCTGAAACCTCATCGTTGAACACGCTGCTGTAGCCCGGGACGATCTTGTTGAGGTCGCCGCGGATGGAGTGTTCAAGGCTCTTATATAGTGCCATCAGGCCCTCGCTGACGTTCGGCGCCTGCTCGAACTTGGCCAGAACGTCCGGATGCTGCGTGCAGGGGATGAACCACGTCTTGATGAGCTTGGTGTCCTCGCCCGCGGTCTGACCATCCACGCGCGCAGCGAAGATGTCCAGACGCTGCATATTGCCCTCAACACCGTAGGTCAGCCACTTGAGAAGCTGGAAGGCAGCATCGGGATCGGCGCAGGTGCTCGTTAAGTAAGCGCAGTCCACATGGATCGGGGTGTAGGTCGGGGTATTGGCATTGGCACGCGGGTAGGGCCAGTAATCCCAGTTGACCTGGCACTCACCACGCATCCAGTTATCGTTCCACGTTGCGTTGGTGCACAGCAGCGCCATGCCGTTCTTGAAGGTGTAGTGCGTATCATCCTTACCTGCCTCACCGAACTTTGCAACATATTCGGAATCGGTGGAGGTAGTGCCGTCCTCATTCTTGGGGAAGCGCATCGACCATGCCTCAAAGCCCGGGATGGCGCGCATTTCGGCGAGCTGGTTCATTGCGGGAACCCACTTGTTCGTGAAGTCGAAGGTGTGGTTTACATAGTCATATGCGGGATAGAACAATCCGTCAGCCTGCGCGGAATAGACCTGATCCCAGTCTTCCAGCGTCGCGGCGGCGCAGGTGTCGGCGGTGATGGCCTTTTTGCAGATCTCCATGAATTCATCGACCGTCCAGTCGTAGCCGGGCTTCTCGATGTTCAGCGCCTCGAGCATATCCAGGTTCATCGTGATGCCCATGGCGTTCATCTGGCAGGGCAGCGCATAGAGCTTGCCGCCGTAGACATAGGGATCGGTCATGCCGCTGGGCACATACTCCGACTCGGGGTCGGCAAAGAAGTAGTCGTCAAGAGGCATGACGAAGCCGCTGGCGACCTCGGGTGCGAAGTCGTTCCAGTCCAGCCACATCAGGTCAGGCATTGCGTTGGCCGCCGCCTTCTGCGTCAGATACTCGTTGAAGGCACCGCCGGTGGAGCCGGGGAAGGGTTCCTCCACGACTTCGATGTTGGGATACTGTGCGCGGAAGGCTTCAAGCACGGGCTGGATTTCCGCAACCTCCCCCTCGGGATAGGCGATGGTCACAGAACCCTTGAGCTGATAGATGTCCTCGTTCGGCGTCGCCTTGGACTCGGATGACGGCGCTTCGGACGGTTTTTCGGAGCCGCCGGAAGGGATCGCAGGGTCGCCCGTGCAGCCTGCCAGCATCCCGACAAGGAGAAGCACGGCAAGGAGCAGTGACACAATAGAACTCATTTTCTTCATTTCATTACCTCCATAATTTTATTATATCATCAACCGTTTTCACATTCCAGAGAAAAACCACTCTCCCGCGTGTTTTTTCTCCGGAACTGCAAAGCGGTCAATTTCACAGTTTCTGCACGGACGGCGCTTCCCCGCGCCGCAGGCGGATCTCGTAACGCGTCCCGCGCCAATGCACGCGGTAACACATGGCCGTGAGCGTCTCGGGCAGATGAGGACTGACATGCAGCGCGCCGTCGCGTTCCTCCAGACCGCCGAAGCCCAGTACCATCGCCTGCCATGTCGCGCCGAGGGCGGCAGTGTGGATGCCCTCGTTCGCGGTGTTGCCCATGACGTTTTTCAGGTCGAGGAAGAGCGATTTTTCAAAATATTCCACCGCCCGCGCAAAGCCGTACCGTGCGGCCAGCAGCGCGTGAATGCCGAAGCTCAGGGTAGAATCATGCAGTGTGCGCGGCTCATAATACTCCCACGCTGCGCACACCTCCGCGTCGGAAAAGCGCTCGGGCCGCAGCGCCATGTACATCAGCACATCCGGCTGTTTGAGTACCTGATAGCGCTGCAGGCGGTCAAAGCTGATCGTGTGGTACAGCGGGGCGTCGCCGTCCTTGGCCGCGGCGATGTCCAGCGGCTCAAGATAACCGAAGGTCGAATCCTGCCGCCACAGAAGCCCGTCGCGCACGAGCACGACCTTGCGCGCGATCTCCTCCCAGAGCGCCGGCTCCTGCGGGGTCAGGCCGGTCTTTTCCGCAAGAGCCTGAATCTGCGCGCCGGGCAGTGCGCGGACGTACTGCGCAGCATATTGCAGATTGTCGCGTGCCATGCAGACGGTGTAAAAATCATCCGTCGTCACGCCGCCGTATTCGTCCGGCCCCTTGACAAACAGCAGATGATAACGATCCTCCTGCGCAGAATAGTTGAAGCGGTCGACCCAGTAGCGTGCCGTCTGCACAAGGACTTCCGCCGACTGATTTCTCAGCTTTTCGTCAGAAATTACGTAATTGTAACGGTAAAATGCGTAAGCAATGTCCGCAGTTATGTGAATTTCGCAGCAGCCGGTATCCCAGCTCTCACACTGCTCAAAGCCCGTGTCCGAGGACATCCATGAATAGCGCGCGCCCTTGGCCGAAAAGCGTTTTGCGCTTTCCATTGCATCGGGCAGGGTGTGATAGCGGTACCCCAGCAGCGATTCCGCGTCCTCCGGCCGCGTCCACAGGAACATGGGCAGCATGAAAATTTCTGTGTCCCAGAAATAGCAGCCCTTGTAGCGCCCGTGGGTCAGGCCGCGCGCGCCGATGCTGGCGCGGCTGTCGGCCGACGGCATCGCCTGGATAAGCTGGAAAATGTTATAGCGGATCGCACCCTGCCATTCGTCGTTACCCTCCAGCTCAACATCCGTGTCCTGCCAGATTTCCTCCCATGCCTCCGCACTTTGCCGTAAACGCAGATCAAACGCCGGCTCCGCCCCACAGAGCGTCGCGCGCACGCGGCGCATGGGGTCACTGTCACGGTAGGTCGCGCAGCAGACGAGCTTTTCCAGCGTCCACGGTACACCCTCGGTAAGCTGCACCTGAACGCGGGTAACGACCGCGTGCGGTACGCGCTCCGTACTGCCCGCTTGGGAAAGGCAGTAGCCCATGACGGTTTCCCGGCCGGAAATGCGCGTTTTGGCTGTGAGCAGACTGCCGCGCGCGCTCTCCTGCGTCTGAACGTCCGACCAGAGGTCGGAAAAATCCATGTTCTGCGTGAGCTGATCGTCCGCAATGGGAAGATTCATGACGCCTGCGTCAATGCCCGTCTCGATTTCGGCCTTTCCAGACCAGTTTTCCGCCGTAAGCGTCAGGCGCAGCGCAGCCAGATGCCGGTCGGCCATGCTCAGAAATTTCTCCTGTCGCACATGCGTCACGTGTCCGTCCGCATCGGTCAGGCGGTAGTCCCAGCGCAGCAGGCCGCAGCGCAGATCGAGTGTCTGCGTGTAGTCCGAGAGCAGGAGCGTCTCGCTGTCCACACCGTTCAGGGAAAATTGCAGCGCGGAAAAGTCCGGCTGATTGACCAAGTCGGTAATGCCCGGCCGGACGTATTCATAGAAGCCGGAAACGAAGGTCGAGCGCCATGCCAGATGCTCCCCGCGCCGATCGGGACGGTAGCCGCGCGTGCCCATGTAGCCATTGCCGAGGGAAAAAATGCTCTCGGCAAACGCCCGGTTTTCCGGGTCGGTGCTCTGAATACACCAGGGAGTGATGTGCAGCCCGTTCATGAGCCGTCCTCCTTTCTGCGGCCCGTAAAGGCCGTGTCAATGGCGTAGGCGAGGAAGCCTGCGCAGGTGGCGAAGGCTTCGCCCGTCGCACTCTCACCGGTGAATTCGTCCACACTCTCGCAGGCGATGCCGTTGTCCATGTTGCAGCGCAGAAGATGCGTCCTTGCGCTGTCGCGGCTGCCGGAGAGCAGGCTGTTTGCAATGCTCAAGACCCACGGATGCGGCGCGTGCGGGCAGCCGATCTCCGCAATGGGACAGCCCGCAAAGGAATAGGGATACTCCTTCGCACGGATGACCTCGGCAGTGTGCCTCCAGATCGGATCGTCCTGCCCGCAGAAGCCGAAGTGCGGCAGCAGGAGCAGGCTCCCGGGCGGCTCGTCGTAGACATCCCAGCCGCCTTGCAGATCGACCGACCACGCAAATATCATTTCCCCGTCCTTTTCACGGACGCAGTGCTCGTAGATCGCGCTGCGCACGCTCTCGGCCGTTTCGGCAAGGGCGGCGTGCTCCGGGAACAGCGCCGCCAGCGCATGCAGGCTGTACCAAACGAGCACGTTGTCATAGGTCAGATAAGGGTAACGTCGGACATCGTCCGTCGGCTGCAAAAAAGTCTCGTAAAGCGCTGCATCCGCGCTGCGCTTGCTTTGCAGGCGCGCAAGAATATGCGCAATGCCCTCGCGCAGCCACGGCTTCTCCAAAATCGCACGGTCGCCGGTTTTCTGCACATAGCGGAACAGCGCAATCACGGGTGCAAGCAGCTCGTCAAGCTCAAAGCCCGGCTCGAGCAGCGTGCCGTCGATGAATCGGCTGTGCAGACCGACGTTGCGAATCTGCCGCGTGAACACATAGTGCAGCATTTGCCGCGCCGTCTCCGGGTCGGCAAGCAAAATGGCAGGAAAGCTCCAGAGAAGGCTGTCCCTGTCCCAATAGGCGGCGCTGACATAATAGCGCGGGCTGCGCGAGGTGACAAGGACAAATTCCTCGGTGTCGAGTGTCCGTCCTGCGCCGAAAAAGTAGCTGAAAAAGAGGTTGGTATTCAGAATCTCGTCGAGCCGCGCGTCGTTCACGGTGCGCTCGCGCTCGGAAAGCCAGCGCTCCGTGCGCTCCAGCTCCTGCGCAAAGCCCTGCCGCAGCAGCTCCTTTGCTGAGGTCGCCGCCGAGACTTCCTCGAAGCCGAGGCCGAACCAGACCGTCAGCTCCAGCGTCTCGCCGGGCGCAAGAGTTTGGCGCTGCACGATGTGATAGCGGATTTCTTCGTCCGCGCGTTCAAACTGTGAGCGGATCGGGCAATGCTCCGGCTGCTCGGTGTAGATCGGCGCGAAGGCGAAGAGCGACAAGCCCGGCCGTAGGTCCATGACATAGCAGTGGTTCCAGCCGCTGGGATAGAGATGCTTTTCACCTGCCACTGGCTTGCTCTCATTGACTGAATGCAGCGTCTTTGCCCAAGTACCGCGCAGCCCGAGTGTGATCTCGGCTTCGGCCTCGCGGTTTGTCGCGCGCAGCCGCCAGCCGAAGCCGCGCTCGTCTATGGGCGTCAGCAAAACGCCTTCGAGCGCAAGACCGCAAAGCTCCGTCGTAAAGCGCGGGATCCACGAATGCAGACGCTCCCAGCGCAGGCCGGTAAGCGGCGTCTCGCTCCCCTCTCGCTGCACAAAGGGTGCAAGCAGCGGCCGTTCCTGCGTGCCATGAAGCTCAAGCATCCCTTTGGCGCCCATGTGCAGGAAGCTAAGACTCTCAAGCGCGGCATCCGCCTCGCGCAGCGTGGGCAGGGCGATGTATTCGTTTCCTGTCACCTGATAGTTCATCGTGGCTCCTTTCTGATCCCGTAGACCGTTCTTCCAAACAGCTCGGCCGTCACGCCGTCCGTCAGGAAGTCTGCAAGCACCGTGACGGGACAGGTCAGCGTGCCCTCCGTTTGAATTTCTCCGTTCTGCCAGCGCAGCGTCAGGTCGTTGCCCAGCTCGTCGCGGAAGCGGCTTTCACCGTACGCGCCAAAGAGCAGGAAACAGAGGTTTTCATAACCGTCCGTCCGGTTACCCATCACGCCATCCGGCTCCGTTGTACCCATAATCAGCGCATCGTTCAGATTCAGCGGAAGCGCCGTGCCGTCGCGGACGAACACCGGCATCTCCGTAAGCGGACAGGAAACACGAACGCTTTGCCCGCCCGGCTGTGCTTTCCCCGTCCAGAGTGTGTGCCACAGGCCATCCGGGAGATAGACCTCGCGCTCCGCTGCCCCCTCCTCGATCACCGGTGCGGCCAGCAGCGACCGGCCGAGAAGATATTCGTCCTCCAAATGCAGGACGTTCGCATCCTGCGGGTAGTCATAGACCAAATGCGCCATCATCGGCCGCAGTGTCCGGCTGCAATGCTGCGCCTCCTGCCAGAGATAGGGCAGCAGATTCATGCGCAGGTTGGCAAAGAGGCGATAGATCGGAACGATGCTCTCGTCGCGGTTGGCCAGCGCCATATTCCACGGGCTGCGGTCGTTGTTCCAGTGGTTGCGCTGTACCATATAATATTGCCCGCCGCGTGGCTCGGAGTGAAACTGCATCACCGGCGCGAAGGCCGCCAGCGCGGCACTGCGCAGATACAGTTCCGTGCTCGGAAAATCGCCCGCGAAGCCGCCGATGTCAAAGCCCCAGAAGGGAACGCCGGAAAGCCCGGCGGACAGTCCTGCCGTGAGCTGACCTTTTAGCTCTGCAAACGTGGAAAGCTGGTCGCCCGCCCAATGGATGGGATATTTCTGCGCGCCGGTGTAGCCAGCGCGGCTGAAGGTGACGTTTGTCAGCTCGTGATAGACGCTCTCATAGAGATTCGGGAAAGCGTTGTGCGCCTCTGCGACGCTGCGTCCGTCAGAGAAGCGTGCATCCGGGTCGAACAGGAACTCCCCGCCGTCGGTCTTAAAGCCCGCCACTCCAAGCTCCTCGACGAGATAGCGGCGGCAGTCCAGCCACCAGCGCTTCGTCTCCGGGTTTGTGAAATCGGGGATCAGGGATTTGCCGAACCACATTTCTGTGATCTGATACGGCGTTCCGTCTGCGTTTTTCAGGCAGAGGCCGTACTTTTTCGCATATTCCCAGTCAAGATCGAGCTGCAAGCCGTGCGGCGCGGCCTCATATTTGATGACCGGGATCTGCCACAAAATCAGCTTGACGTTCTCGTCCGCAAGCGTCCGGCAGAACGCCCTGGGATCCGGCCACTTGCCTTCCGTCCGGAAGGTGAAATCCTCATAATGCACCGCGCCGCCGTCTGCGCGCGGCGTATATTCTGCGTCGTTCCAGATGTAAAAGGTCTCCTCGTCGCTCCACGCCTCAAGCACCATCACGGTCGCGGGGATCGCAGTCTCGTGCATCTTCGCAAGCTGCTCCAAGGCCTCCTTCTGTGTGTTCCAGCCATTGGAGGACATCCACGGGCCAAAGGCCCATTTGGGCGGCAGGATGGCCTCGCCGGTATCTTCGGCGTAGGCGCGCAGGAGCGCGGCTGGGGTTCCCGTGTGGATACTGCACTCAAACAGCGTGCCCGCTTGCGCGCACACCGTGAACAGCTCCAGCGTGATCCAGCCTTCCGCGTCCGGCGCGGAGAACGCAAAGGACGAGGGATAGGTCGTTTTTTGCAGGAAGCTCACGCCGGCTTCGGTGAAAAAAAACGGGATGGGCAGATATGTCTTGTCCTGCTGGTTGGAAAATTGCTCAACGACGTAATTCAGTGGAGATTTTCCCGCCTGATCGACCATGTCGAATTTCTCGCCCAGTCCGTACACCGCCTTACCACGGATCCTCAGCCGCAGGCGGAGATTTTTTGGCGCGCCGTGTTCGTCGACCATTACACGCAGCTCCGGCAGTATGCGCAGCAGCGGCGTCCCGTCTCCGGCGATGGCTGTAAGCTCTTTTTGAATTTGTTCAGCATTTTTATGTATTTCGTTTGTTTTAACGGTTAAATTATCTTCCAAAATAACTCGGATACAAGGTGTGTCCGAAAGTTCGATTTTGTACGCCTGTGTATCCGTTTGAAAAATGATCTGTCTTTCTTTCTCGATCCGTGCGTCCGCCGGAGTAAATGTCAGCTCCCGCAGGATCGGGCATTCGTACTCCTGGCTCACCTCGCCGCGCGACGTGACGAAGCGGTAACGCAGACTTTCCTCCTCCTCCCGCGTGCGGTAGACAAAGCGGAAGTACCGCTGGCCGCGGTCGTTTGCGCTGTGGAAGATCCCCGGCACGCGCACCGTGCGCGCACCGTCTGTTAGCTCCAGCTGGACGGAATCCGCCGTGCTGCCATCCAGGCGGCAGCCAAACTCGACCTGCTCCCCCGCTTTGACAAAGTACGGACGCCGTTCCAGCCCGCTGTCAAAATGCGGAAACAGGCCGCTGGGCATATGCTTGATTACCATCGACTCGCTTCACCGTTCCTCTCTCAATCAGTTCCATGGGAATGATCCGCTCCTCACGAGGCAGGCTGTGATCCTGTACCGCCTCGATCATCAGCCGGGCGGCCTGCCGCCCCTTCTCCATAATATTCTGCCGCATCGTCGTTAATCCCGGATAGCACATTTTTGCATATTCCACATCGTCGAAGCCGATAACGGAAACGTCCTCCGGCACGCGCAGCCCGGCCGCGTGCAGGCCGTTGATGAGGCCGATGGCCGTGATGTCCGCCGAAGCGAACAGTGCAGTGATGTCCCTACGAGTCCGCGCCAGCTCCTCAGCGACCTCAAGCCCGTGGTCATAGCCCACCAGCCCCTCAAAAACGTCGTCATGCGCCGGCGTAAGCCCCGCCTCGCACAGCGCGTCCAGATAACCCTGATAGCGCTCGGAATTGACACCGTGCGCCTTTAATTCGCCCGTCACGATGGCGATGCGGTGATGTCCCTGTTCGATCAGATATTTGGTCGCAAGATAGCCGCCGAGCCGGTCGTCCGTGCGGACGCTGTAGAAAAAGCTGTCGCCGCTGCCGTAGCAATCGACCAGCACGGCGGGGATTTTGTACTTTTTATATTCTGCCTCGTCGTCCGAGGGATAGGCGCCGAGGATGATGACACCGTCGAGTGTGCGGCTCTTTGCAATGTCGATGTAGCTCTGACCGGGATTGGTGCCCGAAAGGATGAGCTGATAGCCCGCACGACGGGCCTCCAGCTCCACCGCGCTGAGAAACGTGCCGTAAAAGGGGTTGCCGAACATGATGTGCGATTCCTTGCGCTTGTTCTCCGTCTGCGGGATGACCACGCCGATGAGCTTGGACTGGACGATGCCCTCCGCGCGGCCGGAGCCGAGCGTTTTCGCGGCCTGATTGGCAACGTAGTGCAGCTTTTCCGCCGCAGCCAGCACGCGCTGGCGCGTCTCCGGGGTGAAGGACAGGCCCGGCGTGTCATTGAGGATATAGGAGACCGTCGCCGGTGAAACGCCCGCCTCTCTTGCAACATCCCGCACACTGACCTGTTTTCTCACGCTTTTCTCTCCCTCCGCGCTCTCTGTCAAAGCTATTTTAACGGTTCAATAGCATTATAAGCTCTGCATTTCCATTTGTCAAGCACTTTGCACAAGATTTTTAAAATCTAATTTCTGATTTTGTGCAGTCCGATCAATACGGTGTGCGGGCGGCAGAACATGGATCGATGATATTCCGCATATCTCTTCGCCATATGATACATCGTTTGGATTATTTGACCGATAGAAGAGAACTGACCCGGCAGGCTTTGTTTCTTTTCCTGCCTGACGGGCAGAATTGTGCTAAAATGAGTTTAAAAAATGTCAGAAAAGTGGAATGAAACACATGGAAATCAAAAAATTGCCCAAAGAAGCGATCAGCTTTTCGTGTCCAATTTTCTGGGGACGGATGCGCTTTCCGCCGTCAGCATTGCCGGGCCTTTTCTTGCCATCGCGCTTGCCATCGGCACGATGATCGCCACCGGCGGCTGTGCACTGGTGTCCGGCCGGATGGGCGAAGGACAGATGGAAAAAGCACGGCAAAATTTTTCCTTTTACATGCTCTTCAGCGTGGCGATCAGCACGCTTTTCTGCGTGCTGGGAATCCTGTTCCGGCGCCCGATTTTATATGCCATGGGGGCAGACGAGGCGCTATACCATCTTTGTGAAGCCTATGCCGTTCCGATCTTCCTGCTGATCCCCTTTGCCATGGTCAGCATCGTCCTGCAGATCTTTTTCGTCGCGGCGGGCAGACCGGGTCTGGGGTTCGGGCTCTCCATTGCGGGCGGCGTGACCAATATCGTGCTGGACTATGTGCTGCTTGCCGTGTTTCCGCTCGGCGTTGCCGGCACTGCCTACGCCTCGGCGGCGGGATACTTCCTGCAGTCTGTCATCGGCGTGGTGTTCTTCTTGGTCAACGGCTCCCTGTACTTTGTCCGCCCGAAATTTGACGGTCGGGCGCTCGGTAAGGCGTGCAGCAACGGCATGAGCGAAATGGTTGGGATGCTTGCCGTCACCGTGACCATGGTCGCCATGAACGTGATTCTGATGCGGCTGGTCGGCTCGGATGGTGTCGCAGCGGCAGCCATCATTTTGTCGGCGCAGACCATTCTTTCGGCAGGCTATGCAGGCTATGTACAGGGCATCGCGCCGGTGGTGAGCTATCACTTTGGTGCGGAGAATTTCTCCGAGCTGAAGCGCCTTACCCGTGCCGCACTCAAAACCGTCGCCGGGATGTCGCTGCTCACCTTTGCGATTGCCTTCGCCTTGGCGCGGCCCATTGCCCTCCTCTTTGCGAAAAATTCCGCACCGGTGACGGAAATGGCCGTCCGCGGAACGTATATTTTTGCGGCGGCATTTCTGCTGATGGGCTTCAATCTGTTTGCCTCCGGTTTTTTCACGGCACTGAACGACGGAAAGACCTCCGCCATTCTTTCGCTGTTTCGGACACTGATCTTTCTCATCCTTCCCCTGCTGATTCTTCCTCGTCTCTGGCGCGTGGATGGCGTGTGGATCTCCATGCCGGTGGCAGAAGTTCTGAGTATTCTGCTCTCCGTTTTCTGCTTCCGTCGGATGAGAAACAAATATCATTACGCATAAGGAGACTACAATGAATTCGATACAGGATAAACTGATGCAGCAGTTTCAGAGCATGGACAGCGCTTATGAGGAATATGCCAAGGCGCATGGCCTGAATTATCTCAGTCTGATGGTTTTGGAAGAGATCTATGAGCTGGGCAACGGCTGCACGCAGAAGCGGATCAGTGACGACACCCATTACCCGAAGCAGTCTATCAATCTGGTCATAAAAGCCTTTCTGGCCGACGGAATCGTTGCACTGAAGGAGCTGCCGGAGAATCGAAAAAACAAAGGCATCTCCCTGACGACCAAAGGACAGCAGCTATGTGAGAAAGTCGTTGTTCCCCTCCTGCGGCAGGAGGAGACAGCCGTGGAAAAGATCGGCACGGCTGAGCGGCAGCAGCTGATTCGCCTGCTGGAGCTCTATAGCGAAGCCTATTGCGAGCAGCTTTTTGAAATTATGTAAACCAATTCCCCGGAATGTGCTCCATTCCGGGGAATTGGTTTTTGAATTGGATGTTTCCGCCCTATTTTCTTCCCAGATAACGCAGAACCTTTTTGCGGTAGGCCAGATAGGTGGCTCCGAAGGTTGCTGCCATGTATTTTTCCTCTTGCAGAATCTGCAAGTGCAGCATGACGATGGCAAAGGCCGTAAACGCAGCGGTAAGCGGATTACAATACAGAAGCAGCACGCCGATGTACATGAAATCAAAGCCCAGAAACGCCGGGTTGCGGCTGAAGGCATAGATGCCCGTCGTCACGATTTCCGTCTTGTCTTGTGCGGGAATTCCTGCGCGCCAGCTATCCCTCATGCACAGAACCGCCGCAAGAAAAATGCCGTCGCCAAGAAGCGCGATCAAAAAGCCAGTAAAGCGCACGCCGCCCGGCAGGCAGCTCAAGCCAAAAACGATGGACAGAATCTGTGCAGGAACGATTCCAAGCGTAGCGACACTCATCAAAAGCTCGATGGTATGCAGCGATTTCTCTTTGCAGCTGCCGATCTGCTGGGTGCGGATGCCGCGGCGCTTCTGCGCCAGCATCTTGCCGAAATAAATCGCATAAAAAACGGCAAGAGCGACAAACGTCAGCACGGAATACGGCAGCTTTTCCTCAAAATCCGAATGAAACATCACAAAGCATTCCTTCCCTATCATAACAGCAATCCAAACAAATTCAAGCGGGTTTTGCCGGTGCAGTTATCGGCACGCTTTTATATTCCCGCCGAGAACAAAACAGCCCGTTTATAAGTCGTACTTTCATGCCTCCACCGCACTATCCGTCGCAAAGAAATAGAGAATTCTCTTTTTTACCGGAAGCTCAAAAATTCTGGAAAGCGCGCGGGAATAGGCGTCCAACTGTCCGCGATAGTATGCGGCGCGCTCCATTTCTTCCCCGGCGGCGATATGGTCGCTCTTGAAATCCAGAATGGTCAGGCCGTCCGCGCCGATCACGCAGCAGTCCGTCACGCCTTGCAGCAGTACCTCCTCGCCGGAAAGCGCCGCGTCGTACTGCGCCGCATCGTCCAGTATAGAGAATTTGAACTCCCGGACGACCTTTGGTGCAGTGCGGACAAGCCAACCAATCTTTGAGGTAAAGAAGCGCAGGATCTTCTCCGGCCGCACAGCCGCAAGCTGCTGCGGCGTGAGCATACGCATTTCACCGAGGCGGGCAAGCTCTGCCCGCACGCCCTCCAGCGTTCCGCAGGCCTCATAACGGATGAACTGCATGGCAAGATGGATTGCGGTGCCGCGTTCCGTCGGAGAAAGCGGCCGCTCCCCTTCCAGAAAACGCGGCGACAGGAAGTGCAGAAGCTCCTGCGGGCGCGTCTGCTCGGCGGCCTCGGTGTCGAGCTCGCGCCCCTTGAGCTGGGTCGCGGTCAGCTTGGTCGGCGCGGACGTGGCGGCTTCGTGCGCATAGGCGCTCAGATGCAGCGGAAGCGGCGTGAAATCCGCAGTCACCGCCTCCTGCGCGGTCTCCTCGGGCTTCGGCAGATAGGCATTGGCGTCGTGCAGCGCGATTTTCCACGGGTGCTCCGTAACGCGCGAACAGTCCGGCTTTCCGGCGTCGGCAAAGAGTTCCCCTGCCTCCGTGCGCGCCATCGCGGCCATCAGAACCCAGTCAGCCATGGAGTCCGCATCCTCAATCAGAACGTCCGATGCCGGAACGGTGAGGTCGCGGGCAATATTCTTCAGCTTCCCCAGCAGTTTTCTGCTGCAGCAGGTCATGATCAGGCGCGACTTGGCGCGCGTCATTGCGACATACAAAACGCGCATTTCTTCGGAGGCATTTTCGCGGTCGATGCGGCTGGCGATCGCGCTGCGTGCAATCGTCGGATAGGAGATGCGCCGCTTCCTATCAAGAACGCTGCAGCCGACGCCAAGCTCACTGTCCGTCAGCACGGAAGCGCGCGCGTCGGTGTGGTTGAAGCCCTTGCAGAGGTCGGCCAGAATCACCACCGGGAATTCCAGACCCTTGGATTTGTGTACCGTCATCAGGCGCACCGCGCCGGCAGCCGCCGCATCCTCAGACGCCACGCCCTTTTCACGCAGTGTGTCGAGATACCGCAGAAAGCCGCTCAGGCCGTAGCGCCCGCCGGACTCATAGCGGTCGGCCAGCGCCGCAAAGGCGTCCAGCTCCCGCGCACATTGCAGCGGTTCCAGCCGCGCGGCATAGACGGAAAGCAGCATCGTGCGCTCCCCGATTTCGTCAAGAAGCCCACGCAGGGACACGCGCTGCGCAAGGTCGCGCAGTTCCGTCAGGAGCGCGCAGAAATCGGCGGCATGTTCTGATTCTGTCAGCGCGTCGAAAAGCTCCGCCTTGCGGTGTGCCGCACGGATCTCGGCAAGATCCTCCGCCGTAAAGGCGAAAACCGGAGAAAGCAGCACCGTCACAAGCGGGATGTCCTGCCGCGGGTTGTCGATCACCTGTAAGAGTGCAATGAGAAAACGAATCTCCTCCGCGGCAAACAGATCGTCGCTCCCGCTCACGCAGGAGATGCCGCGCCGGCGCAGCGCGTCCATGTAGGTCTGCGCCTTCCCGGAAAGGGAGCGCATCAGGATCACAATATCCTCCGGGCGGATCGCGCGAAGGCTCTCCCCCTCCGGAATTTCCGAATGGCTCAGGAGCGACACGACGCGCTCCGCGACGAACTCCGCCTCGATCTCCGCCCGCGTCACGGGCGGCTGCTTCGGCAGCTCCTGCATATCAATGCAGTGCAGCTCCACGGCAGGCTCGCCCATGTCCATGTCCGGGCGGTTGGGATGCAGTGCCTCGGCCTCGCCGTAGTACAATCCGCCGATGCGCGGCGTCATTGTCAGCCGAAATACATCGTTTGCCGCCTCAAGGATCGCCGGGTGCGAACGGAAATTGTCCGAAAGCAGGATACGGCGCGGCTCACCGTCCGCGGCCTGCGTATAGTCCGCAAAGCGGCGGTACTTTTCCAGAAAAATGCCGGGGTCAGCCAGCCGGAAGCGGTAGATGGACTGCTTGACGTCGCCGACAAAGAAGAGATTCTTCCCCTCCCGCGAGATCGCCGTGAAGATCGCATCCTGCACGCGGTTGGTGTCCTGATATTCGTCGACCATGATCTCTGCATAGCGCTGTGAAAGCTCCCGCGCCGTGGCGGTCGGGACGCCGGAGGCGCCTGTGAGCAGGCGCAGCGTATCATGCTCCAGATCGTTGTAGTCCAGCACATGACGCTGCAATTTTGCCCGCTGATAGCGCTCCGAGAACTGCCCGACAAGGGTCAGCAGCCCCTGAAGCGCGTCGCCGCTGAGCCGCAGATCGGCCAGCGCCTCCGCAGAGGGCAGGGAGAATTTTTCCTGTTTCGCGCGGATGCCGTTCACGATCTTTTTACGCAGCGCCTGCACGTATTCCTTTTTCTCCGGCACGTCACATTTGCGGATGGAGGCGAGCCGTCCGAAGTTGATCGCACCGGTGCGCATCGCCTCCCACGCCGTCTGCTGCGACAGTGCCCGCACGGCGTCCAGATTCGTATGAAACGTCGCGGAGTACGGCGCCAGCGCGCCGGTTTCGTCTATCATCCGGCAGGCCTCTTCCAGCGCGCGGGCGCAGAGGGAGAGATAGCGCCGGAATTCCTCGATCAGGTATTCGCCCCAGACCGTCTGCCCGGCATCGGCACAGGAAGAAACGTCCAGCATTTCCGTCAGCGCAGCCATGCGCGCCTTCGGATCGCCATAGCACTGCACGCTCTCATAGAGCTTGAGGATCAACTCGTGGATGGCGCGGTCGTCCCGCCCCGCTCCCAGCATATCCAGCGCCGCGGCAAGCTGCGCGTCAGTCTGCACAGCGTGGTAGGCCGCTTCCAGCGTATCGGTCAGCGCACGGGCACGAAGCTGCTTTCCCTCCTCGTCGTCGCAGACGCGGAAATCCGCAGGAAGGTCGAGAACGTGCGCGTATTCGCGCAGGATTGCGCCGCAGAAGGCGTGGACGGTCGAGATCTGCGCCAGATAGACGCGGCTCATCTGCCGCTGCAGGTGCCGGTTTTCCGGCTGTTTGGACAGAAGCTCACTGAACGCGGCGATCAGCTTGCCGCGCAGCTCGGACGCAGCCGACTGCGTAAAGGTGATCATCAGAAAGTCGTCGATATTGCAATGCTGCGACGGGTCAGCCACTCTGCCGAGGACGCGGTCGACCAACACCTTGGTTTTGCCGGAGCCGGCAGCCGCCGAAACCAACAGTGCGCCGCCGCGGTCATCCACGACCGCCTGCTGCTCCTTTGTTAAAACCAGCTCAGCCATTTGCGTCCTCCTTTCCGAGAAGCTCCCAGAACTGCCGGTTGCCCGGAACCTTTTCCAGCCAGCGCTTTTCCGCGCCGTCCGCGCAGAGTTCCTGATAGGCGCACCAGCGGCAAGCGTTCTGCAAATCGTCATAATAATAGGGATTCGCCTCGACGTTTCCCTGCGCAAGGTCGTCTGCCAGCGCGGCGACCGTAGAAAATACGTGCGTTTCCAGCAGGCGAAGCTGCTCGACGGAGGCCAGATCACCGGTGAGGTCTCCGTTTTTATCGTGCGCATAGGGCAAAAACAGCGGATCGTCCTTGCAGGGCTCCATCGCCTGCAAGACGCTTTCGTCGTTGAGAAGCAGTCCCTTACGGCGCAACGCTTTTCTGCGTGCAGCGTCCGCCTCTGCCTCGGAAAAGCGATCCTTCACCGTCACACGCTCCATGCGCGCGGGGAAATACAGAACGCCGGCGGGCAGCAGCTTCTGCCCCGTCAGCACCTCGCCCTGCCGCTCCAGCGCAAAGAGATACAGGAGCATCTGCAGGCCGAGCCCGTTGAGAATGTTGGTATAGTCGAAATCCTTTTTCCCCGTTTTGTAGTCGACGATCCGAATGTACTGCCTGCCGTCGTGCTCCCAGAGATCGGCACGGTCGACAAAGCCCTCCAATTCCGCCGCCATTTCCCTGCCGACGATGCGCACCGCAGGCAGCGGCCCGCGGTCGGAGAAGCCAAGCTCGAACCAGCGCGGCTCGAACGCGGACTTCGACAGCTCCGCGTACAGCTCCTGCACCACCTGCCGCACCTCGGAGAAGGTGCGGTGGAAGAGATAGGCCTCCCGCTCGGATTCAAAGAGGCTTGCAAGCTCCGTTTCGGCATAGCGCTGCATCGCCCCCTCCGCGATGGCGAGCACGCGCTCGGGCGGCACGGCGGCAAAGCCGCCCTCGGTCTGCGTCTGCCGGACGGTGTGCTCCAGGACATAGTGGACGAAGGTGCCGTAAAGCTGCGCGTCCAGCTCCGCTGTCTTGCGCTCCCGCGCCTTGATACCGTATTGCAGGAAATAAGCAAAGCGGCACCCAGCAAGGCAGTCGATCTTCGTCGAGGAAAGACGCAGCGTTCTGCCATAGAGCGCGCGCACCGTTTCGGGCTTCAGGCTGCCGATCGCATAGTCCTTCGCCCGCAGCAGCGGGGCAAGCGTCTGCCGTTCGATCTGCGCGGGAAGTTCCTCCCCAAGTTCGCGCAGGTGCGCGGAAAGATAAGTACGGTACTCGCGGCGCGAACGCGAGATCAGCTCCGTTTCCTCTGCGGCGGAAAGGCTGTCCGGGAACAGGTTCGCCGCGCGGCGGAAATAGTAGGCCTCTTTTCCGACCACCGCCGTGAAGGCAATGCCGCGCCGCGGCGCGGACAGCACGTCATGAATCCCGGCAAGCTCCCGGTCGAGCCGTCCGGCCGCCGTGGGCGAAACGGCGATGCCGATGCGCATCAGGCTGATGCGCTCCTTGTCCGTCAGCAGGCTCTGGTTCTCCTGCGCAGAGGGAAAGCTGCCCTCGTTGGCGCCGAGGACGAAAAGATATTCCGTATCGCAGCGGCGCTGCGTCATCAGCGCACCGACGGTCACACAATCGAGCGTGGCCGGAATGCTGCCGATCTGATACTGACTGAGCGCCGTGCGGAACACTGCGAAGAAGTCCTCCGGGGCGCGGACGCTTTTTCCGAGAACACCATAGGTCTGCTCCAGAACCGTGCAAACCGTACCGTAGATCTGGGCGTATTCCTGCGCGCGCTGTAATTCTCCCGCCGCATAAAGCGCGAAAGCCTGCTCGTTCAGGCGCTCACGGAATCGGAGCGTTTCCAGATAATCGTTCAGTGCCAGCACCATTTCGCCGGTGTTCTGCGCGCGCCGGAGCGCATCGCGGAGCGTAAGCAGCGGGGCAAACGCCGTCTGCCGGTCAGATTCCAGTTTTGTCAGCAAGGCTTCGCCGGCCGCGTCCATCGGCTTGGAAAATCCATAGGGATTCATCGTCCACGGACGCTCCCAGCGTCCGGACGAGAGATTCCAAAGGACAATGTAGTTTTCCATCCGGTCGACGCGCTCACGCGGCAGGGGCGAAAAACCGGACTTTAAGTAAGCAAGCACGGCCTCCTGCTCCATTCCGCCGGTGGCGGCTTCCAGAGAGGAAAGCAGGAAATGGATCACCGGCTCCCGCAAAAGACTGCGGTCGCCCGCAAAATAGGCCGGAATTTCCGCGCTGCGCAGAAGGGATTCCAGCACGGGGCGGTAGGATGCTTCATCCGTATAAGCAACGGCGATGTCGCGCCAGCGCGCGCCGGTTCCAATCAGACGCAGAATTTCACCCGCCGCCCAACGGCATTCGCCGCGCACATCCGAGGCAAGGCGGAGCGAAACCGCGTCCTGCGCGCCTTCAAAATGCACATTCCCGCCCGCAAAAAGCCGCTCCCGCAGGAAGGCCAGCGACGCGCAGTCCTGTGGCTCTTCCATATCGTGAACTGCCGTGCGGATGCCCTGCGTATGTGCCGCAGACAGAAGCTGCCGCGCCGTTTCGCGGGTGGCCTCGTACTGCTGCGCCGCGGCGTCCAGTGCGCCGCAGGTCAAAAATACCTGTACCGGCGCACCACTTGCAAGAAGCTGCGCGAGAATTTCACGCTGGATCCCGTTAAAATCCGTAAAGCCGTCAAAATAGAAGGTCTTGTCCTTCGCAAAATCACTCGTTTCCAGCGCGGCAAGCAGGCGGTTCAGGCGCGTTTCCGGGTTCTGTCCGCAGTTGGCGCGGACACTGGCGTAGCTCTCCATCAAAAGAGCGAATTCCTCCATCTTGACCGCAAGCACACCGGACAGCTCCTGACCGGCGCGGCGAAGATCGGCTGGGGTCACGCAATAGCTGCGAAATTCCTCCAGCGTGTCGATCAGCCGAAGGAGAAATTCCGGTTTCACCGCGCCGCTTCCGAAGACCTTCAGGCGGGAGCGCACCTGCTCCACCGCAAGGGACATCATCAGCAGGCGGCCGCCCGCGTCGGTTTCGCTGTCCGCTGCGCCGCCTTCGATGGAAAACACGCGGCTGGCCAGCCGGGAAAAACTCAGAACCTCCGCAAAGCGGCTGATGGTATTCCCGCCGCGCAGGCAGAGCTCGCGCTCCGCGGCGTGGGAAAACTGCTCCGGCGTGACTAGGATCTGGCCGCCGCGCCCCTCCGCCGCCGCGCGGCAGATGCGCTCCAGTGCCAGCACGGTATTCTTCTTTCGGTCGGTGCAAAGGAATAGCTCAAGCACACATCTCACCTCTTCTTAGCGTCGCTTGACAAGGGCACACATGGTTTTCCCCGGTCTAAACGACATTTGGTTTCGTTATCCTCGTTGATGGGCGTCAGCCCATCTGCCTCGTCTGCCTTGCCAACT
>UQWH01000022.1 GCA_900544705.1 uncultured Eubacteriales bacterium | reverse complement strand
ACACTATTCTTCCCTCCGAAACTTTCGGCTGGATAGGTTTTTTGACAGTCTGAAACCCGGTCGGGACATTTTATCCCGGCCGGGTTTCTCTTTTTGC
Source organism: uncultured Eubacteriales bacterium (assembly GCA_900544705.1). Classification (GTDB taxonomy): domain Bacteria; phylum Bacillota; class Clostridia; order Oscillospirales; family Oscillospiraceae; genus JAZOXB01. The sequence goes on along the minus strand of UQWH01000022.1, from coordinate 27,264 downwards.
GTTTCTATGATATAATAAAAAAAACACTTCGGACGGGAGAACGGCTTTGACGAAAAAAGGGGAACTGCGCGCGGTCGGCGGGGTGCTGCTTCTGCTCCTGCTGGGCAAATGCCTGTCGTTGGCGGCGAATCAGGCCTATCTTTCCTTTTACGGCGCGGACAATGAGCGGCTCAATATTTTTTCCTGGGCGATGCAGATCCCCGGCTATCTCTTCCAGAGCGCCGGGACGGCGCTGGTCAGCGCGGTCATCCCGGTCTATGCCTCCCTGCGCGCGACGAACCGCCGGGCGGAGGCGGAGCGCTTCGTTTCCGATCTGCTCGGTGTGTGCCTGCTGTTTTCGGGTCTGCTGTGCGTGCTGGGGCTGGGCCTTTCTTTTGTTCTGCCGCGGCTGACGGGCTTTTCCGACCGGGCCTATGCCGCGCTCTGCCTGCGGTTGGTCATGCCTGCCGCGCTCTGCTATGGCCTGATCTATATTTTGCAGGGCGTCTTGCAGTCGGAGGGGCACTTCGGCGCGGCTGCTGCGGTCAATCTGCCGGGCGGCATCCTGATCCTTGCCTATCTTGCCCTGTGCGGGCGGCGCTTCGGCGTGACGGGGCTTCTTGTCACGGTCGTGGCGGGGCTGGCGCTTCAGGTCGTGATGCTGGCCGTCCCCGCGCGGCGCGCGGGCTTTCGCTGGCGGCCGTCCGGGATGCTCCGGGACGAGCACCTGCGCGCGGCGCTGCGGCGCTGCCTGCCGGTGTTTCTGGGCGCACTTGCCTATCAGCTTGACCTGTTTGGCAACCACACCCTTCTGACCGGCATCGCGCCGGAGTCCGTCAGCCTGTATCAGTTCGTGCAGAGCATCGTCGTGGGACTCGTGACGGTGCTGACCGCGGCGGTCAATGCGGTCGCCTATCCGGAGCTGTCCGCCCTCGCCGCGCGCGGGGACCGGGAGAACTACCGCACGGCGTTCTGCGAAAAGCTGGAAACGGTGATTTTTTTCCTCCTGCCGCTGACGGTGGGGCTGGCCGTGCTCGGCAGGCCCGCGCTGCGCCTGCTGGCTGCGCACGGCCGACTTACGGAGGAGAACATCGCCGTGGAATATGGCTTCCTGCTGGCGTCCGGCGCCTGCATGGTCTTTCTTGGCATCAAGGAGATCGCCGACCGCGCCCTTTTTGCGCTGCATACGACGAAAGCTTCCGCCCTTGTCAACGGACTGATCTTGCTTCTCAACGTGCCGCTGGCGTGGCTCTTGCGGCGCGTCCCGGCGCTCGGAGCGTATGCGATTCCGCTGAGCTGGTCCGCCGCGGGGGCGGCGGGGGCGGTCGTTCTGCTCCTGTGCCTGCGCAGGCGGCTGGGCGGCTTTGCCGGTCTGCTGTCCGCCGCGGGCAAGACCTTGATCGCAAGCGCAGTGATGGGCGGCACGGTCTGGGGCTGCCGCCGGCTGCTGGCCGGGCGGCTGGGGAGCCTGATGGCGCTGGGCCTGTCGGTTCTGCTGGGCGTTCTGGTGTTCTTCCTCATGGCGGCGCTGCTCAGAATCCCGGTGCTGCCGCGGCTTCGGAGGACGGAAAAATGAATGTGCTTTATCTGATCAACTATGCCGGAAGCGGCGGGACGGAGGCCTATGTCGAGGGTCTGATCTCCCGCCTGCATCCGCAGACGGCACGCTGCACGCTGTGCTATCATATTGCCGGGCCGCTTTCCGAGCGGCTGCGCGCGCGGGACGTGGAAACGGTGCGGCTGCCCATGCGCCACCCCTTCGACCGCCGCGCGGCCAAGGCGCTTGCCGCCTGCTGCCGGGAAAAGGACATCGACCTTATCCACGCACAGTACCCGCGGGAGGCGATGATCGCGCTCCGCGCGCAGGCGTTCGGCAGTCCGGCGCAGGTGATCTACACTGCGCACCTGTCCCGCCGCCAGCCGCTCTGGTGGCGGGTTCTGAACCGTATCTATCTGCCGCGGGCTGCGGCGGTGATCGCTCTGCGGCCGGAGCAGAAGCCGCTGCTCGTCAGAAACGGCGTCCCGGCGGACCGCCTCTGCGTCATTCCGAACGGGGTGGATTATGGCGCCGCGCTGCCGCGCGCGCTGCATGACGGCCCGAAGGTACTGCTGACTGCGGCGCGCCTCTCGCCGGAGAAGGGACTGCGCTTTCTCTGCGAGGCGGCGGCCGCCCTGCGGGAGAAAACGGATGTGCCCTTCCGCGTCCGGATTCTGGGCGAGGGGCCGCAGCGAGAAAAGCTGGAGCGTGTGATCGCAAAAAAACGTCTGGCTGGTCTGGTTGAGCTGGCAGGCTACTGCCCGGATGTCCCGGCGGCGCTGGCACAGGCGGATGTCTACGTTTCGCCCTCGCGGACGGAAACGATGAGCCTTGCGGTGCTGGAGGCCATGGCCGCCGGATTGCCGGTCGCTGCGACGGAAGCCAGCAGAGCGCTCGTGGCGGACTGCGGCCTGACCGCGCCCTACGGCGACGTTTCTGCGTTTTCCGACGTGCTGAAGCGGCTATTGGAGGACGATACCCTGCGGGAAACCTTAGGAAATCGCGCGGCGCAGCGCCGTTTTGACCGGAACGAAACCTGCCGCCGAACGGCGGAGCTTTACCAAAGGAGCCTGAAGCATGGAACAGAAGAAGAGAAAATGGAACATCGTTGATTTGGTCGTGATCCTTGTCCTTGTGGGCGTGGCCGCGTTCGCGGCATGGCGCTTTTTCGGAAGCTCCGGCGGCAAGGCTGCCGTCGGCAACGAGGAGTCCTACCGCATCACCTTCCTGTGCAACGAAACACCGGAGAAGGTGGCGGAGATGATCGCAAAGGGCGACGCGGTGACGGACGACTCCTGCTATATGGATCTGGGCAAGGTCGTGGATTTCAAAATCGACGAGGCGCGGGTCTACACGACCGCCGCCGACGGAAAGGTCGTTTTGAGCAGCAAGCCCGGCTATAAGAGCGCCTATGTGACCGTGGAGTGCAAGGGCGTGCCGGAGGACAACTGCGTCTATGTGACGGGCTGGGCGCTGGGCTGCGGCCATTCCATGGTCATCCGCGTGGGCTATGCGAAGCTCTACGTCTGGGTGTATGACATGACGCCGGTGAACGCGAAATGATCGAGCATTTTCTGCTCGGAACACTGCCGGCCTTCTGGCGGCGGCTGTGTGCGCGGACGGAGGAGAGCCGTGCCTACGTCCTCCTGCGCAGGCTGTATGTTCTCCTGCGGCGGCTGGTTCGGGAGAGCCTGCTCGGGCGGCTGCTCGGCGAACATCCACAAAGGCCTTTGAGAGTGGACGCGGCCGTGAACGCCGCCTCGCGGCGCCTCGCGCGCTTCGGCGCGCGGCTGCATCTGCATGAGCTTTTCGCCGGGCGCAGTCTGCGCGCGCCGGACTTTTCCTGCCTTGCCGGGACGATGCTGCTGGCGATGTTCGTCTGCCCTGCGCGGGTGTGGAACAACCGCTTCGCTCTGGGGATTGCCATCGCACTGGCGCTGGCGCTGCTGCTTCTGGTCATGGCGGGGCGGCGCAGGCTGCTGACCTGCCGGGAGATCGGGCTGGGCTTCCTCTTTTTCATGCTGACGGCGGTGCTTGGCATCGTGAGCGCCAGAAATACAGGCGAGGCGCTGCGCGTGTCCGCGTTTTACGTGACGTCGTTCCTGCTGGCGCTGACGCTGGCGGCCGGCCTTTCCGACCGGGAAAAGCTGAAAAAATTCCTCGCCTTTCTCTATCTGGCCGTGCTGTGGACGGCGCTGAGCGCCATCTGGCAGCGCCTGACCGGCGTGGCGGCGAACAGCTCGCAGACTGATCTGGCGGCCAATGCCGGGATGCCCGGCCGTGTGTATTCGACCTTTGAAAATCCGAACAACTATGCCGAATTTCTTGTCCTGCTGCTGCCGCTGGCCTTCGCCTACACGACGATGCTGCAAAACCGCCGCGCGCGGCTGGGGGCGACCTGCCTTCTGGCGCTGCCGCTGGCGGCGCTGCTGATGACCTATTCCCGCTCCGGCTGGGTCAGCTTTGCGCTGGCGGTTCTGGTGCTGCTCTTTTTCTGCCAGCGACGGATGCTGCCGCTGCTGCTTCTGGCGGCGCTGCTGGCGCTGCCGCTGCTGCCGGAGTCGGTCTTTCGCCGCATCCTCACGATCGGCTCGACGAGCGATTCGTCCAACCTCTACCGCGTGTATATCTGGCAGGGGACGCTGCGCCTGCTGCGGCAGTTCGGCCTGACGGGCGTTGGGTTCGGACCGGAAAATTTCCATCCGGTCTATGTGCTCTTCTGCGGCGGGCACGCGCGCGAGGCGCAGCACGCGCATATGCTCTGGCTGGAGGTCTGGGCAGAGATGGGTCTTGCGGGGCTTTTGGGTCTGCTTGCCTTCCATTTTGGCCTGATCCGGCGTGCGCTTCTGCGCATCCGCCGCGCCAGGACCGGCGTGCGCATGACCCTGATCGCCGCCGCCGCGGCGCTCATCGGCATTTCCTTCTCCGCAACGGTGGAATATATCTGGTTCTACCCGCGTGATATGTTCTGCTTTTTCATCGTCGTGGGCGTGACGCTCGCGGCCCTGCGCATCTCGGAAGCTGAAGAAAAACAAGTAAAAAAACAGGCTCCCGTTCTATAAAAGAACGGGAGCTTGTTTTTGAAATTTTTCAGAAATCCCCTATACAAAGTAGAAAGGATTTGCTATGCTGTCGCCCCAGAGGGCCGTGGCCGTGCGCCACATGGCGCGGGCGTGGATGCGGTCGTGCCACAAAAAGCGGCGCAGCAGCTTGCGCAGCGTCCAGCTTTCGCCGTCCGGCGCGATATGTACCGGGCCTTCAAGGAAATCCTCCGGCTGCTCGATCTCGGCGAGAACCTGCATCCGGTTCGCGTAAAGATCGGGCAGATTCTCCAGCTCGACGCCCATGGCGGCGGCGTAGTAGGAGGTGGTCTGGTTTACGTGCTCGTACATCTGGCGCGGCGTGCGCGGAACCGCGCCATAGAAGGTGCGGCGCGGCGGCCGGCCGGAGATGTCCGGGTTCGGAATACTGCGGTAGAGCGCCTCGAAATCCTCGGCAGATTTCAGCACCAGCAGCTTCTGCGCCTCATATTCCGCCTGCGTCATCGGCTGCCGCTCCAGATCGAACAGCACGTCGCTGTCGGCATCGCAGATCTGTAGGTCGGACAGCTTACGCTGCACGGTCTTGATCTCCGGTGCGTCGAAGCCGGGCGCAGTCTCCCCGCGCCAACGCAGGTAGCTGCGCACCTCGCCCGGGAATTTCGCCAGCGCCTCGTTTTCCGAGGTGCCGCGCACGAACGCGCCGGGGTAATTCGCGGCGTAGATCAGATAGCCAAGATCGTTGTATTCACAGACCGCCTCGATTTTCATAAAAAACCTCCTAAACCGGGCTGTGCAGCACGGCGTCTACCAAAATGTCATGCGGCTGGGTCGGAAGCTGGGGCAAAAGCTGAAAATCATAGCAAAGGGCAAGCGTCGGATGGGGCTCTGCGGCAAGGAAGCGGTCGTAGAAGCCGCCACCGTAGCCAAGCCGCTGCCCGTCGGGGGTAAAGGCGAGGCCGGGCATCAGCACCAGCGCCGTGGGATCGTCTGCGACGGGGCCGCTTCCCATCGGCTCCGGGATGCCGCGATAGCCCGCGGAGACGCGGCTCAGGTCGTCCAGCCACAGAAAGCGGATGTTGTCGCCAAAGACCTTCGGCACCGCGACGCGCTTGCCGTCGCGCATCGCCTGCTGCAGAATGGGCAGCGTCAGCACCTCCTGATTGTAGCTCAGATAGCCGTAAACGGAGCGGGCGGCGAGGTAGAGCGGGTGCGAACAAAGCTGTTCTGCCAGCGCGGCGGACGCTTTTTCAATCTGCGCCGGGGTCAGGCGGCGCTTCTGCTCGCGGATCTCTCTGCGAATTTCACTTTTTTCCAAACGGATCACCTGTCAGTAGGAACGCAGCGCCGCGGACACGATCTGCAAAAAGCGGGGGCGGTCGATGCCCAGCACGACGAAGGCGTTCTTGGTTTCAAATTGATGGTCGCTGTAGAGGTCGGTCACGGTCTTGCCGCGGGTCAGCTCGCTCTGCGTTTCCACATAGACGCCTGCCTCCTCGCCCCGGAACAGCTCCGGGTCGGACAGATAGAGAAGCGGGCACACGTCGTGCAGGCACAGGCCGGCGTTGCCGTCGCGCATATTGAACTCGGCGGCGTGGGCGGTGGCGTCGCGGAAGAAGCGCGTCACGGGGGTGGAAATCCGGCAGATCTCCTCGATCTCCTCCGGCGTGACATAGGCCTTCTGGGTCACATCCAGCCCGCACATGACGACCGGAACACCGGAACGGAACACGGCCTGCGCCGCGTCCGGGTCGGCATAGATGTTGTATTCCGCGCAGGGTGTGCGGTTGCCGCCTACGGCGGCGCCGCCCATAAGGACGATGTGAGAAAGAAGATCCCTCAGCCGGGGGTATTTGGCAAGCGCGGTTGCGGCGTTGGTCATCGGGCCGGTGACGACCAGAACCAAGCTGCCTTCGTACTGCTCGGCAGCGCGGAGCAGCGCGTCCCATACAGCTTCCTTTTCCGGACTGCGCGAGGGCTCCGGCAGCTCGGCTCCGCCCAGACCGTCTGCACCGTGAAAAGCGGAGGCATCTGCGTAGGGACGGATCCACGGCTGCGCCGCGCCCGGGTAGACGGGGTAGTCCGCGCCCATCAGGTCACAGATTTTCAGGGTGTTGCGCGTGGTTTTGTCCAATGCGACATTGCCGGCGACGGTGCTGATGCCGACGATTTCCAGTGCCGGCTGGCGGTGCGCGACGAGAAGCGCGACGGCGTCGTCCACGCCGGTGTCGCAGTCGATCCATACGGGAATTTTTTTCATCATGTGCCCTCCCTATCATAGGCGCTGACGGCCTCGACCAGCAGATCGGCAAAGCCCCGGCGGTCGATGCCAGTCAGAACGCGGGCGTTGGGTGCGTGGCCGAGCTGCCCGCGTGTGTCGCCGACGGTCATGCCGCGGCAGTATTCGCCCTGCGTCTCGATCTGCACGTACATCTCCTGCGAGTCCATGAGGTCGGGGCGCAGCAGCGCGGCGACGGCAACGGCATCATGCACCGGTGCGCCGGCGTAGCCGAGCTTGCGGTGGAAGCCGTAGAAGAACTCCAGCCAGTCCGCGACCACGCGGGCGACCGGATTGCCCACGGCGCGCACGCGCTCGAAGTCCTCCGGGAAAATCAGCGCTTTTTCCGTCACATCCAGCCCGGCCATGGTGATGGGAATGCCGGAACGGAACACGATGTCCGCGGCCTCCGGGTCGACCAGAATGTTGAACTCGGCGGCGCAGGTCCAGTTGCCATAGGCGATGCCGCCGCCCATCAGGCTGATGCGCGCGATGTTCGGCTTCAGCTCGGGGTGTGCCAGCAGGAGCGCGGCGACGTTTGTCTGCGGCCCGGTGGCGACGATGGTCACGGGCGTTTCGCTCTCGCGCAGCACCTTGGCCATGAGTTCTACGGAGCGCAGGCGGCTCGGCTGCATGGCAGGCTCCGGCAGAGCCGGGCCGTCCAGACCGGATTCTCCGTGGACGGAGGGGGCGTTCATGGGCGGGGCGAGCAGCGGTGCGGGACGGCCCTTCCCGACAGGGCAGGTCAGGCCGAGCAGCGTGCAGATGCGCAGCGCGTTGTAGGTGGTTTTTTCTATCGTCTGGTTGCCGCATACGGAAGTCACGGCGCGGATGTCCAGCTTCGGGCTGGATGCGGCCAGCATCCAGGCGATGGCGTCGTCGTGACCGGGATCGCCGTCGAGCAGAACGGGAATCTTGTCGTACATGGGAATGTCCTTTCAAGCCGATTGGAAGTATTCTTTATTATAACTTACGACGAGAATATTGTCAATCATGACTGCAAATTTTGTACAAAACAACGAATGGCTCGACGCAAAGCGGCGAGCCCTAGAATGTCAGAAAAAACTATCCAGCCAAAGTATTCGTAGGGAAGAAAAGAGTGAAAGGAAACCGTCACACCGAGCCGCAGCGAGGCGTTTCGGAGCGCAACCGCCGCGTAGCGGCGGCTCTTAGCGCGGAGATGGGTTTCCTTTCGCGTTCAATAACCCGCCGCAGCGACCAAAATTGCAAAATAAATAATACTACAACTTTTGATTTTGCAATTTTGCAGGCAGCTTTTCAAGAAAGCCCTTTTGGGCTTTCTTGAAAAGCGTATTTCCTCAGCCGCTCCATTGCCTCGACGAGGAGCGCCTTCGGCAGCGCAAGGTTCATGCGGATGCTGTCCGGGAACTCGAACGCCTCGCCGTCCTGCCAGATCACACCGGCGCGCACGCCGCGGTATTCCAGCTCGCGCAGCGGCTCTCCGCGGGCACGCAGATAGTCCCCGCAGTCGAGGAAGAGCATATACGTCCCCTGCGGGCGCATGACCCGCACGCCGGGGAAGTGCGCCGCGATGAATTCACAGGCATAGCGGCAGTTCTCGTCTATCACCTGTCGCATTTCGTCCACCCATTCTTCACCGGCCTCGCTGTATGCGCCCAGAAGCGCGTGCAGGGACAGCACGTTGCAGTCATTGTAGTGCGTGGAGCCGCTCACGCGCCGTACCCGGTCGCGGAGGTAGGAATTGTAGATGATGTGGTACGAGCCGATCAGGCCCGCCAGCGAGAAGGTCTTACTCGGCGCGTAAAAGGCGATCGTGCGCTGCCTTGCGTCGTCGGACACGGACTGCGTGGGAATGTGCCGGTGGCCGGGCAGGATGATGTCCGACCAGATCTCGTCGGAAATGACATAGCAGTCGTTGGCGGCGTAGACCTCCATGGCCTTTTCCAGTTCCCGGCGCTCCCAGACGCGGCCGCAGGGGTTGTGCGGGGAGCAGAGGATCGCCAGATGGATATGGTGCGCCTTGAGCTGTGCGTCCATGTCCTCGTAGTCCATGCGCCAGACACCGGCTTCGTCGCGCCGCAGCGGGGAGTGGACGATTTTGCGGCCGAGGTCGTTCAGCGTGTGCGTGAAGCCAATATAGGTGGGAGAATGTACCAAAATGGGATCGCCGGGCGCGCTCAGGGCGCAGACCGCCGAGGCGACGCCGCCCAGCACGCCGTTTTCATAGCCGATGTCCGCCGGGGTCAGCGACTGCACACCATTGCGGCGGCGCTGCCAGCGGACGATGGCGTCAAAATAGGAATCCGGCAGACGGAAATAGCCGAAGTTCGGCATCTCCAGCCGCGCGCGGATGGCCTCCAGAATGGGCGGCGCGGTGGGGAAGCTCATGTCCGCGACCCACATGGGGATGACGGAAACGCCGGGGTCGGGCTTTCCCTCCCATGGAATGAGGTCCGCGGCGATGGAATCTTTGCCGCGGCGATCGAGCAGCGTGGTGAAATCGTACTTCATGGACTATCTTCTTTCTTACAGCAGGCCGAAGCCCGCGACTTCGCTGGTGGGCAGGGAAAAGACGATCGTTCCGGCCTCGGTGTTCGGGCCGGCTTTTTCCAAAATCGCCCGCATGATGCCAGCTTTCTGCTCGGCCTTTGCGACGATGAGGATGACTTCCTTTTCCTGTGCGATGGAAACGGAATAGAATTTTTCCGCCTTGTCCGAGCCGGTGCCCTTGCCGTGCAGAACGGTGCCGCCGGCGGCGCCGGCGCTTCTTGCGGCGTTCATCACAAGGTCGGTGCGGCCCTCGTTGGCGATGGCCACGATCAGTTCATAGGAATAGTTCAGCTCCGGCGTATATTTCGCGGGCTGCTGGCTGCCGCCTAAAAATGCCACGGTCTTTCCTCCTCCGATGCTTTTGATGGGGACGGACACGACGATCCCGTGTCCCGGCACGCCGATGAACAGACGGCGCTTCTGCTCGTCGATCAGGCGGCGCGTTTTCTCCTGCGTCGCAATGGTCAGAACGACGCGCTTTTCGTTGCTCTCTATGCCCAGAATGTCCAGCATACTGCGCACGGCGGTGCCGTGGGCGTGCAGCACCACGCTGACCGGCAGCTCCAACTCCGCGCACAGTCCTGTCAGGGTGTCCAGTGCGCGGGGGTCACAGATGGAGATCACATAATTCAAGCGGCATCCACCTCCCAGAGTTCCACAATGTCGTAGTCGCCGTATTCCGCGGCGGGGGCGGCCGTCTTTCCGGCCTTGCGCTTGTAGTAGAAGCCGACAAGCTGGATGGAGATCAGGGGCATCATTGCGACCATGGCGACAATGCCGAAGGCATCCTTCAGCGGATTGCCGCCGAGGGCGGTGCTCGCGCCGATCATGAATTGCAGCATGAAGGTCGCCGTCATGGGGCCGGAGGCCACACCGCCGGAGTCAAAGGCGATGGCGGTATAGATGTCCGGGACAAAGAAGGACAGCGCCAGCGCGAGGGCGTAGCCGGGGGCGAGGAAGTACAGAAGCGGCAGTCCCGTCAGCACGCGCAGCATGGACAGCGCCATGGCCGCGGCGATGGCGACGGAAAGACTGCGCTTGATGACCTTTCCGGGGATCGCGCCCGCGCTGACCTCTTCGATCTGCTTTTCCAGCACCGCAACGGCGGGCTCGGCCGAGATGATGAACCAGCCCAGCAGCGCGCAGAGCGGCACCGTCAGCCACTTCGTCCAGCCGGCGGCAAGTGCCTGCCCCAGCACCGCGCCCAGCGCGGAGAAACCGACGTTCACGCCGGTGAGGAAGAGCACCAGACCAAGGTAAGTATAGACAATGCCGGTCAGAATTTTTGCAAGGCTGTGCTTTGAAAGGCGCAGGCGGATAATCTGAAACAGCAGGAAAATGACCACGATGGGTGCAAGCGCAAGCGCCATTTCGCCCAGATAGAGGGGGATCCCGCGCAGGTAGGCCAGTCCGATGTCGGTGGTCGAGGTGTAGACGACGCTGTCCAGCGCCGGGGAGGCGTCGCTGCCGGAATAAAAGAAGCCAAGAATGAGCACGGCGAGAATCGGCCCGATGGAACTCAGCGCGACCAGACCGAAGCTGTCGGACTCCGCCTGATCGTCGCTTCGGGCGTTGGAAACGCCCAGACCCAGCGCAAGAATGAAGGGCACGGTCATCGGCCCGGTGGTCACGCCGCCGGAGTCAAAGGCGATGCTCAGAAAATCCGCGTCGGTAAAGGCTGCCAGCGCGAAAACGATGCCGTAAAAGGCCAGCAGCAGCCAGCGCAGCCGGAAGCCGGTCAGGATGCGCAGCATACACACCGACAGGAAAAAGCCCACGCCCGCGCCGACGGCGATCAGCAGGACGGTCGTGTCGATGTGCGGAACGGTCTTGGCCAGCACCTGAAGATCCGGCTCCGCGACGGTCACGGCAAAGCCGAGCAGAAAGCTCACGCCGAGAATGAGCGGGAGATTCCGCGTGCGGGTGAGAGAGGTGCCGATCTTGTTGCCGATGGGGGTCATGGAGATCTCGGCGCCGAGGGAGAACAGGCCCATGCCCACGATGATCAGCACGCTGCCGATCAGAAAGCTCAGAAGAAGATCCGGCTGTAAGGGCGCGATCGTCAGGCACAGCACGGCGACAATGAGGATGATCGGCAGGGTGGAGCGCAGGGATTCCTGCATTTTTTCGACAATGGCGGTTTTGCTGCTTCCGAAGAGGGTTTTGTTCAACGATGGATTCCACCTTTCTGCGCAGGGCGCGATTGAATTGTCCGGCGGGGGAAAGCGGATATTTTTCTTATTTTATTCTAACAGAAAAACGGGTTGGAAGCAAGAAACAAAGTGTAAATAAAAGTGTTTCCCGCCATTAGCTGGGTATTCGTAAAACAGTTTTCGAGAAATGACACGGCAACTGCCTGTCAGGATTGGTTACGAGTACCCGGCTGGGCCGAGGAAGCATCAAGTCCCATGTCTACACCGTCAAGGTGTTGGCATGGGGCTTTTTGCATATCGGGGGTCTGTACACCTCTATCAAGGTGTAACACACTAGACTTTGTACCAAAGTCGTGTGCCAAGGGGTGCTGCGCCCCTTGGAATCCCTGCTCACATCGCCTATGGGCGATGTGGATTCGCCGCACAGAAAGCTCTCCCAAAGGCGCACCCGGCTGTCTGCGGCGAGGAGAAGGCACTTCTGCGGAAGTGTAATAACCCGCTATGACACTTTCATCCCTGCGGTCTGCAAAGTGTAGTGGGCTCTCCGAGGGGGATACAGCTGTATAGGGTGTGTTTCGGGCAAACCGCCGCGTACGTGCGTACGGGAGGTTAGTACGCACGTACGCAGTAAAACGACCCAATTCTCCTATATAGGGGTGTTCTTTCATGGGAGAGTATGGTATACTCGGCTTAACAAATCGGAATTTGAAAACCACGATTTCATAAGTGGTTACTGCCCCTCATAGGGCTTTAATAAAATCCTCCAAAACGCTTGAAAACAAAGGATTTATCGCAATGTGTCCGCCTTATCCCTTTATACGATTTCACTTGCGTTTATGCTTCCCTCGCCACCTCATAAGGGCAAAAATAAGGGAAGAAAAATCTGATAACAAGCTATAAAAACAAGTGGCAATCGGGAAACTGTGACATATGTGCGAATATATTATACTGGAGGATTTCAAGATGGACAAGTACATTTATGATGAAAACAACGGTCTTTGGTATGAACTGCAAGGCGAATACTATTTGCCGTGCCTTAGCTTGCCACCCGAAGAAGAAAAGCCTATCGGGATATGGGGACAGCGGCACAAACGCTACCTGAAAGAACATAGAAAAGCAACCTACACAACACTTCTGACCAGCGGTAAGCTCAACACTTATCTTTCCGGCATCAACGAACAGGCGCAGGAACGCTTTGAACGGCTCATAGATGGCATGAAGCAGGCACAGGGTATCACGGAACAATTAAAGGCGGAAAACGCCTTAGAATGGGTCAGGAGAATGAATAATATACGGGCTTGTGCGATGGAGATTGTGAATAAAGAAATCATCTTCGCATAGCAGACTGGCGGTAACGCAAAGCGAGGGGTAAAGGTGTAAATGCCTTACCCCTCGTATTTTATGACGAGAATATGGCTTAACACAAGGCATTTGTGGGTTAAAAGCGCTACAGTAGAGAGATTATGCTGAAAACATAGGGTTTGGCAATCCAAAAGCAAACTTTTTATGAATGTTGTCTGTTGCCTCTTGACTTATATCGGCAATCTATATATAATCGATATGTAGACTGTCGATACAAGGAGGGACATATATGGCAATTGATAAATCTCTGATTTCAGGGAATACAGATATGCTGATTTTGAAGCTGCTTGAAAAACAAGATATGTATGGGTATCAGATGATAGAAGAACTTGCGAAGCAATCCGACCATACTTTTGAATTGAAAGCAGGAACATTATATCCTCTGCTCCATCTCTTAGAGCAAAAGCAGTATCTTGTGTCCTATGACGGAGAAACTGTTGCGGGGAAAACAAGAAAATATTACAGGATTACAGATGAAGGGAAAAGATTTCTTGTGGTGCGGCTGTCTGAGTGGGAAAGCTACTCTGCCGCAGTCAATAAGGTTTTGTCGGGGGGTGTTTTGCTTGCAGGAATATAATTCTCCCGAAGAATATATCAAGGATGTTCAAAGATACATTCGTTGGAGCAGAGCAAAGGTTGTGGCAACAAGAGAGCTTTCTGACCACATAAACGACCAATACGATGCTTTGCGGGAAAACGGTCTGAATCAGAAAGAAGCAATGAGAAAAGCCATTGAAGAAATGGGCGATGCAGATGTAGTTGGGACAGAGCTTGATATTGTCCACCGCCCGAAAGTGAATTGGCTGTTGCTGCTCATAGCAGGCGTGTTGCTGCTGAGTGGTATTCTAATCTCTGCTATGCTAACCTCAATATCCCTGACCGTACCAAAGATAATCGGTATTGTGCTTGGAGTTTGTGTTGCTGCTTTTTTGTATTTTATTGATTACACTGTCTTAATTCGCTTTCCAAGAGCGTTATACGGACTGCTCTCACTGGCGGCAATCTTCGGGCTACTCTATGAATTATGGAACGGATTTGCACCGCTTGGATACGGTTTTCTGTTCTACCTGCTGCTATGCTATCCGATTGTTTTGGTCGGAATCCTGTTTTATGAAAAGAACAGTGAAAGCGAGACAAAAATCATACATTACTGGCTATATGCTATTTTTCCGCTGACTTTAGCGTTAATAAATCAAGCGTTTCCAGTTTTTGTGTTGCTGTTGGCTTGCGAGCTATTCATCTTTTGCTGCGGGTTAAAATTAAAATGGCTGAAATGGAATCGTGTTAATATCTTCGGTGTGGCTTGTATGCTGATTTTTCTTATTATCGGAGTGTACCTGTTAAGCCGCTTTTATCATCTTTTTCGCTTGCAGGAAAATACAGGATATTTACAACAGCTCGATTTCTTTTCGGTGTTTCGTGAAGCGGAGTTAATTGGAAAAAGCGGAATGCCTGTTGATGTGAAGGTAATGAGCTACTTCTATGACCACCCAATCACCCTGCTCCTGTACGAATACGGAAAATTTTCACTTGTATTTTTGCTGTTTGTATTCGGGATATTGTTTGCTATCCTTTACAGGACTTCAAAAAAGCAGGATACAGAGGTTGGCAAACTTCTAACCAATACCGTGCTGTTGATTTATATTTTACGAATTGTTTTCACTGCCTTATCCGACATTGGGGTTCTTCCGAACTTCTTTATGTGCGTCCCCTTCGTTGTAACAGGAGGAATGTTCATTATTTACGATATGGCACTTGTTGGAATTATCCTATCAGTAAACCGCAATGAGAGCATTGCAAAGGATTGGATTAAATTAAAAAGCAAGCGTAACGCTGCTAAAAACGGAGGTCAACTATGAAAAAATTCTTATGTGCTATTCTATTCTTGACGATGGTAATCAGTCTCTCCGCCTGCGGCGGTAAAGGCGTTTCGACACTTGTGAAGCATTATGGTCAGGAAAAGGTCGATGAAATGGAAATCGAGTGTACCGATGAAACACAGCTAAAGGTCGCAAATGACCTCATAGCAGAAGCAAAGGATATTATGTCTTACTGCGGGTCAGGAGACGGTACGAATAAAGAGGACTGCGGTGCGTTAGAAAGATACTATTTCTTTGATGATAAGGCGGTTCGGGCAGATGTTTCGATAGAACTTGTAACCACCAAACAGGAAAATGGGAAGGGATATATCTGGGTGAAATATTCAGCCGATTATTACGATAAGGATGATACTCTCATTTCTGGTAACGGAGAAGCATATTCACGTTGGGATATTGAACAGTTAGATGGAAAATGGACGGTAACGTTAATTGACGAAATACCGTAAGGATTGGTGAGTGTATGCAGAAACAAGCCGAATGGATATTATGTCCTGTTTGTGGCAACAAAACCCGTGACAGAACAAGATATGATACGGTCTTGAAAAACTATCCTCTCTACTGCCCGAAGTGCAAGCAGGAAACGCTGATAGAAGCAGAGAACTTGAAAGTAACCGTTATAAAGAAACAGGAAAACTAATCTCTATATGTATGCCGCCGTGTATGGGTAAAACCATAGCGGCGGTTTTTCTTCGCCTATCGGCTGCCTCTGTCAAAGGATTTCTTTCGTGGCTTTTGCTGTCTGCCCTGCTCCTGCAACTGTCTGAGCCTGTTTCGGACGCTCTCCTTTTCGGGCGGTCTTGGCGGTCTGCTCTTTTGTTTCACCTGACGCTCCCATTCGGCAAGGTCACGGTTGTATTGTTCCACAACGGCTTCCGCCTCCCGATAGGTCGCCATGAATGCCTGCACATCGGGATAACCGTCCTCCCTGAGAATATCGGGGAGCTTATCCAGCCTGCGGTCAATTTCTTGCTCCGTCTGCTGTATCTGCTCGGTAAGGGCTTTGCGCTCCTTGCCCTTGAAAATCCCTGTTGTTTCTGCAAGCTGTGTTTTCAGCTTGGGCAGAATGTTGTCCTGCAAATTCCTAATCCCTCTTGCCTCATCCTGCACCCGTATCATTAGATTCCGCATGGTGCAGAACTCTGTCATATCAATATCCAGCGTGGGCTTCGGCGGTATCCCGTATTCACGGATAAGGTTTTGTAAAATGTCCTTCGCCTTGTTCACGATACGGCGGAACAGATTCGGCAGCCAGCCCTCGCTTTTAATGGATTGGCTAACCTTGTCGTGTATCTCGGTTTGTTTGATTTCCAGTATTTTAGCCTCCTCAATCCCCGATACAAGTGCCATGTCCGCTGTCCTGTTCCATTCCTGCCTTGTAGCGTTGTCGGCTGCAATCTCTTCGGCTTTGGGATTGTTCTTGCCTATTTTCTTTGTCGGCAGGTACACGCTGTTTTTGTCAAATACCTTCAGGTGCTGTTCAGGGTTTTCAATATGGAGATTGATAAGGTTTGTATAATCCTCTTTTACCTCCCGAAGAAAAGGCTCTCTCTTGAAGCGGTCATCCTTTACGGTGAACAGATGGCTTTCGTAAACCTCTCCCTTTTTGATAATGGTACAGCCTTTTCTTATCTGCCCGTCCTCACCTGTGATTTCCTTCTTGGTGCGTACCCGCTTGCCTGTTTCGTCAAAGAATACGCTTCTTGTGGCAATCTTCACATCAGGCTCAGGAAGCAGCTTCCTTTCGCTGAAAATCAGATGAATGTGGTAATTGGTCTTGCGCTTATTGTGGTGCAATGCCGACACACATTCCACGCCGTACCGCCTGCGGAACTCATCTGTAAAATCCTCAAGCACCTGCTGCGGCTCGTACTGCGTGTAAACTTCGGGCAGGGCGATAATCAGCTCCCTTGCCTCAATACATTTCCCCTCTGCGCCGCTGCGCTGGAACTCCTGCCGGCTCTCCCTTGCGAGATTATTCCAAAAGGCATTGTCGGCGGTGCGGTAAGTGGCGTACAGATTTTCCTGTCTTGCGTGGCTGGTGATATACGATATTCGTCCTTTGACATTAGGCAGCTTCGACATCTGTATGAAGCTGTGTCTTGCCATAATCCAACCTTTCTTTAAAATATACCGTTCTCATTTTGCAACCGTCTTGACGGTTGCTGCTGTTTCGGCGGCTTTGCTGACGGAACAGCGCCGTATCAAAAGCGGCAGGGATTTCCTGCAAGCGTTGATACGGTAGCTCCCCGCAGGGGCGAAATACCCTGAGTACAAATCGACAGATTTGTGCGAGGGGTGTATTTCGCTCTCAAACGCCGAGGGCTTTAAGAACGGTCAATCTACTCGGCGGACATCATTCTGATTGAGAAGATTTCTGCCTTGATTGACCGTCATAAAACGCTCCAGCGTGTCCCTTCGGATAATGGTCTTGCGCCCTACCTTTAAGACAGGCAGCTTGCCCCAGTCCACCAATTTCCGCATGGTGTTCCTGCCGATACCCGTACATTCGGCGGCTTCCTCGATGGTCATACCTATTTTAACTGCGTTCATTATCTCATTCTCCTTTTGAAATACTTGTTTTGCAACTGTGCAATCCTAATTATACTTATTTTGCAATCTCGCGTCAACCTGTTTTGCAACTGTTTAGGAATTTTTTTTAATATTTATCCCGTTTCAGGGTTGCAATCTGCATTTTGATGTGCTATAATGATACTCGTCAGGAGGTGAAAACCTTGAAAAAAGAAATTGAATTCACCGCAAAACAAGTCGGTGAACGGGTAAAAGAGCGCCGAACAGAACTAAACCTTACCATGCCTGAGCTTGGAAAGCGTATCGGCGTAAACAAATCCACCATTCAGCGGTATGAAGCAGACGGCGTTGACCCGAAGCGTACTATGATTATCAACGGTCTTGCCGATGCGCTGCTTACCACTCCCGAATGGCTGACAGGGCTTTCCGAGGAAAAGGAATATGATGCCCGCACGCTCTGCCAAAAGGACATTGAGGAGCATATCAAAAAGTACCTTGATACGGTTTCCTCCACGGTCAGCGGAGAGCCGCACCAGCAGCTTCTTACCACCTTCCTCGGCAAGATGATTGACCTGTACTCGGTGCTGTGCCACTACTTTGCCAACGCTATGGCGGAGGTTGACCGTGTGGCGGAGGACGAGGGCTTGAAGCAGTCGATTATGCGGTATGCGATTGAGGTGGGCGCAATCGAAGAACGGGTCTACCGCAAAGAAATGGAAATACCTATCGAAGATATGAAGCGTTTTTTAGACGGAATTTTACATATCTACGATGAGGGACGCACCAAAGTATCTATGGGCGACCTCTTCGGGATAGTGACGGAAGCCGAAAACAGGCTTGCCGAAAAAGAAAATTCCGTGGCACCTTGACAAAAAAATATGCCGATTGAAACCAACCGGCAAAAGTGACATTCTTTACTTTACGCACACCATATGTCACAGTCCCGATTGCCACGGATAGAAAGGAGTTTTTATCTATGGCAAAAGGTTCTGTAAGAAAGAAAGGCAAAAAGTGGTACTACCGCTTCTATATCGAAGATGAAAGCGGCAATCTGGTACAGCGTGAATTCGTGGGAACAGAAAGCAAATCCGAAACGGAAGCCCTGCTCCGCAAGGCGATGGAGGACTACGAGGAAAAGAAATTCGTTGCAAAGTCTGAAAACGCCACGGTGGGAATGCTGCTGGATATGTGGGTGGAGGAAGAACTAAAGCCCGGCAGTCTCAGCAACGGTACGGTAATGGCATATCAGGGTACGGTAAACCGTATCAAGCAGCACCCTATCGGCAGCCGAAAGCTGAAAACCGTCACCGCCGACCATTTGCAGGCGTATATGGATTTTCTCAGCTTCGGCGGGACAAATCCCGACGGTACAACGGCAAAGGCACTTAGCAAAGGGTATCTGCGTTTGTTCTCGGCAGTCCTGCAAGGAGCGTTCCACTTTGCGGTATTCCCCAAACGGCTGATTACCTTCAACCCGATGCAGTATGTGGTATGGCGGGGCAAAAAAGAGGACTATGACCTGTTTTCGGACGAGGACGGCAATACCGATTCCACACCCACGCTCAGCCATGAGCAATATCTGAAGCTGGAGGAATTTCTGAAAAAGAAAGATAACCCCGCTTTACTGCCCATTCAGATTGCCTACTACACGGGGCTTCGCATCGGCGAAGTCTGCGGCTTGACTTGGCAGGATGTCAACCTTGACAAGCAGTACCTTACGGTGCGCCGCAGTATGCGCTACAACGGGGCAAGGCATAAAACCGAGATAGGAGCGACCAAACGGAAGAAAGTCCGTACCGTGGACTTCTGCGACACGCTGGCGGCGATCCTCAAAGCGGCGAAAACCGAACAGCACAAAAACCGCCTCCAGTATGGCGGGCTTTACCACCTCAACTACTACACCGAGGTGAAGGAAAAAGACCGTACTTACTACGAGGTTTACAGCCTGCCGAGGACAGATGAAATCCCAGAGGGGTACAAGGAAATATCCTTTGTCTGCCTCAGACCTGACGGCGCATACGAATCACCGAGTACGGTAGGGATTATGTGCAGGACGGCAAGCAGAAAGGTCGAGGGCTTGGAGGGCTTTCATTTCCACCAACTTCGTCACACATTCACGAGCAATCTGCTCTCAAACAGGGCAGCGCCGAAGGATGTGCAGGAGCTTCTCGGACATGCCGATGTCAGTACCACAATGAATATTTACGCTCACGCTACAAGGGAAGCGAAGCGTACTTCCGCAAGACTGCTGGATAAGGTGGTCGGCGGAGAGTAAAAAACTTTCCCTTGTTTCGGCTCGTAAGGGCAAAAACAAGGGAAAATACATAAGGTTGGAACACAAGATAGGCGAAATGCCTTGAAAATACAGCGTTTTCAGAGGGTTTAACAGATAAATCGGAATTTGCGGAGGTAAATAATCCTATGAAAATAATTCAAGTAATAAATGATGCGGATAAGAAGTATATTGCCAGAAATATACTGGAAGCGTTGCCTGAATGGTTTGGAATTCCGGAATCACGAGAGGAATATATCCGTGACAGCGTGGGAAAAGCTTTCTTTTGTGCTATAGAAAAGGAAAAAGCCGTGGGCTTTTTATATCTCAAGCAAACAGGGAAAGACACGGTTGAGCTTGCAGTTATGGGTGTACTAAAAGAATATCATCGTCATGGAATAGGAAAAGCACTGTTTGAATATGCAAAAAGCAGCATAAAGGAAAGCGGCTATTCATTTATTCAGGTAAAAACTGTTCAAATGGGGAAATATGAAGAATATGATCACACGAATCAGTTTTACATTTCTCTTGGCTTTAAAGAGTTTGAAGTATTTCCAACGTTATGGGACGAATGGAATCCTTGTCAAGTCTATGTGATGGCGGTATGACAACTTCCAGTTTGTCGCACGCGTTCCTAGCAGGGTTTGGGGCAGGCACGCCCCAACAAGAGCACTTCGGAAACTCGCAAGAGTTGAAGAAGTGAAGCCCCGGATGGGCAGGAAATTTTTAAGAATTGAAAATTTGTGGCCACGGGACGATTCTTGCTCTTATGGATAACAGAAAAACCAGAACTGTATCGCTGATTCAGCCAACAGTTCTGGTTTTTCTTGTCATCCGGTCAAAATACTGTTTTATGGAGCCCTTGCCTTTGGCGGGAAACACTTTTTATAAAGCTTATTTTTTTTCGATCAGCAGCTCCGCAATCTGCACGGCATTAGTCGCCGCGCCCTTGCGGACCTGATCGCCGCAGCACCAGAGCGTCAGGCCGTTGTCGTCCGTGAGGTCGGGGCGGATGCGCCCGACGAAGACGAGGTCCTGATCGGAGGTGTCCAGCGGCATGGGGTAGACCTTGTTCTTCAGGTCGTCCACCAGACGGCAGCCGGGAGCGTTGGCGATCGCGCGGCGCGCCTCCTTGACGGAAACGGGGCGGTCGAAGTGCATCGTGACGGAGATGGAATGGCTGCGCACCACGGGGACGCGCACGCAGGTACAGGTGACGCGAAGATCGGGCAGGTGCATGATCTTTCGGCCCTCGTTCTGCATCTTCATTTCCTCGCTGGTGTAGCCCTCAAACTGCTCGCTGCCGATCTGCGGGATGAGGTTATAGGCGATCTGATGGGAGAACACCTTCGGCTCGAAGGAAGCGCCGCTGCGCAGTGCGTCGATCTCCTGCGCCAGCTCCAGCGGGCCGCCCGCGCCCGCGCCGGACACCGCCTGATAGGTCGAGGCGACCATGGTGCGGATGGGGCTGATGGCGTTGAGGGCGTTGACTGCGGTGACGGTGATGATCGTCGAGCAGTTGGGGTTGGAGATGATGCCGTGGTGGTTCTTCACGTCCTCGGGGTTGATCTCCGGAACGATGAGCGGCACGTCCTCATCCAGACGGAACGCGGAGGAATTGTCCACAAAGACGGCGCCTGCCTTGACGATGGCGGGGGCAAACTGCTTTGCAATGTCGTTTTCCGCGGCACCGAGCACGATGTCGATGCCGTTGAAAGCCTCGTCGCAGGCTTCTTCAATCATGACGGGGCGGCCCTCCCATTCCACAACCTTGCCGGCGCTGCGCTTGCTCGCCAGCAGATGCAGCTCCGAGATGGGGAAATGGCGCTCTGCAAGGATTTTCATCATTTCGCGGCCGACGGCGCCGGTAGCGCCGAGAATGGCGACCTTATACTGTTTCATAGGGACCTCCTATTTTACAAACGCATTATACAACACGCGGATGGTATCGGCGTAGTCTTTGTTGTCCACGCCGATGATGATGGTCAGCTCCTCCGGCCCCTGAGAGATCATGCGGATATTGATCCCGCGCTGGCCGAGGGCGGCGAAGATCTTGCCGGAGGTACCGGCGCGGAAGGCCATCTTCCGGCCGACGATCGCGACCACGGCGATGTTGTCCGTGACCTTGATGCTGTCGGGCTTGATCTCGGAGCGGATCTCGTCTATGATGGTGTAGAGGTGGGAGGAGAGCTTCTCCGTCGGCATGGCCAGCGAGATGCAGTCGATGCCGGAGGGGGTGTAGCTGATGGCAACGCCGTTTTTCTCCATGATGCCGAGGATCGTCCGCAGGGTGCCGGTGGAGCCGGACAGACCCTTTTTGGAGATGGTGACGATGGAAAAGTCCCGCTTGCCCGCAATACCTGTGATGAAGCGCTGGGTGTTGGGCGGCTCGATGAAATCGTCGGAGATCAGCGTGCCGGGGTGGTTGGGCTCATTGGTGTTGCGGATGTTCAGGGGGATGTTCTTCTCCCGGACGGGGAACACCGTCATTTCATGCAGCACCTGCGCGCCGGAATAGGAGAGCTGGCGCAGCTCGGAGTAAGTAGCGCGGTCGATGGTCTTGGGATTGTCGACGATATGCGGGTCGGCCATCAGAACGCCGGAAACGTCCGTCCAATTTTCATAGACGCTGGCATCCAGCGCGGCAGCGGCCAGTGCGCCCGTGATGTCCGAGCCGCCGCGGGTGAGCGTGCGGATCTTGCCGTCGGGCATCAGACCGTAGAAGCCGGGAATGACGACCTTCTTGTCCTTGGCCAGTGTGCGCAGCGTGGCGTAGGACTTGCCCTGGTCGATGGTGCCGTCATAGTGGAAGTAGAGCCAGCGCGAGGCGTCGATGAACTCAAAGCCCAGATATTCCGCCATCAGGATGGCGGAGAAGTATTCGCCGCGGGAGACCAGCTCATCCTGCGGCATCCCCTTGCTCATGCGCTCACGCAGCACGGCAAATTCCGTTTCCAGATCGGTCTTGAGCCCCAGCTCGTCGCGGATGGCGCAGTAGCGGCTGACGATCATCTGATAAATATCGTCGCAGGAAACGCCGTATTGCAGATGCGCATAGCACAGGTAGAGAAGATCGGTGATCTTGGTGTCGTCACTGTAACGCTTGCCTGCGGCGGAAACGACCACCACACGGCGCTCCGGGTCGGACTCCACGATCCGGCGTACCTGCCGGTAGTGCGCGGCGTCAGCCATGGAGGAGCCGCCGAATTTCAAAACTTTCAACATAAAATAGATTCCTCATCAGCGGAGGGAGGCGAAAAAGCACTCCGCCCCCGTCTGCTTTCTTTCTTGCGCCCATTGGTGTATTTCCGTTACGGTTACAGGCTCTGTTATTATACCGCAGTCGAGAATTTTGTCAATATGCGACTGAAGCCATTTGTCGATGCCCTCCGTGCGGACGTAATACGGACGCGCAATGCTGCGGTTGTCCACGTGGGCCGGCCGCAGCGCCGAGGTGTAGAAATGGTGCAGGCCGTTGCGCACATCCACGCAGTCCTGCAATACATTATATGCGGTGGGGTAACGCCCGGCGCCCTGCCCGTAGAAGCTCTGCTTGCCGATGTGCAGGCCGGTCAGGGAGATGAGATTGAAATTCTCCGGCACGGCCGCCTCGTGAGCCGAGGGGGGAAAGAGCGCAGGTTCGATGTAGGCCGCGACGCCGTCCGGCAGCTTTCTTGCCCCCGCGACCAGCTTGCATACGCGCCCCATGCGCCGGAAGGCGGCAATGTCGGCGGCGCGCAGAGCTTCAATGCCCATCACGGCGACCTCGCGCTCGTCGAGCACACAGCCGAAGGCGATGTTGGCCGAGATGACGAGCTTGCGGCGGATGTCGCCGCCGTTTAAGTCCTGCGTGGGGTCGGCCTCGGCATAGCCTAACGCCTGCGCCTGCGCAAGCGCGGCGGAGAAGCTGCCGCCGCCCGTGTGCATCCGGTCGAGAATGTAGTTCGTCGTGCCGTTCATGATGCCGCTGATGCGCACGACCGGCTCCTGCTCCAGCGTCTTTTCCAGATTGGAAAGCCACGGGATGCCGCCGCCCACGGCGGCCGAGCAGCGCAGCGCGACGCCGTTCTCCTGCGCCAGCGTGACAAGCTCGCGGTAGTGCGCGGCGATGAGCAGCTTGTTGGCGGTGATGACGTGTTTGCGCGCACGCAGCGCCGCGGTGACGTATTCATAGGCCGGGGACATCCCGCCGATGGCCTCAATGATCACGTCCACCGCCGGGTCGGAAACGATCTCCGAAAAATCCGCCGTCACGGCGCAGGAAAGCTCCGGCCGCGGCCGGCGGCTGAGCACATATTTGATCTCCATGTCGCTTCTGCTCTGCACGAATTCGTACACACCGCCGCCGACGGATCCGAAGCCCAAAAGTCCGATCTGCATCGGTTTTTTCCTGTCGTTCATCACTTTTTCTCCATTTTTCACGGGCAAGTGTTTCTGCCACAAAAACACTTGCATTTTTCTGGAAAACAGTATATCATATAATCCTAAGAAATGCAAGAATAAAAGATGGGTGGTTTCTATGATTTATCAGAGCACGAGAAACGAAAATTTGACGGCGACCTCCACGCAGGCGGTCCTGCAGGGACTCGCGCCGGACGGCGGCCTGTATATCCGAAAAGAGCTGGGCGGCTTCGACTGGCGCGGCGTTCTGGCGCTGGACACGCTGGGTATGGCCGAGCGCATTTTGGCTTTCCTGCTGCCGGATTTTGAGAATATGGGCGATCTGGTGCGCCGCGCCTACGCCGGGAAATTTGAAACGGAAGATCTGACGCCGCTGGCTGCCGTCGGCGGACGCTACGTGCTGGAGCTGTTCCGCGGGCCGACCTCAGCCTTCAAGGACGTGGCGCTTTCCATGCTGCCGCAGCTCATCACCGCCGCACGGCGGCAGGAGGGCGTGCGTGAGCAGATCGTCATCCTGACTGCGACCTCCGGCGACACCGGCAAGGCCGCGCTGGAGGGCTTCCGCGACGTAGAGGGAACGCGCATCGTGGTGTTCTACCCGGAACAGGGCGTTTCCCAGGTGCAGAAGGCGCAGATGGTCACGCAGGAGGGAAGCAATGTCTGCGTCTGCGCGGTGCGCGGCAACTTCGACGACGCGCAGACCGGCGTGAAGGACATCTTTGCCGCCGGGGTGCCGGAGGGTGCGCACGTCCGGCTGTCCTCCGCCAATTCCATCAACATTGGCCGTCTTGCGCCGCAGGTGGTATACTATTTTAAAGCTTATGCCGATCTGGTGCGCAGCGGGCGCATCGGCATCGGGCAGAAGGTGGATTTCGTCGTGCCGACCGGGAACTTCGGGGACATTCTCGCGGGCTATTTTGCCAAGGAAATGGGCCTGCCCGTCGGGCGGCTCGTCTGCGCGTCCAACCGAAACGACGTGCTGACACAGTTCCTGCGCACGGGCGTCTATGACCGCCGCCGGACGTTTTACAGGACACTTTCGCCCTCCATGGACATTCTGGTCTCCAGCAATCTGGAGCGCCTGCTGTTCCTGCTGTCGCAGGGCGACGCGGCGCGGGTGGCGGCGTATATGCGCAGCCTGCGCGAGGAGGGCGTCTACCGCGTGGACGATGCGCTCTTGGCGCGATTGCAGGCGGAATTCTCCTGCGGCTGCTGCGACGACGAGCAGACGGAGGAAACGATCGGCCGCGTCTGGCGCGAGTATGGGTATCTGATGGATACGCACACGGCCGTCGCGTGGCACGTGGCGGACGAATACGCGCGCGAAAGCGGCTCGGAAGCGCCGCTCGTGGTGCTCTCCACGGCCTCGCCCTATAAATTCCCGGCGGCCGTGCTGCACGCGATCGGCGGGGATGCTTCCGGCGACGAATTCGGGCTGATGCAGCGGCTGCACGACGCGACGGGCGTGCCGGTGCCGCGGGCGCTGGCGCAGCTTGCGGACAAGCCGGTGCTGCACCGCGACTGCGTCGACCGCGACCGGATGCAGACCTATGTGAACGGGAAGGTGGCAGAATGGAACGCATAACGCTCCGCGTCCCCGCGACGACGGCGAATCTGGGGCCGGGCTTCGACTCCTTCGGCTGCGCGCTGACGCTGTATAATGTATATACCTTCGAGCGCCGCGAGAGCGGGCTGGAGATCACGGGCTGCCCGGCGGAATTCTGCAACCGGGAAAACCTGTCCGTCCGCGCCTATGACCGCGTGACGCGGGCGCTCGGCCTGCCGGAGGACGGTCTGGCGCTGCGCGTGCGGGCGGAGATCCCGGTCTGCCGCGGCCTCGGCTCGTCCTCTGCCATGCTGGCTGCCGGCGCGCTGGCGGCAAATGCCCTGCACGGAAGCCCGCTTTCCCGGACGGAGCTGCTGACGCTCTGCACGGAGCTGGAAGGACACCCGGACAATCTGGCGCCCACGATCTTCGGCGGGCTGACGGCCAGCATGATGGACGGAAAAACGCCGGTCACGGCGCGCTTTCCGCTGTCGGAGCGGCTGCATTTTGTCGCGCTGGTGCCGGATTTTCCGCTCAGCACGCGGCTTGCCCGGTCGGTGCTGCCCAAAACCGTACCCTTTGCGGACGCGGTGTTCAATGTTTCCCACGCGGCGCTGCTGCTGCGTGCGCTGGAAACGGCGGACGCGCCCCTGCTGCGGCTGGCGCTGGACGACCGCCTGCATCAGCCCTATCGCAGGATGCTCATCCCCGGCTGCGACGCCGTGCAGGAACTGGCGGCGCGCTTCGGTGCGTTCTGCATTTCCGGGGCGGGGCCGACCTGCCTGTGCATCACGGACAGCGGCGAGGCCGCGGCCCGGCTTGCCGCCGACCTGCCGGAGGCGTGCCCCGGCTGGCAGGCGCACTGCCTGCGCGCCGATTTGGAGGGCGCGAAGCAAATTCAGGAGGAAAAAGCATGAAGTTTACCAAAATGTGCGGCGCGGGTAACGATTTTATCGTGATCGAGAACTTCGACGGCGCGCTTTCCCACGAGGAGCTGCCGCTTCTTGCCAGACGGCTGTGCCGCAGGCATTTTTCCGTCGGCGCGGACGGCCTGATGGTGCTGGAGGCCCCGGAAGCCGGCGGCGACTGCAGGATGCTCTTTTACAATAACGACGGCACGACCGCCGAAATGTGCGGCAACGGCGCGCGCTGCCTGTGCCGCTACTGCGTGGATCACGGCCTGTCCGCGGGGCAGCCGCGCATCGAAACGCCAGCGGGCCTTGTGACGGGCGAGCGCCTTGCCGCGGACCGCTACCGCATCCGCCTCAATTCGCCCCACAATCTGCGCCGGGACGCGAAGCTCGGCTGCGATTATCTGGAATTGGGCGAGCCGGGGATCCCGCACGCCGTCCTCTGCGCCGACCTCTCCCGGAGCCGGGACGAGCTGCGCGAGGAGGCGCGCGCGCTGCGCGGCGATCCGGCCTTTCCCCGCGGCGCGAATGTCAATCTTTACCAGCTGACAGGCGAAAACGAGCTGCGCCTTTTGACCTTTGAGCGGGGCGTGGAGGACTTTACGCTGGCCTGCGGCACCGGAAACGGCGCGACGGTTGCGGCGCTGACGCTCCGCGGACTGGTTTCCGGACGGCAGACGCGCGTGCAGAACGACGGCGGCATCCTGACGGTGGACTACGACCCCGCAGACAATGCTCTCTATCTGACCGGCGGCGCAGACGCCGTCTGCGAGGGAATTTTATTATAAAAACAGCAAGCCTCTCCGGCGTACAGCCGGAGAGGCTTGCTCATTTATGCCGCTTTCT
>UQWH01000021.1 GCA_900544705.1 uncultured Eubacteriales bacterium | reverse complement strand
CCGCGTGTGGGCTGGTAGACATTGGTCAGAAGATTGAAGATGGTGGTCTTGCCGGCGCCGTTCGGGCCGATCAGACCGGCGATCTCCGTTGCGCCGATGGTGAGCGTGAATTTATCCACGGCGGTCAGACCGCCGAAGTCGATGCCGAGGTTGCGCACGTCCAGAACAGGCTGGCGATGCAGGTCGCGCTCCGGGATGATGGTATCGGTCGGCAGCGGAACCATTTTTGTTTTTGTACTCATGCCTTGGCCTCCTTTTTGCGGAAGATGCGGCGGAAGAAATTACTCAGCTTTTTGCGGAAGCTCAGCTTGAACTGCTGGAAGCGGGCGTTGTTATTGAGCACCATGACGACGATCAGCACGACCGCGTAGATCAGCATCCGGTAGTCCTCCAGACCGCGCAGGGCTTCGGGGAGCACCGTCAGGATGACGGCCGCGATCACGGAGCCGCGCAGGCTGCCCATGCCGCCCAGAACGACCATGACGAGCACGCTGATGGAGGTGTTGAAGTTGAATTTCTTCGCTTCGATCGCGGAGTAGTTCATGGCGAACAGAACGCCGGCCATGCCCGCAAGGATGGCGGAGATCACGAAGGCTTTCATCTTGAAGGCCGTAATGTTCAGACCGACGGATTCGGCGGCGATGTTGTTGTCGCGGATGGCGCGGATGGCGCGCCCCTCGCGGCTGTGGACAAGGTTCATGATGAGCACCAGCGTGACCATCACGAGGACAAAGCCCAGTGTGAAGGTGGAGAGCCGGGCAGGAACGGACGCGCCCTGCGGGCCTGCGATGATGGCCTGACCGGGCAGCTCACTGCCGGAGAACATCGAGAAGTGCAATCCGGCGGAGTCCAGCGAAACGTAAAGGCAGTCGATGATATTGCGGATGATCTCGCCGAAGGCAAGCGTCACGATTGCCAGATAGTCACCGCGTAAACGAAGCACCGGGATGCCGATGAGAATGCCCGCAATGCCTGCCAGCACGCCGCCGATCAGCATGGCGACCAGCATGAGAATCGTGGGATTGCTGATCTTATCCCCCAGAGAGGCGACGGCGACGACACCGGAAAATGCGCCGACACTCATGAAGCCTGCATGGCCAAGGCTCAGCTCGCCGGAAACGCCGACCACCAGATTCAGGGAGAGCGCCATGACGATGTAAACGCAGATCGGAACGAGCTGGCCGCTCAGGGAGCGGGACAACACGCCGACGGAGTTGAGAAGCTCCGTCACGACATAAGCCGCGATCACGGCCGCAAGGGTGATCAGGTTGCGCCGTGATGTTTTGGATTTCCAAAGATTCATAGCACACCTCACACTTTCTCGTGAACCTTCTTGCCGAGCAGACCATTGGGCTTGACAAGAAGGATGATGATCAGAACGGCAAAGACGATAGCGTTGCTCAATTCCTGACTGATGTAGGCGCTGCTGAAAATCTCAATGATGCCCAGCAGAATGCCGCCCAGCAGTGCACCGGGAATGGAGCCGATGCCGCCGAACACGGCGGCGGTGAACGCCTTGATGCCCGGCAGGGAACCCGTTGTGGGGGAGAGCACCGGGTACATTGAGCAGTACAGCACGCCGGCGATAGCGGCAAGCGCGGAGCCGATGGCAAAGGTGATGGAGATCGTGCGGTTGACGCTGATGCCCATCAGCTCGGCTGCACTGCGGTCCTCCGCGACGGCGCGCATGGCCTTGCCGGTCTTGGTCTTGCCGGTAAAGAGCGTCAAGGCGACCATGATGACAATGCAGGCCGCGACGGTGACGAGCGCTTCGCCCGTGATGATCAGACGGCCGTCAAAGAACTGCAGGGGACCGAAGCTCACGATGGAGGGATACACGACGGTATTCGGCGACCAGATGAGCTGCGCGAGGTTTTGAAGGAAATAGCTCACGCCGATGGCGGTGATCAGCACCGCCAGAGAGGTGGCCGAGCGCAGGGGCTTATAAGCGAGCCGCTCGATGAGCATACCGAGACCGGTGCAGACGAGCATTGCAATGACCAGCGCCAGCAGGGGAGGCGTTCCCAACGAGGTAATGGTGACGAAGGAAACGTAGGCGCCGATCATGATAACATCGCCATGGGCGAAGTTCAACATTTTTGCAATGCCGTAGACCATGGTATAGCCCAGCGCAATGATGGCGTAGACGCTGCCCAGACTCAAACCGTTGATCAGGTTGGATAGAAAAGCCATAAGATTGCCTCCTGTTTCTGTATCGCTGCAGGATCGAAAAATCGCGGGGAAGTCTCGCGCCGGAAATCACGGCGCGAGACAGAAATTCTGCTTGAAAATCAGGTCGCGCTGGTGTAGGCGCCGTCCTTGATGACGACTGCGAACGGGGCCTTGTCGACTTGGCCGTCCTTCCAGACCATGTTCGCGCCGGTGATGCCGCTGAAACTCATGGTGTTGAATTGCTTGGTCATAGCGTCGCAGACCTCCTGTGCATTCGCGGAGGTGTCAAGACCGCTGGCGGTGAACGCCTGATAGACGGCGTAGACGCAGTCGTAAGCGTCGGCGGCGAACTGGTTCGGAGTCTCGCCATAGGCCTCTTTATAAGCCTTGACGAAGGAAGCGGTGGCCTCGTCGGTGGAGTCGGCGGCGAACGGAGTCAGAAGCATGACGCCTTCTGCGAGGCTGGTATCAAAGCCCTTGAGGGAGAGAATGCCGTCCATGCCGTCCACACCGAAGAAGGTGGGCTTGTAGCCGGTGGCGTTGGCCTGATTGAGGATCAGGGAAGCGGGGGTGTAATAGATGGGGAGGAACACGAGGTCGGCGCCGGCCTTCTTCGCGTCAGCAAGCTGGACGGAATAGTCCTTGGTGTCCTCGGTGCAGGTGCTGACGGAAACAACGTCCAGACCCAGATCCTTTGCCTTTGCTTCAAAGGTCTGATAGATGCCGCTGGAGTAAGCGCTGCCGTTGTCGTAGATCACGGCAATCTTCGCATCCGGCATATGCTCGGAAATATAAGTCGCAGAAGCGGAGCCCTGGTTCGGGTCGTTGAAGCAGATCTGATAGACATTGTCCTTGCCTTCCGTGACCTTGACCGCAGAAGCGGAGGGAGTCAGCATGAAGACACGGTCGCGGTTGGCCTCTGCGGAAACGGCGATGGAAGGTGTCGTGGTGGTCGGACCGACCAGAACTTGCATACCCCAGTCGAGGAGGTTGTTGTAAGCGTTGACGGATTTTTCGGCGTCGCTTTCATCGTCCTGACCGTTGACTTCGATCTGAAGTCCGCCCTTGGCATTGATTTCCTTTGCTGCAAGCTCTGCACCGTGCTTGGTTGCGTTGCCATACTGCGCGGCATCACCAGTCAGCGGACCAATGGTGCCGATTTTGAGGGCGCCGCCCTCAGAACTGCTCTTCTTTCCGCAGCCGGCGAAAAGACACGCGACAAGCGCCAATACGAGAACTACACTGAATACCTTTTTCATTTTTCATTTCTCCTTTCGGAATCTTGAGAATATATACAAAAACCGGCCTGCGTCTTGAGGACGCGGCCGGTAACGTATACGCTGTTACAACGGTTCGACCAACGTGCCTGTCTGACGCGATTCGACATTCTTCAGTACCAGAATCAGCAGGGATACAATAATCATAAGAATCATGCCAATTACCCCACCAACGGTAAAAAGAATGATGGATGCCAGAGTAATGGCACCCATCATGACAGACGCAAGGTTAGCAGACGCGCAGAAGGAAGCGTCTGCGGCGGACGCAGAAGCGCTCTTGAACATATTCTGTTTCTGAGCAGACATACGATACATCTTCTGTGTCCTCCGTTCAAATTTGTTGTTCATACTATACCGCTTTAAATCAGCAAAGTCAACTGTTGCTCCGAACAAAGTACACAAAGATGTGCTTGGATAATTATGCAATATGCACAATCAACGCTCTGTGGCGAGGAAGAACAGCGCCAGCGTACCGGGACCGGAGTGCGCGCCGATGACCGGGCCGATGACCTGAATGACGATCTGCTTCGGATGCAGACGCTCCTGCACCAGCTTTGCAAGGAATTGCGCATCTTCCTCGCAGTCGCCGTGGCTGATAAAGACGGTCTGCTCCTGCGGACGGATCGCGGTCTTTTCCATGCGGTCGACCATGGCGGAGATCACGCGCTTTCTGCCGCGGGCCTTGTCCACGGAAACCAGATGGCCAGCGTCGTCTGTGTGAAGCAGCGGCTTGATGCCCAGCGCCGTGCCCAGAATGGCGGTGGCGGCAGAAACGCGGCCGCCGCGCTTGAGAAAGTGCAGATCATCCACGGTGAACCAGTGCGCCAGATGGTGTTTGGTTTCCTCGGCGTACTTTGCGGCCTCCTCGATCGTTGCGCCGGCCTCGCGCTGCTTTGCCGTCAGGCAGCACAGCAGGCCCTGACCGGAGGAGGCGCAGAGCGTGTCGACGATCAGAATCTTTCGCTCCGGGTACTTCTCGCGCAGCTCCTCCGCGGCGATGCAGGAGGCATTATAGGTCGCGCTCAGACCGGAGGAAAAGCTGAGGTAGAGAACATCCTTTCCCGCTTTCAGATAGGTTTCCATCTCTCGCTCAAAAGTATCGACGTTGAGCGCGGCAGTCGTAGCCATCGCACCGGCGCGCAGACGCTCATAGAGGTATTTGGCGGTGATGTCACGTTCGTCGGGATAATTCAGATATTCTTTGCCCTCCAGCGTCACGCTCAGGGGCAGAACGACAAGGTTCAGGCGCTCCACCAGATCCGCCGAAAGGTCGGCGGCGGAATCGGTCAGAATGGCATATGTTTGTTCCATATAAAACCTCCGGTTAGTTTGATCACTGACACATGTATTCATGTGTGCGCGTATGATAACATAAAAGTTCTGCTGCGTCAATATCAAGAGCAGAACCGTGCATGAAATGAACCGCCACGGATTCTGGATGCGGCTCTCCTCACAATAGATAGGGACTCTACCATTGGTAGAGTCCCGTATATATGCGATAGATGCAATTTTATAAAATAAAATAAGTGTAGTTTCAAGCAATCAATTGCGGTACCAGACGGGAAGACTTCTGTGCCGAGAAGAGAAAACAGGAAGTTAATTGCTTAATCAAGATTGCGGAACAAGATGGAATTCTCATTGGTGCAGTCATGAAAGCCGAGTGGCAGCAGGCTTTTTGCCGGGCCTTTTGGCTCAAACGTGGTATGTCCCAAGGGAAAACTTGCAGTCAGCAATGTGGTCTCGGCGGCAATGATGGTCAGAGCAGTCAGCTAATCGGCTCATCGCAGTACAGACACTCTTTCGGACGTGCAGTAATGGGAATAAACTTCCCGCAATGCGGACAGCGGTGCCATTTGACGATGACAAATACTGTCACAATGGCGAGGAGAATCGCCAAAATTGCGATTTCAATACGCAAAAACGGCGGAAAATTCCGGAAGATTTTCAGCGCAGCGCCGCAAAGGATCGTCAGAAACGCAAGAATTGCAGAGACGATACGAGAACGCTTCATCGTCATATCAATTCCTCCTTACAGCTCGCCAAAACCGGAGGCGATGAGGGCGGCAAGCTCGTCCACAGCCTGCCGCTCATTTTCCCCGTCGGCGGAGAGCTCTGCCTGTGCGCCCTGCGCAAGGCCGAGAGAAAGCAGCATCACGATGGATTTTGCATTGACGGGCGGCTCATCGGAGATCAGGTCACGGATTTTGATCTTGCAGGGGAATGTTTTGGCCAGTGCAACAAAATCGGAGGCAGGACGTGCGTGCAGCCCTGTGGGGTTGAGAACGGTGACTTGTTTCTGATACATGAGTTATGCTCCTTTCAAAGCGATTGTTCCAGATAGGCGCGGATTTCTTCTGCGGTCGGCAGTGCGAGCGCATGCTGTGCGAGATCCTGCAATTGCGGCAGCGTTTTTTCCGCCAGGACGTGTTTTACGCCCGCAATGCGCGCGGCACTCATACTGAGCTTGTGCAATCCAAGACCGGCAAGGACGGGCGCAAGCAGACGGTCGCCGCCCATTTCGCCGCAAACGCTCAGCGGCTTGTCTCCGAAATCGCGGACAATGCCCGCAATCATGCGCAATACGGCAGGAAGCGACTGCTGATAATACGGCTCGACCTGCGGATTTTGACGATCCGCCGCAGAAAGATACTGACACAGATCGTTTGTTCCAATACTGGCAAAGTCGACCAGAGCAGCAGCTTCCTTGGCAAGCAGCGCAATGGCGGGAATCTCGACCATGATGCCGACCTTGCAGGCGCCGTAAGAAAGGCCGTCACGTTCCAGTGAGGTTCTTGCGTCGTTCAATGCATCAAGTGCGCGGTGAATGTCCGAAATGCTGCCGACCATGGGGAACATCAGCCAGAGATCCCCAAACTGAGCGGCACGCAGAGCGGCGCGAAGCTGCGTAAGGAAGAGGTCAAGGTGTGTCAGACACAGTCGCAGCGCACGATTGCCCAGAAAGGGATTATCCTCCTGCGGCAGCGGGAAATAGGGGAGTGTTTTATCTCCACCGATATCCAGTGTGCGCAGGGTGACAGGCTTGCCTGCAAAGGCCTCAAGAGTGGCTCGGTAGGCGCGGTATTGTTCTTCCTCAGTTGGCAAATGTGCTGCATCCATATAGAGGAATTCTGTGCGGAAGAGCCCGGCAAAATCACAGAAGGGGACGAGCTCCCGCTCGGCGTCGTTCAGTGCGCCGACATTCATGCCGATGCTGATGCGGATGCCATCGGCGGTTGCACAGGGATGGGCAAGATAGGCGGCGTCGCTCTGCTGCTTTTGCAGATAGTCGTGCTGCAAATGGGAGAACGCCTCCAGCGCCTCCTCTGTCGGATCAGAAAGCACAGTTCCGCATACGGCGTCAACAAGAACGGTTTCGCCGTCTGCAAGGTGCGATGAAATCTCGTCAAGACCCAGAATCGCAGGGATCGCATAGCTTCTTGCGATGATTGCGGTATGCGACGTCGGACCGCCGGTTTCGGTCAGAATGGCAAGAACGTTATCTCTGTCAATGGTTGCCGTATCTGAGGGAAGCAGATCGTGCGCAACGACGACGACTGGCCCGGAAAGCGCCGAAAGATTGCGCTCTGGGATGCCGCGTTCCAGCCGCAGCAGCCGCAGCTTAACGTCTTGCAAATCGGCCGTCCGTTCGCGAATCAAAGGGTCGGCGGTTTTGGATAGAATGTGGATAAAACGCTCAAATACAGTTGCAATCGCCCAATCCAGCGCCGCATTTTCCTCAGAAATAGCAGCCTCAATCTCCTCAGCGATAGCTTCGTCATTCAGAATTTCAATGTGCGCAGAAAAAACCTTGGCCTTTTCCGCATCATGCACGGAAAGCCGCTGCCGAATTTCTTCCAGTTCTGCGGCGGCGTCAATGCGAATCTGCTGCCAGCGCGAGAGCGCCGAAGAGATCTCTGCATCCGTGATACTGGATTCCTCCACCTCACAGATAAAAGGACGGTATTGGTAGACGCTGCCGCGCGCATAGCCTGCGCAGACGGGAGTTCCTTTGTAAAGCATTGGGGCACTCCTTTCTCAGTAGGCGGCTTCCAAGATGCCGATGATTTCTTCGGGAAGTGCGGAAACGGGATTTGTGCTGCTGCACGAGTCCTCAAGCGCTTTTTTTGCAAGCAGGGGGAAATCCTCACGCAGCACACCCAGCTCGCGAAGCGGTATCGCGGTTCCAATCCGTGTGGAAAGCGCTGTGATGCGGTCGGCCAGCGCGTCAGCCCCAGCCTCAGCGGAAAGCGTCGTTTCCGGCTCAATGACACGGAGCAGATCAGCATAACGCTGAGCGCACGCACGCTTATTGAAGCGAATCACATGAGGCAGCAGAATGGCGTTGCACAGACCGTGGGGGAGATTATACAGACCGCCGAGCTGATGTGCAATGGCGTGTACCAGCCCTACTCCGCCGCTGCCGAAAGCCATGCCAGCGATATATTCACCGTAGGTCATGTTCTCACGTGCTTCCAGATCGTCAGGCTGCTCAACGGCACGCACAAGGTTTTCAAAGATGTAGCGCACGGCAAGCACAGCCAGATCGTTGGTCAGCTTAAAAGAGAAGGTGGAAACGTAGCACTCCACCGCATGCGTTAATGCGTCCATGCCCGTTGCGGCGGTCAAGCTCTTTGGGAGCGTGAGCATCAGTTCCGGGTCATTGACGGCAACGTCCGTCAGAGCGTTTGCGCCTTCAAAAATCAGCTTGGTATTCGTGGCGGTATCAGTAATGATAAAGCAGTTGGTGATCTCGCTTGCGGTGCCGGCAGTGGTATTTACGGCGATCATGGGTGCGCTGCGGTATTTGAACAGATCGACGCCAACATATTGCTCCAGTGGGGAGGGATTGGTTGCAAGAATGCACACGGCCTTGCCGCAATCGTGGCTGGAACCGCCGCCGAGACTGATGACACCGTCGCATCCGTTTTTTTGGTACAGATCAAAAGCGGCGTTGACGCTTTGCAGGGTGGGATTCGGTTCGACGCCGTCAAAAATTTCCAGTTCGACGCCGCTCTCCCGGAGATACTGACGAATGCGTGCAGCGCCGTCAGTTCCTGCGAGGAAACGGTCTGTGACCAGGAGAAGTTTTTTTACCCCAAGACGGACGGCCTGTGCGCCGATCTCAGTCAGACAGCCTGCGCCGAACAGTGAAACGTTCGGCAGGAAAAAGTATGCGGAATTTGACATGATTTGTCCTCCTTCAGATGTTGCCATTCAGAATGGCGGCGATTTCTTTTGCGTCCTGCACTGTAAGCAGACGCTCAAGCACGGCATTGTTTGCCAATAGATTCATCAGTGCGGATATTTTACCGATTTGCGCTTTGACATTAGTAATGCCAATCAGCACAAGCAGCTTAACCGGGTCGTTGGTCGGATGGTGAAACGCAACGGGCTTTTCCGGGCGGTAAATGCTGCAGCAGAACCGTTCGACGCCATCCGTGGGAGCAGCATGTGCGAGCGCAATATGCGGCGAAAATACAAAATACGGACCGTTGCTCTGTACTGAACGAATGACGGCCTCGAGGTACTCCGGGTGAATCGCACCCTCAGCCAGAAGCGGCGCTCCGCAGATGTGTACGGCATCGCGC
The DNA here is from genome assembly GCA_900544705.1 of uncultured Eubacteriales bacterium. Taxonomy (GTDB): domain Bacteria; phylum Bacillota; class Clostridia; order Oscillospirales; family Oscillospiraceae; genus JAZOXB01. The sequence goes on along the minus strand of UQWH01000021.1, from coordinate 20,639 downwards.
CAGTCGCTGCACGGCACGTTCAGAACAACATGTTCCGGGAGGACTGTTCCGGTCAGGCAGGGAGCGGCCATGTGCGGCAGCGGCTTGCGCTGCTCGCGCAGTACTTTGCGAACCTGCGCCAGAGCTGCCTGCAATGCCAGAATATCTGAATCGGCAAGGCTTGGCGATATGTGTACGCAGTGATAGCCGTCGATCTTGAGCGGCACGGTGCTGATGAGCAGATCAAATTCTTCCTCCTGTAAGGCAGCACGAAGGCTGTGGATGGAGGTTACTCCGGCAATTTCAAGGTTGAATGTCTCTTTCAGCCGCTCGGCGAGGAAGTGCGCTGTGCCTATGCCGATGTGGCAGACCACGCACACGCGCGGTCGGACACTGACACGGTTTTGCCGCTCCATGGCGGAAATAATGTGCAGCAGGATGGAACAGATCTCACTGTAGCTGCAAGCATGTCCAAGGAAATTTTCAATTCTGCTGATATGAGGCATGACTGCGTCGTAGCAGGAGCGGTATTCTGAAACGAGAGCTTGTTCAAACTGCTGCAGATCACCGCTGCTGCAATAACGGTTCTGTATTCCCTGAATATGACGCGTCAGCATGATAAGGAGCTGCTGGTCCTCCGTCAGACTGCATTGCAGGTCGCTCTCCACATCACTGAGAAAACGGTGGATTTCCAAATATAAATGGATGTCGATTGAATGCTCGAAATTTTGCAGTTTATCAAAGCGGCAGTCATACAACCGCTGTGCAAGGGCAGTGATCTCGGCTTCACCGACGTCAATGGCGGGTGCGAGCGCCTGAAGCACACTGCGCGCGATGCGCTGCACGGACGAATTGGCCGCAAAGGTACGCTCCGGCGAATACTGTGTGAGAATCTGGCCATCCAGGATACGGCGCAGAGTCAGCGCGACTGCAAGCACCGCCTGTTTGAACTCGGCATCGTTGACTGTTATGGCATATTGTTTTTCCGTATCCTGCAAAACGGACACCGTCTGACCAAGAAGGGTAGACAGGCCGAAGGACTCCTCCAGGAGACTTCCGATCATGTTTGAACTGCCGCCAAGCAAATTCCAGCCACCCAGATGCGGGAATACGGCGGCGAGCACAATGCTGCGCCGCTCGTGCTCACTTACAGCCAAACGGTAACCGCGGATATTCTGAATTTGTACGTTATACTGCTGGAAGAATTCGCGCGTGCACTCCATATCATTCAAAACGGTTGCGCGGCTGACATAGAGCTTATCGCAGATCTGCGTGACGGTCACCGACTGCTGCGAAGACAGCAGCATCAGTGTGATGGCGACAATACGCTCCTCCTGAGAAAGGCGGTAGGCATAAAAGCCACTGTCGCGGATGTGAGATTGAACGCAGAGAATCTGTTCGCGCGTTGCGCAGAGAGTCAGACCGGAAGGCTGTAGGCTCAGAAGACTGCCGGCGCCGATTTCTGCCGCAAAGTCGGCAACAGCCGCGCAGTAATTGCGAATGGAGCGCGTGCTGACCTGCAAGATCGCGGCCAGTTCCTCATAGCTTCGATAGACATCGGGACGCCGGCATATTTCATCAAAAAAATCACATTGTTTTTTGTTCAGCATTTTAATGCCGCCTCCTTTCCGATGTTGAACCTATCATACACCGTTTTTCGATTTCCGTGAAGACTAATTTTCTTCCGGAAAATTGAACAAGATTGGACGTTCAAAACCGGAAGTTTTCTGCTATACTGCATAACAAGGCGGAAAACCGCACGAGTTATCACAAAACAATCGCATGTTTTTCGTCAATACTTACAAGAATCACCGAGGGGGAATGTGCATGATTCACAAAGAGCTGATTTTTCTTGACCTGGAAGCGAAGGACAAACAGCAGGCAATTTCTCTGCTGGCAGACAAACTTCTGGCGGCGGGAAAAGTACGCGACACCTACAAAGACGCGGTTCTGATCCGAGAGCAGACCTACCCGACGGGCCTGCCGCTGGGCGAATATAATATCGCCATGCCGCACACGTTTGCAGAGCATGTGATAGAACCGGCCATTGCGGTTGCTCGCCTGAAAGAACCGGTCGATTTTCTGGAAATGGGAACGAAGGACGAGCATCTTCCCGTTTCGCTGGTTATGATGATGGCAATCTCCAATCCGCAGGAACAGCTCGGCCTGCTGCGCAGAATTCTCCGCCTGTTTGCGGATGAAGAGGTTCTGCGCGAAGTGATGACAAGCGCAAGCACAGAGGATATGTACGCGGCGCTTGCCTGTCTTAACGGCTGAAACGAAGCGGGGCTTCGACACAGCGGCACGGAAAAATGAGAAACAGAAGGGAGGAGAATTATGGGACTGTTTCGTAAGAAAAATGACGGTGCGAAAGAGGAAAAGAAAGCCCTTCGCGGAGAAGGAAAGACGGTAAGCGTCCTGTCTGTATGTGGCTCAGGCACTGTCAGTTCGACGATGATTGCGGTTAAAATGCAGGAGCAGTTTGAGGCGCTCGGCTATCGCTTTGAGGCAACGGAAGTCAGTCCGGGCGGCGTAAAGCTTGCACTGATGTCTGGCCACTACGATTTTATCGCTTATACCAGCCCGATCGAGGATGACGTGGATATTCCGAAAATCAATGCTGTCGGCTTTATGACCGGCTTTGCAGAAGAAGAATTTATGGAAGAAACACTGCGTGTTCTGGATCAACTCGGCAAATAACTCAAAATAAAAAGAAAAACGGAGGAAAACAGAATGTTTTTGGAAACTCTTTCCAAAGTGTTTGATACCTTTGGCGCATCGGTTTCTGTTCCGCTGATTATTTTTGTCATTGCGCTGATTATGAAGGCAAAGCCTGCAAAGGCATTCCGCTCTGCTCTCCTGGCAGGCGTTGCACTGACCGGCTTCAGCCTCCTCATCAACGCCTATATGCCTACCATCAGTGGCATCGTTGACAAGATGGTCAACAACACCGGCGTGAATCTGCCCGTTCTCGATGTGGGCTGGCAGGCCTGCGCTCTGGTTGCATATTCCACGAAGATCGGCATGGCTTTCCTGATCATTGCCATCGTACTGCAGGTTGTGTTGTTCATCACAAAGTGGACGGACATCTTCATGCCCTCTGACCTGTGGAACACGTATTCGTTCATGCTTTGGGGCTCCACGCTGTACATTGCGACCAAAAATGTGTGGCTGTCTCTGGGCCTGATGGTCCTGATGAACCTCTATGTTCTGCTCTTCGCAGAAATGCTGGCACCTTGCTTCTCAAGCTATTACAACTATCCCGGCTGCGCACTGACTGCGCCGCACCATGCTGAAGGTGTTCCGTTCTACGTTCTGGTGAACTTCCTGATGAACAAGATCGGCCTGAACAAGGTGGACATCAATCTCAAGACCGTCCAGAAGAAGCTCGGCCTGTTTGGTGAGCCGATGGTGCTTGGCCTGATCGTCGGACTGGTGCTCGGCTTCATCGGAAACATCAAGGAGCTCGACACGCTGGCTGCCTGGGGCGAAATCGCGTCTGCCGGAATTGCAACTGCGGCAGTTATGGCCATTTTCCCGAAGATCGCTTCTCTCTTCGCCGCCGCATTCACCCTTCTGACTGAGTCTACCAAGGGCGTTGCAAAGAAGCACGGCAAGGACCGCAAGTGGTACCTGTCCGTCAATGACGCGACCGGCTACGGCGAGCCCGCAACCATCATGGTCGGCACGCTGATGATTCCCATTATGCTTGTTCTGGCCTTCTTCCTGCCCGGCAACCGTGCGCTTATCATGGTTGACCTGATCGCGATGCCTTACTGTATGATCCCGATGATCAGCATCTCCAAGGGCAACATGCTCAAGACGCTCATCGGCGCGATCCTTTACTTCTCCCTGGCACTGTACGTATGGGGCTGGATGGCAGAGCTTTACACCGCTGTTGCTGTGAGCGTCGGCTTTGAGCTGGCAAGCTCTACCATGCTCATCACCTGCACCTGCTTCATGCCCTTCCTGGCACTGCTGTTTGCAGCCTTCCTTTCCCAGAGTCCCATCTGGATCGGTCTGACGGTTGTTGTCTACTTCGTTGCCTACTTCCTGTACCGTAAGAACAAGGAAGCAGTCCTGAACTATATGCTCACCTGCAACGACGTGAAGGCAAAGGCTTAACATGATGATCAACAAAGCGAAAATTCAACAAATTGTTGTGGTAGGGGACGCATATGTGTCCCCCCACACGCTGGAAAAAGCTGCCGCCGATCTGGACTGCCCGCAAGCGAAGATCGATGCACTGCAGTGGGGAAGCGGTGACCGTGACGAGTTTTCCGAGATGCAGACAGCCATTGAGCACAAGGGACCCGATGCAGCGCCATATCCCTCCGAGCTGGATACCCTGATCGAAACCGCTGATGTGCTTATGGTGCATTTCTGCCCGCTTCCTGCGCATCTGCTCAGACGTGCAAAGCGGCTGAAGCTGGTCGGTGTATGCCGCGGCGGTGTGGACAATATTGCCGTTGATGCTCTGACGGAGCAGAAGATCCCGCTTGTGAACATCATCCGCAACGCTGAGGCGGTCGCGGAGTTTACGCTCGGGCTGATGCTTGCCGAGACACGCAATATTGCGCGCAGCCACCGCCTGCTGATGCAGGGAGTATGGCCCAGCGAATTTCCGAACAGCGAATACACCGCGACACTGAAAAATATGACGGTCGGCATTGCCGGCCTCGGAAACATCGGTGCTCTTCTGGCAAAAAAGCTCTCGGCACTTGGCGTTCGTGTGCTCGGTTTTGATGCCTATCTTCCACAACAGGTGATAAAAACGCTTCCCGTGGAGCCCGTAAAGACGTTGGAAGCTCTTTTCAAGGAATCTGATGTCATTTCTCTGCATTTACGACTGACGCCGGAAAATGAGGGAATGATTGGCGCTGAACTGCTAGGCAGCATGAAGCCGACGGCGTATCTGATCAATGCTGCCAGAGCCGGCTTAATCGACGAAGCAGCGCTTGTGCAGGCACTCAAAACGCACACCATCGCGGGTGCGGCCCTGGATGTTTTCAATGACGAGCCGCTCAAGGCAGATTCTCCGCTGCTGACGCTCGACAACGTAACGCTGACGCCGCACATTGCCGGTGACACCGTAGATGCGATTGCACTTTCACCCTACCCGCTGGCGCAGGCGATGCGCGAGGTTCTGGAGCAGGGACGGACGCCGCGTGTTTACAACAAATTCTGATGCGAGGTAGAAAATTATGACGTTAATGCAAAAGGAAAGACAGGAAATTGTTGAACATCTGAAAATGCTCATCACGCACGGCCTGACCAAGGGTACCGGCGGCAATATCAGCATCTACGACCCGGAAGCAGGGCTTATGGCAATCAGCCCGAGCGGCATGGATTACTTCACCCTGACACCTGAGGATGTCGTTGTGATGGATTTGCACGGCAACGTCGTGGAGGGCAAACGCAAACCCTCCAGTGAGCATGAAATGCACAGCATTTTCTACCGTGAGCGCCCGGAAATCCGTTCCGTAGTACATGCGCACAGCATTTATTCCTGCGTACTGGCCAGCCTGAACTGGGGCATTGAGCCCTGCACCTATCTGATCGGCTCAGCAGGCAAGAATGTCCGCTGCACGAAGTATGAGACCTTCGGCACGGCCGAGCTTGCAAAGTCCGCGCTTGAGGGCATGAAGGACCGCTATGCGGTGCTGCTTGGCAACCACGGCCTGTTGGCCGGCGGTGCGGATCTGCCGTCCGCCTTCGATACAGCGGAGGAGATTGAATTCTGTGCGGAGATCTACTACAAGTGCAAGCTGGCGGGCGAACCGGTTTTGCTTTCTGAGGAGCAGATGGACGTCGTGCTGAAAAAGTTCGAAACATATGGCGTTCAGCCGGAGATCGACGAATGAAAAAAGTGATGTTCTATGGGCCGAAAGACATCCGAATTGAGGATGCGCCCATCCCGGAACCTGCCTACGGCGAGATCATTGTGCGCAATCAGGTCGCGCTGACCTGCGGTACGGACGTAAAAACCTATCTGCGCGGTTATCCCGGTGATATTCCGCCTTACGGCTTCGGCCATGAGGCGTCCGGTGTTGTATCCGCCGTGGGGGAGGGGGTCACACGCTTTCATGTCGGCGATCGTGTAGTCTGCCACAATTCCGCACCCTGTCAGAAGTGCTATTACTGCAAAAAAGGAATCCACTCCATGTGCGATGATATTCTTTGGAATATGGGCGCCTTTGCACAGTATCAGTGCATCCCGCAGCGCATTGTCGAGCAGAATACATTTTTGCTCCCGGACGAAATGACGTTTGAAACAGCAGCTTTTATGGAGCCGCTGGCCTGCGTCACTTACGGCGTAGAGTCAGTCGGTGTACATCTGGGCGATACCGTTGTCGTCAATGGCGCAGGGCCGATCGGCCTGATGTATGTAGCCCTTTTGACCAGAAAGGGAGCGCGTGTGATCGCGACCGACCTTTCTGATCTTCGCCTTGCAATGGCTAGAAAGCTCGGCGTCGCAGAGACCGTAAACGCTTCGCAGGGAGATACGGTTGCACGGGTGAAGGCACTGACCGAGGAAAGCAGAGGCTGTGATATAGCAATTGAGGCGACCGGTTACCCTGAGGTCTGGGAAAAGAACATCTGTATGGCCCGTAAGGGTGGCAAGGTGTTGCTGTTCGGCGGAACCAAGGCCGGAACACAGCTCGTTGCGGATGCAAATCTGGTGCATTATTCACAGCTTACCATTATGGGGCTTTATCACACCACACCGGTGTATACTATGACGGCTTTTGAACTGCTGAAAAACGGAGTGATCCGCGCAGAGGACTTCGTCAGTGAGACTTATCCGCTTGAGCAGATCGAAACCGCAATTTTGGAGCATTCCAAAGGAATGTGCATCAAAAATCGAATTCTGCTCGACTGATATCGAAAGAAGGAGCGACGTATGATTTACCTGTTATTGTTTTTTGGTGTGTTTTTTATCTTGAAAGGCATCCTGCTTATCAACGGGCGAACGGTTCCCAAGGGCGTTCGGGCGCGCATTCAGGATGAGCGCACGCTGCGCGGATGGTGCTACGGAACGGGAGTAGTGCATGTTTTGTGGGGTCTGTGCGCGGTTGCGCTCTGGATGGCCAACACCTTTGTACCATATGCCCTGTATGCATTTGCGGTGTTTGCTGCAAGCGGTGTTGCCAGCATTATCATGATGGTACGCACCACAAAGCAATACAGTAATAAGCGTTAATTCTTTGCCGCCCTGCCCGAGTCGGCAGGGCGGATATTTTGCATAACAAATCGGCACAGCCTGTCATTTCGACGGTTGTGCCGATTGCTTGTGTTCGTTCTCAGAAGAAAGCGGCCAGGAGCATCGTCAGCCCGGCCAGCACCGGCTGATGCAGCAGATAGATCCACAGGGAATGGCGGCCGCAGAAGCGGAAAAAGCGCAGCAGGAAGAAATCGGCGTTCACCTTCGGCAGCAGGCTGTCTCTGCGGCGGTAGGCGGTGCGGCCGAGAACGGCGCCGAGCAGGAACCAGCCAAGGTTCGGGAAGATCGGGAAATAATCGCCGCTGTAGAAGCCGGCGGGGCGGATGCCGATCGCGCCGAGAAGCAGACCCTGTGCGCTCGGGAAGGAAACCGCGACCGGTTCCAGCGCCGCCAGCCATACGCCGAGGGCGACAAAGCCCGCGCCCAGCACCGCAAGCGCCCAGACGGGCAGTTTTTTGAAGAGCGGGAAGAGCATCATGCAGATGCCGAGCAGATGCAGAATCCCAAAGAAAATGGAAAGGCTCCGGTTAAATTTCAGAACGCAGACCATGAAAAGCGTCACGCCTGTGACCAGAAGCCCCGCGCAGAAGACGATCACGCCGCGGCGGAAGCTGCGGGAGGCGAGCGTCGCGCAGATGCCGGAGATGAGAATGAAAAGAATGTGGCCATAGTGCTGGCAGAAGTTGAACCAGCCGGGCATGGTGAGGCCGAGCCCGGCAAATTCGTTCAGGTCGAAGACAAAATGCACGACTATCATGCCCAGAATACAGATCCCGCGCAGCGCGTCCAGCTCCCAGATGCGGTTTTTCTGCGGTGTCATGCCTGCGCCTCCTTCTCCGCTTCCTCCTCCAGAACGCGGTAGGCAACTTTGCCGACCAGCGTTTTCGGAAGCTCGTCGCGGAATTCGATCTCGTAGGGCATGGCGTATTTTGCAATGCGCTCCCGACAGTAGGCGAAAAGCTCCTGCCGGACGGCCTCGGAAGGCGTGATTCCCGGCTTGAGGACGACGAAGGCCTTGACCTTGTGCATCTTGTAGGGGTCCTTCACGCCGATGACGCAGGAAAGAAGCACCTTTTCATGCCCGTCAATGATGTTTTCAAGCTGACTGGGGTAGACATTGTAGCCGGAAGTGATAATGACGCGCTTGATGCGCTGGCGGAAGTAAACAAAGCCGTCGGCGTCCATGCAGCCGAGGTCGCCGGTGTGCAGCCAGAGCTTGCCGTCGTCATGGCGGCGGAGTGTCTGCGCGGTTTCCTCCGGGTTATCCAGATAGCCCAGCATGACGGTCGGGCCGGAGATGCAGATCTCGCCCTCCTCGTCCGGGCCGAGCTCCTGCGTGGTGCCGGTTTTGACAATTTTATAATAGGTATCCGGGAAGGGCACACCGATGGAGCCGTCGCGTGCGTAGTCGATCGGCGTCAGGCAGCTTGCCGTGACACATTCGGTCGTGCCGTAGCCCTCGCGGATCTGGATGGTGGCGCGGTGCTCTTTGAGGAAACGGTCGACCTTGTGCTTCAGCTCGACCGAGAGCGTATCGCCGCCGGAGAACATTCCCATCAGGAAGGACATATCCAACTTGTCCAGATGCGTCGTGCGCAGCAGCGCTTCAAAGAGCGTCGGTACGCCGGGAATGAAGTTCGGGTGCTTCCTGCGCAGCAGCTCCGCGTAGCCCCTGATGGTGAAGGTGGGGACGAGAATACAGCGTGCGCCGCCGACCAGCGCGGTGTGGATGCCAATGCCGAGACCGAAGCCGTGGAAGATCGGCATGACGGACAGCATTTTCAGGCCTTCCAGACTGGCATAGCCGCTGGCGGCGATGGTTTGCAGCGCAAGCGCATTGAAGTTGTAGCTGGAAAGGCAGATGCCCTTGGTCGTTCCCGTTGTGCCGCCGGAATAGAGAATTGAAGCACAGGCGGCGTAGTCCTCGTCCGGGTCGGGCAGGTGGGTGCGGAAGCAGCGCAGCGCGTCGGCCCAGAGAAGGTAGCCGCTGCGCGGCAGCCTTGGCGTTTTGCGACCCTGCGTCAGGGCGTAGCCAAGCTTCATGGGAGGGGAAAGCTCATCCTGAATCCGCGCGATCAGCAGCAGCGGCCGGCGCTTTGCCCCGCGCATCGCCTGCGTGACCTTGCCGTACAGACGGTCGAGCGTCAGAATCGCCTTGCTGTCCGACTGATTGAGGTAAAAGGTGATCTCCTCCACCGCGGACAGCGGATGGATCATATTGGAGACCGCGCCGATGCGGCTGAGCGCGTAAAAACAGTCCACGGCCTGCGGGGTGTTCGGCATACAGATCGTGACGCGGTCGCCCTTGCGGATGCCGAGGGCATAGAGCGCGGCGGCGGCGCGGTCGATCCGGCGCAGGAAGGCGGAAAAGCTGGTTTTCCGGTTCATGAATTCGTAGGCACAGAGATTCGGCACGCGCTTGGCGGTCTGCGCTACGAGCTGATACATGGTGAGCCTTGGATAGTCAATGGTGCAGGGCATATTGCCGTAGAATCTGCGCCATGGCGCGGAAGCGGAGAGGGACATGGGCGCACCTCCTGATCAAAACTGAGTACATTATATCAAATCCGCGGGGAAAAAGCTATATAAAATCCCGCTTCGGTGAAATTGCCGATTTTTCCTGCGGCGGAAAACAGGCTCTTTATTTCCGGGGAAAAATGAAGTAGAATAGAAGCAAATCATTTTGATCAGGAGCAGACAATGGCACAGAGCTTGGAACAGCGGTTTCTGACCGCAAGAAAAGAATACATCATCCGACAGTTTTCCCGCATGAACCCCATGCAGCTGGAGGCCGTCCTCACGACGGAGGGGCCGCTGCTGCTGCTGGCCGGCGCCGGCAGCGGCAAGACGACCGTCCTCATCAACCGCATTGCAAATCTCATCCGCTTCGGCTGCGCGGCCGGCTCGGACGAGCTGGCGCGGCCGGTCACGGAGGAGGACGTCTGTTTTTTGGAAGGCGAGCTTGCCAAGCCGCACGAGGAAAACCGCGCGGCGGCGGACGAGCTGTGCGCGCTGCATCCTGCGGCGCCGTGGTCCATCATCGCCATTACATTTACAAACAAAGCAGCCAATGAGCTGAAAGAACGTCTGACCGTCATGCTGGGGCCGGAGGCCAACGACGTCTGGGCAATGACCTTCCATTCGGCCTGCTGCCGCATCCTGCGCCGGGAGATCGAGCGCATCGGCTACGACCGCAGCTTTACGATCTACGACACGGCGGATTCCGAGCGCGTGATCAAGGAGATCCTGCGCGATCGGAATCTGGACGAAAAGACCTTCCCGCCGCGCTCCGTTCTCGGCATGATCTCCAAGGCCAAGGATCAGATGGCCTCGCCGGAGGCCTTTGCCAAGGACGCGGGCGACGACTACCGTCTCAAACGGATCGCGGAGCTGTACAAGGAGTACCAGTCGCGGCTGAAGGCATCCAACGCCGTGGACTTTGACGACATCATCCTGCTGACCGTGCAGATTTTGCAGCAGTTTGAGGATGTGCGCGATTATTACCAGCGCAAGTTCCGTTATGTCCTCATCGACGAGTATCAGGACACGAACCATCTGCAATACTTACTGGCCTCGCTGCTGGCAGGACGTTATGAGAACATCTGCGTCGTTGGCGACGATGACCAGAGCATCTACCGCTTCCGCGGCGCGACCATCCGCAATATTCTGGACTTTGAAAAGGAGTACAAGGGCGCGCGCGTCATCCGTCTGGAGCAGAACTACCGCTCCACGCAGTCCATCCTCGACGCGGCGAACGCGGTGATCTCCAACAACCACGGCCGCAAGGGCAAGAAGCTCTGGACGAACAACGGCGCGGGCGACAATATTCTGTTTTACGAGGCGTACAACGAGTCGGATGAAGCGAATTTTGTTGCAAATAATATTCTGACGGAATCCCACGGAAAAAACTTCAAGGATTTTGCCATTCTCTACCGCACGAACGCGCAGTCGAACGCGATGGAATATGCCTTCAAGCGCTGCGGCATTCCGTACCGCATCATCGGCGGCACGCGCTTCTTTGACCGCGCGGAGGTCAAGGATATGCTGGCCTATCTCTGGGTGATCAGCAACCGCGCCGACGACCTGCGCCTCAAGCGCATCATCAATCAGCCGCCGCGCGGCATCGGCGCAAAGACCGTCGAAACGATAGAGCGCCTCTGCGCCGCATCGGGGAAGCCCCTTTACAGCGTGGTCAGCGATCCCTATTCCTATCCCGCGATGGAGCGCTCGGCGCAGAAGCTGATGAATTTTACCGTGCTGATCGAAGAATGTGCGGAGCTGGCGCAGACGCTGCCGCTGCCGGACTTTTATGAGGAGCTGCTCATCCGCACCGGCTATGTCAAAATGCTGGAAGAAAAGGACGAGCTGGAAAACCGCACCCGTCTGGAAAACGTCCGCGAACTGAAATCCTCCATCGTCAATTATGTGGAGAACGCAGATACGCCGACCCTCAGCGGATTTCTGGAGGAGATCGCGCTCTATACGGACATTGAGCAGTACGACCAGGACGCGGACGCCGTCGTCATGATGACGATGCACTCGGCCAAGGGACTGGAATTCCCGAATGTCTATGTGATCGGCATGGAGGAGGGACTTTTCCCCGGGATGCGCTCCATCGGCGACCCGGAGGAGATGGAGGAGGAGCGTCGGCTGTGCTACGTGGCCATTACGCGCGCGAAAAAGCACCTGACGCTCTCCTGCGCCAAACAGCGTATGCTCTACGGCCGCACCTCGGTCAACCGCCATTCGCGCTTTATTGAGGAAATTCCGCCGGAGCTGGTCACCGGCAAGAAGGCGGAGCTGCCCAAGACCTATCAGAAGCCCGCCCAGCCGCAGCATCAGCCGCGGGCATGGACGGATTCCTTTCAGACCCGCAAGACGCAGGCGGCGCTGCCGGACTTCCGCAAGGGCGATATGATCGTGCACGACACCTTCGGCCGCGGTATGATCCTGTCCGTCCTGAAGATGGGCAACGACGCCATGCTGGAGATCGCCTTTGATCAGGTCGGGACGAAGCGCCTGATGGCCTGCGCCGCCGCGGCGCGGATGCACAAGGCGTAAGGAAATCCGGTATATTCCGGCCGCCCGCGGCATATCCATCTGCGGGGTGGTCTGAAATGACGTTGGAGCAAAGAGATCGGTTTCGCCTTCTGGCGGCGGCAGCGCTGGTCGTGCTGGTGGGCTTTACCATTTTACTCCGCCAGCGCTTTGCACCCATGGCAGAGGAGCTGGTCATTACACAGGTGGACAATCAGGCTTCCGCTGCGATTAATGATGCTATTCAGGATCAGATTGAGAGCGGCGAAATTGATTACGAGCGGATGATCATTACGGAAAAAGACACGGCGGGCAGTGTGACTGCGCTGCACGCCAATATTGCTGGAATCAACCGCCTTAAAACGGAAATACTGAACCGCGTGGATGAACGGCTCCTCGATTTGTCTGTGGAGGAGCTCGGCGTTCCTCTGGGAAGCGTCATCCTTCCAGAGCTGTTTTCCGGCTGCGGGCCGAATCTTGCCGTCCGCGTCCTGGCTGTTCGTACGTCGGACGCAGTGTTTCACAACGAATTTACTGCCGCTGGCATCAATCAGACGCTGCATCGGATCACGATTGACATCAATGTTACGATAACAATTCTGACCCTCGCCGGAACGCAGGATGTCGAAGTGGATTCCAGCGTGATCGCGGCCGAAACGGTGATCGTCGGGCAGGTGCCGACGACTTATATTGACATGGAGGAACTGCCATGAATCCGAAAAACGAGATCGAGGCGCTGACGAAAGAGCTGGAGGAGGCCAACCGCCTTTACTACGTGCTTGATGCGCCGACGATGGAGGACTATGAATACGACCGCAAGCTGCGCAGGCTTGAGGAATTAGAGGCCGCCTATCCGGAGTATGCCTCGCCCCTTTCGCCGACGAAGCGCGTCGGCGGCGAGGCGCTGAGCAAGTTTGAAAAAGTGCAGCACGCCGTTCCGCTGGAGAGCTTACAGGACGTGTTTTCTGAAGACGAGGTGCGGGACTTTGACACGCATCTGCGCGAAACGGCACCGGATGCGGCCTACAGTGTGGAGCCGAAGGTGGACGGCCTGTCCGTCGCGCTGGAATATCAGGACGGCCTGTTTGTCCGCGGCGCGACGCGCGGCGACGGTGTGACGGGCGAGGACGTGACGGAGAACCTCAAGACCGTCCGCTCCATCCCCATGCGGCTGGAGAATACGCCCGGCCGCCTGATCGTCCGGGGCGAGGTCTTCATGCCGCGGGCGGTATTTGAAGCGCTCAATGAAAAACGCGAGGAGGAGGGCAAGCCCCTCTTTGCCAATCCGCGCAATGCCGCAGCGGGCAGCCTGCGTCAGCTTGACCCGTCGGTCGCCGCGGCGCGCCGGCTGGATATTCTGATCTTCAATTTGCAGCTGTCGGAGAAGGCTCGGTTCGACACGCACACCCAGACGCTGGACTACCTTGCCGAGCGGCATTTCAAGGTGATCCCGCACAAGCTCTGCCGCACGGCGGAGGAGGCCATTGCGGAGATCCGCCGCATTGGGCAGGAGCGCTATGACTATTCCTTTGACATCGACGGTGCGGTCGTCAAGCTGGACGACCTCTCCGACCGCACGGTGCTTGGTAGTACGGCGAAATTCCCGCGCTGGGCCTGCGCCTACAAGTATCCGCCGGAGATCAAGGAAGCGGTCGTGGAGGACATTGTCGTGCAGGTGGGCAGAACCGGAGTCCTGACGCCGAAGGCCGTGGTCAGTCCGGTGCGTCTGGCCGGGACGACCGTCACGAACGCGACGCTGCACAATCAGGACTTTATTTCCGAAAAGGACATCCGCATCGGCGATACCGTCCGCATCCGCAAGGCCGGGGAGATCATCCCCGAAATCCTCTCCGTGGTGCAGGAAAAGCGCCCGGCGGGGACGCAGCCCTATCATCTTCCTGCGGTCTGCCCGGTCTGCGGCGCGCCGGTGGAGCGCGATCCGGACGGCGCGGCCATCCGCTGCACCGGTGCGGAGTGCCCGGCGCAGCTTTCCAGAAACATTGCGCATTTTGTGTCGCGCAATGCCATGGATATTGAGGGACTGGGCGATTCCATCGTGGAGCAGCTCATAGCAATGGGCGCTATTCGTTCCCCGGCAGACATCTATTATCTGACGCTCGACGAGCTGAAAAGCCTGTGGAAAAGCGGCAGCAAGGCCGCGCAGAAGCTCCTGACGGCGATCGAGGCCAGCAAACAAAACGACGTCAGCCGCCTGATCTTCGCCCTCGGCATCCGTCAGGTGGGCGAGAAGGCGGCCAAGGTGCTGGCCAAGACCTTCGGCTCTCTGGACGCGCTGATGCAGGCGACGGCGGAGGAACTGACTGAGGTGCGCGACATCGGCGCGATCACGGCGGAGAACATCGTTTCGTGGTTTGCAAGCCCGCAGTCGCAGCACGTGATCTCGCGCCTGCGTGAGGCGGGGGTGAATTTCCGAAGCACCGCGCCGCAGGGCGACGACCGGCTGGCCGGGATGACCATCGTGCTCACGGGTGCGCTGACGCTCTTCACGCGCGACGAGGCGACGGAAAAAATCGAAGCCCGCGGCGGAAAGGCCGCAGGCTCCGTGTCGAAAAAAACCACCTATGTGGTCGCCGGCGAAAACGCAGGCAGCAAGCTGAAAAAGGCCAACGAACTGGGAATTCCCGTCCTGACCGAGCAGGAATTCCTGAATCTGCTGGGCGAGGGGGAAGCGGCGGATGCTTGAGATCAGAGAATATCTCCAATACCGTGAGGAGGAGATCCTTCCCCTGTATGCCGCCGTAGGCTGGACGGCCTATACCGACCGGCCGGAAGCACTACGACGCGGCTTTGAACGTTCTCTTCTGAAGCTGGCGGCCTATGAGGACGGACACTTGCAGGGGATCCTCCGCGCGGTAGGCGACGGGGAAACCATCGTGTTCGTGCAGGACATTCTGGTCAATCCGGCGCAGCAACGTAAGGGTATTGGATCGGCGCTCTTGCGGGAACTTTTGAAGCGGTTCGCTTCGGTGCGGCAGATTGAGCTTATGACAGACAACACGCCGAAAACGCTCGCTTTTTATCACTCAATGGGATTTCAGGAGCTTTCAGAGCTTGGCTGCTGCGGATTTATGCGGATATAAAAGCATGGCGGGAGGATATCCCGCCATGCTTTTTTCAGAAAATTCCGCGTAAAAATAGAATAATGACGATGCTGGCAAGCAACAGCACGCCGGAGCCGATCCAGACCAGCAGCTTGCCGCGCTTCCTTGCGGGTGCGGCGCTGCTTTCCGGGAAGAGATGCGCATGGCGCAGACCCTGCACCACGGGGCGGTACAGCAGCGCTGTCAGCGCGCCGTTCAGGCAGCCCTTGAGCAGATTAAAGGGAAGGATGATCGGCAGCAGCATGGCTGCCACATCCGCGCGCGAGGTCCCCATGTACAGCGGCGTGATGAGGTAGTTCCACAGCACCATGGTTCCGGCCATGCACACAACGCCCAGACACAGCCCCAGCACCGCGCCGCCCAGTGTCCGCTTTTTGCGGTAGACAAGTGCGGCGATACCGGAGAAGGCTACGGAGGAAAGAACATTCATCGCAAAGCCGATCCATCCGGTGGAGCTGATGGTCAGCATCTCGATCAGCGAAACAATCACGCTGATGCTCAGCGCTGCCAGCGGTCCGTAGAGGAAGCCGCCGATGGCGATGATGACGTCCTTTGGCTCGTACTTCAGGAATTCCACCGGCGTGATGGGAATGCGTGCGACTGCGACGGCGGCGTAAGCCAGCGCGCAGAGCATGGCGGTGACGGCAAGCCGTCTGGTTTTTTCGTGTTTCATAACAAAACACCTCCAAAAAGAAAACTGTCCAAAGGATCTTCCTTGGACAGCATAAAAAACTGCATTTCTTCTTCCATCCAGACTATACTGTCGGTACCGGAATCACACCGGTTCCTGCGCACAAAGGCGCTCGCGGACTCTACCGCCGGTCGGGAATTTCACCCTGCCCTGAAGATCACATATGGAGTTGCTTTTATTATAGCACCGCCGCGCCCAATGTCAATCCCTTTCTGCCCTTGACCGCCTGTGGTATACTAGGAAGCAGAGGAGACGGTCGGCTCGGTGGTTTCCGGTGCGGTGCTTTCGCTCGGCTCAGAGGGCTCCGTGCTTTCGCCGGATGCGCCGGAACTGGATTCCGGGGCGGACTCGCTGCTCGTTTCCGGGGCCGTGCCGGGCATCTTGAAGCCGTGGATCTTTCCCTCCGGTGCGGAGTTGGTAATGTCGCCGCCGATGATGTGACCGTCATAGACGATCACACTGGCGTAAACCGGGGCTGCGGCGTTCGGATAGTTCAGGATCTCATATACATAGCGCATGGCTTCCTTCCCGCCGAAGCCGGTCAGGTCGAAGCCCTGACTGCGCTGTAATTCGTTGTAGCGTGCAAAGACCTTGTTGTCGCTGCTTTCCGGAATGCGGATTTTCTGGACTTCCTTCGGCTCTGCGTTGACGCTCCAGCCGAAGGTGGCGAGGTAGGCGACGCGCTCGTCGTTGGTCGCACCGGCGGGTGCGTCTGCCAGCGAGGCTTTTTTGCCGCCGCTGCCGGTGACCAGCAGGACGACTACGAGGACGACCGCGACCAGAACGACGGCGGCTGCGGCCAGCTTTGTCTTTGATATTTTTGCAGTCATAACAAACATGAGATTCCCCCCAGAAGTGATTGATGTGATACACTGTATGTCCGTCCTCGGACAAATATGCCGTATGGAGGTCAAGCAATGCAGCGATTGGATAAGTTTCTCTCCGACAGCAAGGTCGCCTCGCGCAGGGAGCTGCGCCAGATCATCCGCGCCGGACGGGTGCGGGTGGGGGAGCGCGTTGTGCGCGAGCCGGAATATAAAGTGGACGAAAAGAACGACGAGATCTTTCTCGACGGCGTGCGCGTCGGCGGTGCGCGGCGCATCGTGCTGATGTTCCATAAGCCGGCGGGATTCGTGACTTCCACGGCCGACCCGCGCGACCGGACGGTCATGGAGCTTTTACCGCCGCAGTACCGCGATCTGACGCCGGTCGGACGGCTGGACAAGGACACGGAGGGGCTGCTGCTCTTTACGAACGACGGCCAGCTTGCGCACCGGCTGATCTCGCCGCGCCGCGGTGTGGAAAAATGCTACTACGCCGAGCACGAGGGCACAGCCGACGCGCAGGACATCGCGGCCTTCCGCGAGGGCGTGGAGCTGCGCGACGGGACGAAGTGCCTTCCGGCGCGGCTGGAGCCGCAGGGACCGGGGAAAAGCCTCGTCTACGTGTGCGAGGGGAAGTATCATCAGGTGCGGCGGATGCTCGCCAGTCGGGGAAAGCCTGTCACGTATCTGCGCAGAATTGCTGAAGGCGGCGTGCAGCTTGGAGAGCTTCCGATCGGAAAGACACGTGAACTGACAAAAGAAGAGCTCTCGCTGTTGGACTCTGTTCATTTTGACGAAGCGGAGGGAAGCGGAATTTGATTCAATGTGCCAAAATCATGCTGCTGCTTTTGGCCATTATGACGAAGGTATTATGAAAAATCCATAAAAACGACGGCCTTTTTTGAAATAAAATGCTCAACCCTATTGCAATCCGACGAAAAAGATAGTATGATAACTATTGAAATTTGCCGAATATCGACATTTTCTTTCAAAGGTAAGGAGGACAAAGCGTATGTCCAGTCGTATTTTTCAGGGTGTTGTAACACAGCTCAGCGAGGCTGCTGGTCTGCCTATGGGTGTGATCGACACGGACGGTGTCATAATTTCCTGCAGCGATGCGGCGCTGATCGGAGAAAAGTGGCCGGATGCGGTCACGGCGATCGCGGCGATGCCGGACGCGCCGGTTTTCTGCGGAGAGTATACTTTCATGACGCTGAAAGGATGGAACCCGACCTTCGGCTTTTCCGTCTTTACGAAAGGAACGGATCACACCGCGCTTTCCGTCTGCCGTATGGCGCAGGTGTCCCTGAACTTTACCAAGACCTATTATGAGGAAAAACATGACAGAGGTACCTTTGTCAAGAATATCATCACCGACAATATTCTGCCGGGGGATATCTATATCCGCGCGAAGGAGCTGCATTTCCAGACGGAGCTGCCGCGCGTGGTCTTTCTGATCCGCCAGCTCGGCCGGGCGGATGTGAGCGCCGTCGAGCTGCTGCAGAACATGTTCCCCGATACCCAGCAGGATTTTGTCATCAATGTCAATGAAACCGACATTGCCGTCGTGCGTCAGGTCGCTGCCGATGTTACGTCGGAAGAGTTGACCCGTTTTGCCCGCACGATCGAAGACCGTCTCAAGTCCGAGCTGTTCGTCCGCACGACCATCGGCATCGGCACGGTGTCCGAGCATCTGCGCGAGCTGGCCGACTCCTATAAAGAGGCGCAGGTCGCCATCGAGGTCGGCAAGGTCTTTGATACGGAAAAGACCATCATCAATTATGAAAACCTCGGCATCGGCCGCCTGATCTATCAGCTCCCGACGACCCTGTGCGAGATCTTCCTGTCGGAGGTCTTTAAGAAAAACTCCATCGACTCGCTTGACCAGGAGACTCTGTTTACCATCAACATGTTCTTTGAGAACAGTCTGAACGTTTCCGAAACCTCGCGGAAGCTCTTTGTCCACCGCAACACGCTGGTCTACCGCTTGGAGAAGATCAAGAAGCTGACCGGCCTTGACCTGCGCGAATTTGACGATGCGATCATCTTCAAGGTCGCGCTGATGGTCAAGAAGTACCTCGCTTCCCGCGAGAACCATATGCTCTAAAGAAAGAAGTCATTTACTTTATGATTGATCTGATAAACGTTACCAAAACATACGAAACCGGAACGCACGCCCTCAACGGCATTGATATGCACATCGACGACGGCGAGTTTGTCTTTCTGGTCGGGCAGTCCGGCTCCGGCAAGTCCACCATCATCAAGCTCCTGACGGCGGAGCTGAAGCCGACCTCCGGCTCTATCCTCGTCAACGGCTACAAGCTCGAATCCATCAAGCGTTCCTCTGTGCCGTACATGCGCCGCACCCTCGGCGTCATCTTTCAGGATTTCCGTCTGATCGAGAACAAAACGGTCTACGAAAACGTCGCCTTTGCCATGCGCGTCATCGGCGCGCCGACCAAGGAGATCAAAAAGCGTGTGCCCTACGTGCTGGAGCTGGTCGGGCTGGAAAATAAGGCCCGCCGTCTGCCGAACGAGCTGTCCGGCGGCGAACAGCAGCGTGTGGCCATTGCCCGTGCGCTGATCAACAACCCGACGATGATCATCGCGGACGAGCCTACCGGCAACCTCGACCCTGCGCGTTCCTTTGAGATCATGCTGCTTCTGGAGCAGATCAATGCGCTGGGCACGACGGTCATGGTCGTCACGCATGAAAAATCTCTGGTGGATCGCTTCACAAAGCGCGTCGTTGCCATTAACAACGGCAAGGTGATCAGCGACGGAATGGACGGGTACTATAACTATGAAGAAGAACAATAATTTCAGCTTTCTGCTGCAGGAGGGCGTGCGTGCCATCTTCAAGCACGGCTTTATGTCCTTTGCGGCCATCTGCATCACGGTCGCCTGTCTGGTGATCGTCAGCAGCTTCGGCCTGATCACCTATAACCTCAACCTGATCGTCGAAGACTTGCAGAAGGAAAACGAAGTGCTGGTCTGCATCGACGAGAATTACACCTCCGCTGAGGCCAAGAGCGTCGGCTCTCAGATCAATCTGGTCGATAATGTTGCCAATGCCGAGTTCGTTTCCCGCGAGCAGGCGCTGCAGGAGTTTATCGACGAATACAATCAGGCCATGTACGAAGGCGTCTCGGCCGAAACCATGCGCGACCAGTATATCGTCACGCTGGAGGATAACAACAAACTCGCAGAGACCGTCGAAACGCTGCGCAATGTGCCCGGCGTCGCCGATGTCTATGCCCAGCCGGAGATCGCCGAGGGTCTTTCCACGATCCGCAATGTGATCTATCTGGCGGCGGTCTGCATCACCGCGGTGCTGCTGATCGTTTCCCTGATCATTATTTCCAATACCATCCGCCTTGCGATGTTTGACCGCCGGGAGGAAATTGCCATCATGAAGATGGTCGGTGCGACCAACAGCTTTATCCGACTGCCTTTCGTGGTCGAAGGTTTCCTGCTGGGGCTGATCGGTGCCGTGTGCTCCTTCTTCCTTGAGTGGGGCCTTTATGAGGCGATCCGCGGCGCCATCCAGAAGACCGGCTCTCTGGATTTCCTCACCATCGTGCCCTTCACGCAGGTCCTGTGGCCGATGGCCGGCATCTGCCTCGTGGTCGGCTTCCTGATCGGTATTGTCGGTAGCTTGATGTCCATCCGCCGCTTCCTCAAGGTTTAAGGAGTGATACACTGATGAAGCATTTCTTTCGTTCCATTTGCGCAGTGCTTCTGGCGCTGTCGCTGATCGC
>UQWH01000020.1 GCA_900544705.1 uncultured Eubacteriales bacterium | reverse complement strand
CGGTCTTCTGTGCGTTTTCGATCGCGTTGGAGAGCATTTTGGCATCGATGGGCGTATCCTCGTCAATGCCGAGGCTGTTCATCATGCTCATCACGCGCTCGGAGCCGAACAGGCGCATCACGTCGTCCTCCAGCGAGAGGAAGAAGCGCGTTTCGCCGGGGTCGCCCTGACGGCCGGCGCGGCCGCGGAGCTGATTGTCGATACGCCGCGACTCGTGGCGCTCGGTGCCGACAATGAACAGGCCGCCCGCTGCGCGCACCTGCTCGGCTTCCTTCTCGATCTCCGCCTTGTGGCGGGCAAGGGACTGCTTGAACTGCTCGCGCACGGCAAGGATCTCGGGATCCTCGGTTTCGGCGTAGGAATTCGCCTCGGCGATCAGCTCCTCCGGGATCTCCTTTTTCCGCAGCTCGGACAGCGCCAGATATTCCGCGTTGCCGCCCAGCATGATGTCCGTACCACGGCCTGCCATGTTGGTGGAGATCGTCACCGCGCCCAGCTTACCGGCCTGCGCGACGATCTCGGCCTCGCGCTCATGGTGCTTGGCGTTCAGCACGGTGTGCGGCACGCCCTCGCGCTTGAGGAGCTTCGACAGAAGCTCGGATTTTTCAATGGAAATGGTGCCGACCAGCACCGGCTGCCCCTTTTCGTGGCAGCGCTTGATCTGCTCGATGACCGCGCGGAACTTGCCCGCCTCGGTCTTGTAGACGACGTCGTGGTGGTCAATACGGATGACCGGCTTGTTCGTCGGGATCTCGACGATGTCCAGATTGTAGATCGCGGAGAATTCCTCCTCCTCGGTCAGCGCCGTGCCGGTCATACCGGAGAGCTTCTTATAAAGACGGAAAAGGTTCTGGAAGGTGATGGTCGCCAGCGTCTTATTCTCGCTCGCGACGTTCACGCCCTCTTTTGCCTCGATGGCCTGATGCAGGCCCTCGTTATAGCGGCGGCCGTACATGAGACGGCCGGTGAATTCGTCAACGATGATGACCTGGCCGTCCTTGACGACGTAGTCGATGTCGCGCTTCATGATGCCGCGGGCCTTCATCGCCTGATTGATGTGGTGCGAAAGCGTGGTGTTCTCCACATCCGCCAGATTTTCCACGCCGAAGTATTTTTCCGCCTTGGCAATGCCGGAAGCCGTCAGCGAAGCGGTGCGGGACTTCTCATCGACATAATAGTCGCAGTCCAGATCGTCCTGGATCTCCTTTTCGTCCGTTGTGGCAAAGACCTTCTTGCGCAGGCCGGCAACGAAAAAGTCCGCCATTTCATAGAGCTTCGTGGACTCCTCGCCCTTGCCGGAGATGATCAGCGGCGTTCTGGCCTCGTCGATGAGGATGGAGTCCACCTCGTCGACGATGACGAAGTTATGCCCGCGCTGCACCATGTCGCCCTTGTAGAGCGCCATGTTGTCGCGCAGGTAGTCGAAGCCCAGCTCGTTGTTGGTGCAGTAGGTGATGTCCGCAGCATAAGCCTTGCGGCGCTCGTCATTTTTAAGGTCATGGACGATCAGACCGACCGTCAGCCCGAGGAAGCGATAGACCTTGCCCATCCACTCCGAGTCACGCTTGGCCAGGTAGTCGTTGACCGTGACGATATGCACGCCCTCCCCGCTGAGTGCGTTAAGATAGGCGGGCAGAATGGCCACGAGGGTCTTGCCTTCGCCTGTCTTCATCTCGGCGATACGTCCCTGATGCAGGACGATGCCGCCGATGAGCTGCACATGGTAAGGCCGCATTCCCAGCACGCGGTCGGCCGCCTCGCGGCAGACCGCGAAAGCCTCCGGCAGAAGATCATCCAGCGTTTCGCCCGCCTGATAGCGTTTCTTGAATTCGTCGGTCTTGGCGCGGAGCTGCTCATCAGAGAGCTTCGCCATCTCCGGGCCGAGCGCCTCGATGCGCTGCACCTGCGGCAGCAGCTTTTTGACCTCGCGCTCCGAGCGGGTACCGAACAGTTTTGTAAATATACCCATATTTCAATTGACCTTTCGTCATGGATTTCTTTGGAATAGTCCGATTATAGCACATTCTGCCCCGGAAAAAAAGTCCGGCGTTGAAATGGAAACAGAAAATTCAAATTTTTCAGGATACAACCGCCGTACCGGCCAAAACAACCATCGGTTGCTTGCATCCAAGGGCGTTTCATTCTATACTTTCCCCGTTCTCCAGCGCATGGTCGAAGGTGATCACGGTGTAATATTTGCGGTCTTCAAACTGCACACATTCATCGATGCGGCGCTTGAGCTCCGCCGTTTTGCCGCTTAAGTCAAAGGGCACCGCCAGATCAAAGATCAGGTTCGTATGCTGCGGGCCGCGCACCATCCGGAAATCGTGCATCGACAGCCGCGGGTCGAGCGCCTGAAGCTCCTTTTCGACCAGCGCACGCATGTGGTTCAGCTCCTTATCGTCCGTCACGATGGGGTCGTAGTGGATGACCAGATGCACCCGCAGGTCGCGCATGGCATCGCGCTCAATGTCGTCCAGAATGTCGTGGCAGTCCATCGGATCCTCATGCATATCCATCTCGGCATGCACGGAGGCAAAGCACTGTCCGGGGCCGTAGTCATGCACCATCAGATCATGGATGCCGAGGATCTTCGGATGCGACAGCACCAGATCGCTGATCCGGCGCACCAGCTCAGGGTCCGCCTGCTTGCCGAGCAGCGGGCTGATCGTTTCCTTGGCGATCGACCAGCCGGAGGCGAGAATGAACAGCGCGACCAGCGCGCCGACCCAGCCGTCGATCTTCCAATGGAAAAAGTGCCCCGCAAGACAGCCCAGCAGAACGGCGGAGGTCGTGATCACGTCGTTGCGGCTGTCGGCCGCGGTCGCCTCCAGCGTCGTTGAATCGATGCGCTTTCCCAGCTTTCTGCAGAACAGGCACATCCAGAGCTTTACCAGAATGGACACGACCAGCACGCAGAGCGTCAGAACGGAAAACTCCACCGCCTCCGGATGCAGGATTTTCTGGATGGATGACTTCGCCAGCTCCACGCCGATGACCAAGATCAGCACCGCAACCAGCAGGCCGGAGAGATATTCCATCCGTGCGTGTCCGTAGGGATGCTCCTCATCGGCCGGGCGCTCGGCCAGCTTGAAGCCCAGCAGCGTCACAAGAGAGGAGGAGGCATCAGAGAGGTTGTTGACGGCATCCGCCGTAATGGAAACCGCCCCGGCAAGCGTGCCGGCCACCAGCTTCCCCGCGAAGAGCAGGAGATTGCACACGATCCCCACGATTCCGGCCAGGCGGCCATAGGCGCCGCGGACGACAGGATCGTCGGTATCCCGATTGTTTTTTACAAAAAGCCGAAGCAGAAGTTCTGTCATCCGCCCGCCTCCTTTCAGGGTATTTTATTATTATACAGACTTTACGCGCAAAAGTACACTGTTTTTTCCCGAAAGCTATTCCATGTTTCGGCGGCGTGTGATAAAATACTTCGGTATGGTCAGGGAGGGAAGCTAATGGAAGCATTTACCAACGCCCTTTTGCGGGCAATTCAGATTGCGCAGGACGAGTGCGGCATCCGGCAGCCGCGCCTGCGGCAGGCCGTGCAGGAATATGGCGGCGTTCCCACCGCCAAACGGTATTTCGGCCGGAACTGCGCTTCGGACGGCTTTGACGCGCTGGCGCGTGCCGGGCGGCTGGAGCTCTCCCTAGAGGCACTGGCAGTCAGCGCAAAATTCAACGCTTTATTCACGGACGAGGAAGTGAACGCCTGCTTTGAGCTGCTCTGCGGCGCAGGCTATTACGAAAGGAAAAAATGAAACGGATCATCAAATATCTCAAGCCTTACCGCGGCAAGCTGGCGCTCGCCGCGCTGATGGTGTCGGTATCGTCGCTGTGCGATCTGCTGCTGCCCACGCTGATGTCCAACATTCTCAACAGCGGCGTGCGCGCCGGGGACTTCCCATTTATCCTGCGCACCTGCCTGATCATGCTGGCGGTCGCGGCGGTCAGCCTCGGCAGCATCCTGCTCGGCACCAAGACCTCCTCGGAGGTGGTCGCGGATTTCTGCGGCGACCTGCGGGCAGACATTTTCAAAAAAGTCAACACGCTTTCCTTTGAGGAATTCGGGCAGCTCGGCACGGCCGCGCTGGTCACGCGCGCCACGCACGACGTGGACACCGTGTCATGGATCGCCTCCATGCTCTGCGGCACCGTGGCGACCATTCCCATGCTCTTTATCGGCGGCGTCGTGCTGGCGATGCGCAAGGACGTCAAGCTGTCGCTCATTCTGCTTGCCTTTATCCCGGTGATCCTGCTGGGCGGCTGGCTGGCAGGCAAGAAGGTGCTGCCCCTGTGGAAAAAATCCGACCTGTACATCGACAAGCAGAACGGCATCATGCGCGAACGCCTGCGCGGCATCCGCGTCATCCGCGCCTTCAATTCCGAAGCGCACGAGCATGAGCGCATTGCGGAGGCAACGCGCGTCATGGCGGAAAATATCATCCGCAGCAACGTCTCCATGGGAACGCTGCTGCCCATCGCGACCTTCCTTCTGAATGTGGCCATCGTTCTGATCGTCTATTTTGGCGGCTTGCAGATGGTGCACGGAACGAGCCGCGTGAGCGCGGGCGATATTTTCGCCATCACGCAGTATGTGACCATGGTCATGAACGGCGTGATCATGGCTTCCTTCGCCATCATCATGTTCCCCCACGCGCGCATCGCCGCCGGACGCATCGGTCAGGTAATGGACGCCGAGGGCATGGGCGACCCCAGCGTCGGCAAGACCGCCGCGCTCTCCGGCGACATCCACTTTGAGGACGTCTGTTTCTCCTACGGCGGCGCGGAGGACGCGGTCAGCCACGTTTCCCTCTCCATCCGCGCCGGGCAGAAGGTCGCCGTCATCGGCGGCACCGGCAGCGGCAAATCGACCCTCATTTCCCTTCTGCTCGGCTTCCACTTCCCAACACAGGGGCAGGTGCTGTTCGACGGCATCCCCACGACGGAGCTGAGCAAGCACACGCTTCGCCGGAATATCAGCAGCGTCCTGCAGGGCGCCGCGATCTACACCGGCACCATAGAAGAAAACATCCGCATGGGCAATCCCGAAGCGAGCGAGGACGAACTGCATCAGGCCGCGCAGATCGCGCAGCTTGCGGATTTCATCGACTCCTGCGAGGGCGGCTATGCTTACGAGATCCGGCAGGCGGGCAAAAACCTCTCCGGCGGTCAGAAGCAGCGTCTGTCCATCGCGCGGGCCATCATCAAAAAAGCGCCCATCTATGTCTTTGACGACAGCTTCTCCGCGCTTGATTTCCTGACGGAAAAGAAGCTGCGCTCCGCACTGAACGAAACCATCCACGGCTGCACGCAGCTCGTCGTGACGCAGCGCGTCACCTCGGCCATGAGCTCGGACTGCATCTTCGTCATGGACAAGGGCCGCCTGATCGACGCGGGAACGCATGAAGAACTTCTCTCCCGCTGCAGGATCTATCAGGAGATCTACGCTTCTCAGACAGGAGGCGGTGCAAAATGAAGCAGAAACAGGATAAAATTCTCCGCCGCCTTGTGCTGGAAACCAGACCCATCTGGAAATGGCTCGCGCTTGCGTGCCTTCTGTGCATCGGGCTGATCTCCTGCGCGGTGATCGGGCCGAAGCTCCTCGGTCAGGCCATCGACCAGCTGTACGCCTACTGGGAGGGCAGCTTCGCGGGCAATCTTCTTGCGACGCTCCTGCCGATGCTTCTGACGCTGCTTGGCGTCTACGCAGCCTACAGCCTGTTTTCCTACTTCAAGATGCTGCTTCTGAACAAAGTCGTTTCACGCTACTTCACCTGCAACCTGCGCATCCGCATCTCGGACAAAATTCAGCGGCTGCCCGTCAGTTATGTCGACCAGACCTCCGTCGGCGACGTGCTGTCGCGCATGACGGGCGACGTATCCACCATGGGCAATTACGTCCACCAGATCATCGACACGCTGATGACCGGCTTCCTGATGATCCTCGCCATTGCCGTCATGATGTTTCTGGAGGACTGGCGGCTGGGGCTGATCGTCATCGCGCTGACACCCCTGTCCATCCTGCTTTCCTCCTTTATTTCCTCGAAAAGCGAGAAGCACTTCTATCAGATGTTCACGCAGTCCGGCGAGCTGAATTCCCTCGTGGAGGAATCCTTCACCAACTTCGCCACCACCAAGGCCTACAATCTTGAGCAGTATACGGAGCAGAAGCACGCCGTGCTCAATGATCGCCGCCGCGTTTCCGAGGCGACCGCCAACTTCACCTCTTCCATCGTCCGGCCGCTCATCGCCTTCTCCAACGCGCTGGCCTATATCGCCATCTGTCTGGTCGGCGGCTGGCTGATAGTCAATTCCGCCGGCGCCGTCGGCGTCGGCGTGGTCGTGACCGTTCTGCTGTATGCCAAGCAGTTCTCCGCTCCGCTGGAGCAGATCGCCGGCGGCTTCGGCGACTTGCAGCACGCCAAGGCCGCAGCGCGGCGCGTGTTCAAGCTGCTCGATCTCCCGGAGGAGGAAAACGCCGCCGGGACGCTCCCCGCAAAGGCGGAGGGCAATATCTGCTTTGAGCACGTGGATTTCTCCTATGACAAGTCCGCACCGCTCATTCAGGATCTGAACATCGACGTGAAAAAGGGCCAGAACGTCGCCATCGTCGGGCCGACCGGCGCCGGCAAGACGACGATCGTCAACCTGTTGATGCGTTTTTACGACGTGGACCGCGGACGCATCCTGATCGACGGCGTGGACTGCGCCACGCTCTCCCGCGAGGAAATGCGCGACCAGTTCGCCATGGTCTTGCAGGACACCTGGCTTTTCCGCGGCACGATCGCGGAAAACGTCGCCTACGGCAAGCCGGACGCGACGCGCGAGGAGATTGTTTCCGCCTGCGACCGTGCCTACTGTGACCACTTCATCCGCACGCTCCCGGCCGGCTATGACACCGTCGTCGGCGACGACATGACGAATCTCTCCGGCGGCCAGAAGCAGCTTCTGACCATCGCCCGCGCGATGCTGGCCGACCGGCGGCTGCTGATCCTCGACGAGGCCACCTCCAATGTCGACACCCGCACGGAGGCGCTGCTGCAAAAGGCGATGGATCGTCTGATGCGCGACCGCACCTGCTTTGTCATCGCCCACCGGCTGTCCACCATCGTCGATTCCGACCTCATTCTCGTGCTCGACCACGGACAGATCGTCGAACAGGGCACCCACACGGAGCTGCTGGCAAAGAAAGGTTTCTATTACCAGATCTACAATAGCCAGTACGCCATATAAAGAAACAAAGCATCCGGCAGGTATGCCGGATGCTCTGTTTTTGTCGATTAAAAAATCTTTCTTCCTGCCGCGTACTTGGCGTACACCTGCCGCTCATCCGCAAGGTAAATGCAGCGCTCCAGCCGGGCGCGCAGCGTCAGCTCCTGCGGATGGTCAAGTGCGGTGTCGTCCAGCACCACGGCATCCAGCTCATAGCCCTCGGCAAAGCTGCCGACCTTGCCGAAGAAGCTGCCGCCGCCCAGTGTCGCGATATAGAACGCCTGATCGACCGTCAGAGGCGCGACCGACTGGTCGAGCAGCCGCCAGCGCAGCTTGGAATCACGGATGGCATCGGCCATCACGCGGAACATATTCTCGGTCTCGCCGCCGGCCACGTCGGAGGCAAGGCCGACCTTCAGGCCGCGGGCGAGATACTTCGACACCGGCGCGACGCCGGAGGCCAAATTCGCATTGGACATGGGCGAATGTGCCACAAACACGCCGTTTTCGCGCATTCGCTCGATCTCCTCCTCGCCGGAATGGACGCAGTGCGCCATGATGCAGCGGTGGTCACTTCCGAAGAGGCCGAAGCGGTCGTAGGCATCGCCGTAGAACTTTGCCTGCGGGCAAAGTTCGGACACCCATGCGATCTCCCCAAAATTCTCCGAAAGATGGGACTGCACCGGCAGATCATACCGCTCGCGCAGCTCCCGCAGGCCGCGCAGAAGCTCGTCGGAGCAGGAGGGGATAAACCGCGGCGTCAGGATGGGGTGCGTGTGCGCGAAAGCATCCTTCGTTTCGCAGATCCAGCGCTCGGCGTCCTCCAGCGCCGTGCAGGCGTCCTTTTCCCGCAGATAATCCGGGCTGTTGCGGTCCATATTCACCTTGCCGACGTAGCTGACAAGGCCGCTTCTCTCCAGCTCCCGCATCAGATACTCCGTCGCGGGCAGGTGAAGCGTTGCAAACACGCCCGCGCGTGTCGTGGCGCTGCGGCGCAGATGCGCGGCAAACTGGGAGTAGGCGCGCTGCGCATACTCCATCTCCGCATATTTGGATTCCTCCGGGAAGGTGTATGTATTCAGCCAGTCGAGCAGCTCCATGTCCATGCCGAGGCCGCGGAAGGCAAACTGCGGCGCATGGATATGCAGGTCGATCAAGCCGGGGATGATCAGGCGGTCGCCGTAATCCGCGACAGGAAGCGAGGCATAGTGCTCCGGGAGCGTTTCAAACATACCGGCACTGCGGCCGTCGACGCAGACAAGATAGCCGTTCGGCACGAGGCGGATGTGGTTCTGATCTTCACTGTAGCAGAGGTTTCCCTTGAGGATGTAGTTTTCCATTTCAAGCCCTCCCGAAAAGTTGATACTTGTTTATTGTACACTGCATCGTTGAAAATGTCAATTCTATTTTTTCTTACAGGCATTTCTTTGTGCAAAAGCAACAGCTTCTTCCAACAGCGTGGTTTTCTCGTTCGAAAGCTCTCCGGCAATGACGCGCTGCAAAAGATCATTGAGTATCTCTCCGATCTCCGGTCCCTGTGGGATGCCCTGTGCGATCAGATCCCCGCCGGAAAGGGCCAGCTGCCGCAGGGAAAAGCAGCTCTCCTTTTGCAGAACCGCTTCCACCAGCGCCTCCGCCGCGCGCACCTGCGCCTCCAGCGCCGCTTTTTCTTCCGTTCCCTTTCCCATGCGGTCGGCGCGGTGCAGCCGTAAGAGCCTTCGCGTTTTCTCCGGCCCCGCCTGCGCCAGAAGCCGCCGCGCCGCGCGTTCGCTTGCGGGCAGAAGCAGCATATGGCCGCGCACCAGCTCCGTCACCTCGCGGACGGTCGCCGTGTCGTAGCGCAGGCGCTTGAGGATCGTCTCTGCCATAGCCGCGCCCGCAACGGCGTGGCCCGGAAAATGCCCGATCAGGTTCTTATCAAAATAGAACACCTCCGGCTTTGCAATGTCATGCAGCAGCGCCGCAAGGCGCATCGGCTCCTCCGGCTCGATATTGTCCAGCACGTGCAGCGTGTGCTGCCAGACGTCCATGGTGTGATGCGGATTGTACTGCACAAAGCCGATGCAGTCTGCCAGCTCCGGAATGAGCACGCAGGCGACGTCCGAAAACGCCGTCAAAATCCGCGCCGCGCCGCGTCCGGTCAGAAGCCCGGAAAGCTCCTTGCGCAGACGCTCGCGCGAAACCGCCTCCAGCCGCCCGCGCAGGGCGTGGATGGCCGCGGCCGTTTCCGGGGCGATGGAAAAGCCGAAGCACGAAGCAAAGCGCAGCCCGCGCAGCATCCGCAGCGCATCCTCGGAAAAGCGCTCCGCCGACCGGCCGACGCAGCGGATCACGCCCGCGGCCAGATCGTCCCGGCCGCCGAAGAGGTCGATCACCCGCCCCTCCGCGTCCGCCGCCATCGCGTTGACGGTAAAATCCCGGCGCAGCAGATCACCGCGCAGTTCCGGCAGGAAGGCCACCGCATCCGGGTGGCGGCTGTCGGAATAGCCGGACTCCGCGCGGAAGGTCGTGATCTCATAGCCCTGCCCGCCGCGCAGCACCGTGACCGTGCCGAAGCGCTCGCCTGTCAGAATCACACGCTCGGACGCAAAGCAGGCCGCAGTTTCCTGCGGCTTGGCGCTCGTGCAAATATCCCAGTCCTGCGGCGCTTCGCCGCGCAGACTGTCGCGGACGCAGCCGCCGACGGCGTAGGCCGCAAAGCCCGCCGCGCGCAGACGCAGCAATAATTCCCGTACCTCCTGCGGAACGGCGATCCGCGTCATTTCTCGTTTTCCAGCCATTGGCTCCAGACCTCCGGGCAATATCCGGCCGTTGCCTTTTTTCCATTGCGCACAACGGGCGTTTTCATCAGCTCCGGCCGCTCAAAGAGCTTGTCCTCCTTGGCGCACGCATCGGCCAGATAGCGCATCAGCGCGATGTCCGCGTCCTTGGAGTCCCAGTCGATCAGGTTTTCCACGCCGCCGACCGCACGCAGGACGCTCTCAAACTCGCCGTTGGACATCCCATAGCGTTTGAGGTCGATGCTCTGGAACTTGATGCGGCGTTCTTTGAACCAGCGCTCTGCTTTTCTTGTATCAAAGCACTTGGATTTTCCAAAAATCTGAACATTCATTCGTAACGTACCTCCATCAGGCAAAGCCCCTTGGCCGGAGCGGTCTGCCCGGCCTCGGCGCGGATGCGGCGCTCCAGCAGCGCCGGGATCTCCTCCGGCGAACGCTTTCCCTCGCCGATCTCCAGCAGCGTGCCGACCATGATGCGCGCCATATGATACAAAAATCCGTCTGCGCTCAGCTCGAACCGCAGTTCCTGCCCGTTCTGCACGATCTCGCAGCGGCGCAGTGTCCGGACGGAGGTTTTTTTGAGCTGTTTGTTTGCGCAGAACGCACGGAAATCGTGCGTGCCGAGCAGCAGCGCGGCGCCGCGCCGCATGGCCTGCAAATCGAATTTCTGCGGAAGCTGCACGCGCCAGCGCCGCTCAAACACATCCGGCTCCGTGCTGTTCCAGATGCGGTAGACGTAGGTTTTCTCCGTCGCGGAGAGGCGCGCGTGAAAGCGCGGCGGGGCATATTCCAGCGAAAGTGCGCCGATGTCCTCCGGGAGGTAGCGCCGCAGCGCGGAAAGCAGCTGCGCCACCGGGCGCTCTGGTGCGTGAAAGGAAACGACCTGCGCGCGGGCGTGTACGCCCGCATCCGTCCGCCCGCTGCCCTGCACCTCGACGGGGACGTCGAAAATGCCGGACAGCACCGCTTCCAGCTTTCCCTGTATCGTCGTGTCCGCCTGCGCAAGGCGCTGCCAGCCGCGGTAGCGCGTCCCGTCATAGGTCAGCGTCAGGCGGTAGTTTCTCTCTCCCATTCCTCGATTTCCTCCAGCGCTTCTCTTCTGGTGTCCGCCGAACAGTAAAAGGCACCGTCGGCGCGATAAATTTCATAATGTCCCCGGACGCAAAGAATGTACATACTCCACAGCTCCTTTTGTGTTTCTGTACACAGTATAACAAAGAAGATGTCCGAAAAACCTCCCTTGGTCGCCGTCCTCCGCGTAAAAAACACCCCGTCGGGTTTTGCGACAGGGTGTTTTCTCGTCAGTTCGTCGGATAGGGGTCGATCAGGCCCATATACCGCGCGATGAAGTCCACGGACTCCGCGCGCGTCGCGCCCTCGCGGGGACGCAGGCTGCCGTCCGCATCCACACGCAGATAGCCGTGCGACAGCGCCCACTGCATCGGCGCATTGGAGAACAGCGACATTTTCTGATAGTCCGGATGCTTCGTCAGATCGTAGCTTGCGGAAACATCCTCGCCCTTCATCTGCGCGTAGCGATAGACGAAGGTAGCCAGCTGCTCGCGCGTCTGGAACTCGTCCGGGCCGAAGGTCGTGCCGTCGTTGTTGCCCTTGGTCAGGCCGGTCTGATAGGCCCACGCCACCGGCGCGGTGTAGAACCGTCCCTGGCCGACATCCGCGAAATGCGACTGCGTGCTGACCGCAGGCTGATTTTCCATACGGTAGAGCACCGTGACCATCATGCTGCGGGCGAAGCCGTAGTTCGGCTCAAAGGTCGTCGCCGAGGTGCCGTTGGTCCAGCCTTTTTCATAGACCGCCTTTACCGCCGGGTAATACCACGCATCCTTCGGGACGTCCGTGAAAGGAAGATCATCCGTCTCCCATTGTGCATAGAGCGTCATAATGCCGTAGGCCGGCACCTTGCTGTCCGCGGCGAACCGGCGGCCGCCGCTCGCGCGCTCAAACCAGCCGACGAAGCGGTAGCCGTCGCGGCTTGCGCTGGGCAGAGAGCCGAAGGTGCTGCCGGGCTTGTAGTAGTTGTAGTCATACAGCGGCTCCGAGTTGACCGTGGCCGGGTCGGTATTCAGGCGAAACTTAACATAGAGGTAGGCCGTGCTGCCGATGGAATACACGCCGTTGAGGTAGAGATTCACCTCGTCGATGCGGCGGCGGGCCAGACCGTCGACGGACTTGCCGCCGGCATTGATCCAGCTGCCGAAGCAGTTGACCAGCTCCATCTCGGTGTAGCCGCCGTTCATGATGTAGCGGTAGATATTGTAGCCGCCGTTCATCCATCTGGAACCGAGGTTGTAGGTAAAGCTAATCAGCGCGTCGTATTCCTGCTGGCTGAACGCTTGACCGCGCTTGGCCTCCAGCGCATCCAGCTTCGGCTCGAACTCCTCATGCAGCATTTTGCGCAGCAGGTAGTCGGCCTCCTCCAGTGTGATGCCGTCGGGATAGTCGTCCTTGTTGCAGCGCGAGCCGTAGCCGACGGAATACTGCTGATAGTCCCACACCGGCTTGGGAATAAAGCCCTCCTGATTCTTGATGAACTGCACTCCGGCCTCGCTCGTGCGGAGCGCGGGCGGCGTCAGGGGCGGATTCTCCGGGTCGGTCGGTTCCGTTGGCTCGGTGGGCTCGGTCGGCTTGGTGTCCGACCAGTGGGCGTAGACCGTATAGTTTTCCGCCACCGTCGTGGTGCTATGTATCTGCGAGCCGCCCGAAATGGCGGTAAACCAGCCGGCAAAATACTTCCCTGCCAGACTCGCCGTCGGCAGCTCGCCGTAGACCTCGCCGACGGGATAGCACAGGACGGTGTTGCTGTCCAGCTCGCCGCCGTTGCCGCGGAAGATCAGATAACGGAAGGAAAGTTCGCTATCTTTTCCGCTGTAGTCGCCATAGAGAATGACCTGAAGCTCCCGGATACGCCGCTGAAGCTGCGTTTCGGAGAAGCTGCCGTTTTTCTTGACCCATGCGCACCATGCGTTGGCAAGCTCCGTATCGGTGTAAGACCCGGTAGCGACCGTCTGACCATAGCGGTAGGACAGCGAGTAGGTGCCGACGTCATAGGCGATGCTCACCAGCGCGTCAAACTGCTGCTGCGACAGCGTGAGGTTCTTCTCCTTTGCGTAGGAATTCACCGCGTTTTCAACGGTCTTTGCGGAGTCCGCCGTCGCGCCGCTTTCAAATTCCTGCAAGAACGCAAGGCCTTCCGCGCTGAGCGCCAGCG
Organism: uncultured Eubacteriales bacterium; assembly: GCA_900544705.1. GTDB lineage: Bacteria > Bacillota > Clostridia > Oscillospirales > Oscillospiraceae > JAZOXB01. The sequence goes on along the minus strand of UQWH01000020.1, from coordinate 17,100 downwards.
CCGCCGGTTCGGCAAACGCGGGCAGAATCAGGCTCGCCAGCAGACAGAGCATCAGCAGAGCGCTGACAAGAATTCGTTTCATTTTTTCACCACCAGACGAGATTATGTCAATCATATTGTAGCAGAGGAATCCGCAGGCGTCAAGCGTTTGCCGTCGCTTTATGGGATAAGAACAGAAAAACTCTTACAATTTTGTAACTATTTCATACTTTTTGAGAGGAACTTCCAGATGTCCACAAAGACATCCGCACGGTTCGGCTCATTGAGGATCTCATGCCGTCCCGGATAGAGGTGCAGATAGATTTTCTCCACACCGGCCTCACGGAAGTGCGCGGCGGTCTTTTTTACTCCCTTGCCCATGGAGCCGACGGGGTCGGACTGCCCGGCGATGAAAAACACCGGCAGCTTGGGATTCATCTTTTCCAGATTGCTGCGCTTCTGAATGAAACCTATGCCGCGGATCAGCTCGCGCGCGAGGCCGACCGTCGCGTCGCCGCCGCAGAGGGGGTCTGCCGTATAGCGGTCGACGACCTCCGGGTCGGTGCAGATCCAGTCGTTGGGCGTGCGCACCGGCTTGAATTTATTATTGTATGCGCCGAACATCAGAGAGGTCAGGAGCTTGCTGTGTCCGGTCTCGCCCACGCGGAGCTTCTCTTCCGCGCAGAGCGATCTGCCCGCGGCCAGCACCGCCGCAGGCTGCCAGCCTGTGCCGCAGATGACCGCGCCAGCAAGCGGCGCGTCCGGGTGCCGGATGAGGATCGTGCGCGTCAGGAAGGAACCCATACTGTGGCCGAAGAGGAAATACGGCAGCTGCGGGAATTCCTCGTGCGTGCGCGTCAGAAGCGTATAGCAATCCTCGGCCGCCGTTTCCCAGCCGCCGGAAAAATACAGGCGCGTGCCCTCGGACTTTCCGTGGCCCATGTGGTCCTCCGCCACGACCAGCACACCGTGCGCATTGAGAAAGCGCGCAAATTCGTCATAGCGGAGCATATGCTCTGCGATGCCATGGATGATCTGTACGACCGCAACCGGCTCGCCCGCCGGCTCCCAGCGATAGCCGTGCAGCGTTCCGCCGCCCAGAGAGGAAAACTCAAATTCTTTCATTTTGATAACCTCCGAGTCCAGATTTTTGGACACCATCTTTGCTATACTGTTCCTGTCGGGTGGGAAACACCGGACAGAAAAGGAGTGCCCTGCCATGAAAAACGTCATTGATCTTTCGCCCTACCTCACCCCGGTCTACATCCGCCCGGCGCGCAGGAAGAAGCGCTTCGGCAGCATCGCCGCCTTTGTGGAATCCGTCGTCACGCTCGCCATCGGCGCAATGAGCGTTCTGGTGCTGCTTGCGCTGCTGCTGGCGCTTTAGTGGGCGTTTCTGCGGTAGAGCAGGCCCAGCCCCTTGAGCATCAGGCTGCGGTCATAGATCAGCTCCCGCCTGCAAAGCGGAATGACAAAGCGCGCAATGCCGCCCGTCGCGACGACCTTGACCGGCGTGCCCAGCTCCGCTTCCATGCGGTCGAGCAGGCCGTCCAGCATGGCCGCCGCACCGAACATGATGCCGCTGCGCATACAGTCGCGGGTGTTCTTGCCGATGGCCTTCTGCGGCTCGTCCAGGCTGATGCCCGGAAGCTGCGCCGTCCGCCCGGTCAGTGCTTCCATGGAGATCTTCACACCGGGACAGATGCAGCCGCCGACAAAAGTTCCGGTCTCGTCCACCGCCGTGATGGTCGTGGCGGTACCCATATCCACCAGCAGGAGCGGCGCGCCGTATTCCGCGATCGCTGCGACCGCGGCGACGATCAGATCGCTGCCGACCTCCGCCGGGTTTTCCATGCGGATGTTCAGCCCCGTGCGGATGCCGGGGCCGACGACAAGGCAGGCCTTGCCCGTCAGCTTGCGGATGGCCGTTTTGAAGGAATTCAACACCGGCGGCACAACGGAGGAAATGATGCTTCCGCTGATGGCTTCCGGCGTCACCTCGAACAGCGCCAGCATACTTTTCAGCTCCGCGCAATACTGATCCGAGGTCTTGATGAGATCGGTCGCCATGCGCGCCTCGAAGAGGATCTTCTCCCCCTCCAGCCCGCCGAGCACAATGTTGGTATTCCCAATGTCGATCGCTAATATCATAAGGTACCCACCTTTTCTTCTGCCGCGTACAAATCCGTTACGCGGCAATTTACTGTTCCGTTTTCGATCTGCACCACGCCGTAGCTCGGCGCGCGGCCGCTGCACGCGCCGGGGTTGAGCATCCACAGACCGTTATAATATTCGCAGTAGGGGCAGTGCGTATGCCCGAAGAGCAGCACGTCCGCGCCGTTCTGGCGCGCCGCCATCTCCGCCGGCAGAAGCGTCTGCTTGACGCGGTAGCGGTGGCCATGCACGCCGAAGATCTTCACGCCCTCAAAGGTGCGCAGCAGCTCCTCCGCGCGCGGTGGCTGGGAAAAATCACAGTTTCCGCGCACGCTCAGCACGGGCAGGCCGGGAAATTCCTCCGCCAGCCGGTCGGCATCCGGCACCAGATCACCCAGATGGATGACCGCGTCCGGGCGCTCGCGACGGACGGCGTCGCGCATATATTCCATCTCCCGGTGAGAATCCGAGAGAATCAGCAGCTTCATTGCGTCACCTTCCCATACGATCCTGCATATATTATATCAGACCAGTCAAGCGGCTGCAAGCGTCGCGCAAAGGAGGCAGGCATGAAACCGGAAGGAAATCCCACCATTGAACAGGCGCGGCAGCTTCTCGCGTCCGAGGAAGGCAAGCGGCTGATGCAGCTTCTGTCGCAGGGCGGCGGGAAGGAGCTGCGCAGGGCCGCGGAAGAATTTCAGAAGGGCAACGTCAGCGGCGCGCAGGACGCGCTGCGGCCCGTTCTTTCCACGCCGGAGGCCGCGGAGCTTCTGGAAAAAATCAATCGAAAGTAGGTGGTCGGCACGGAGGGCTTTGAGGACAAACTGAATCAGATTCTGAGCGACCCGGACAGCATGGCAAAGATCATGAACCTTGCCCAGTCGCTCGGCGGTCCCTCCGCAGCGCCCAACGGGCCGCCGGACCCACCGTCGAAGCCGCCTCCTCCGCCGCCGGACGACGCCTTCGTCAAGGGCATTCTGCGGCTGATGCAGCAGGCACAGCATACGGACAAACGGCAGGAGGCGCTGCTGTGCGCGCTGAAACCCTATCTTGCCCCGGAGCGGCAGGCAAAGATCGACGAGGCACTGCGCATCGCGAAGCTGTCGCAGCTGGCGGGTTTCGCCCTGAAAAACTACGGCGGCTTTCCGGGAAAGGGGGAAAAAAATGTATAACCGTTATTCTCCCGGCCCCGGCGGGCAGTATCAGCGCAGGCAGATCCCGCAGCCGGAGCGCCGTCCGCCGGAACCGCCTCCCCCGCCGCGGCCGCCTTCGCCGCCAAAACCGCCCGCACCGCCGCCAAAGCCGCCCGCACCGCCGCCCTGCGCCGAGCCGCCGCGGGACCCGTCCAGACCGGAGGCCTGTCTGCGCCTGCCCTTTCTCGACCGGCTGCTCCCCGGCGCGGACAACGGCGATCTGCTGCTGCTTCTGATCCTGCTTCTGCTGCTTTCGGACGGCAACGAGGATTCCCAGTCCGTCGCGCTCACGCTGGCGATCTTCCTGTTTTTGCAGTAAGGCATCCGCACGAACAGCGGTCTGCCGCACATAGTAACCCCGCCGGGCTCTGCCGAGCCCGGCGGGGTTTGTTTTGTTCCTTATTTTGCGGAAAAGTCCACGGGCTTCTCCGCACGCAGGCCGAAATGCCACTCGATCGCGTCCGCAATGCGCTCGCAGGCATTGCCGTCGCCGTAGGGATTGACCGCATGAGCCATCGCCGCATAGCTTTCCGGCTTTTCCAGCAGCTCGCAGGCCATTTCCACGATCCGGTCGTGCTCCACGCCGGCCAGCTTGACCGTTCCGGCGGTCACGGCCTCCGGCCGCTCCGTTTCCCGCCGCAGGACAAGCACGGGCTTACCCAGTGCGGGCGCCTCTTCCTGCAATCCGCCCGAATCTGTCATGACAAAATAGCAGCGCGCCATCAGATTGTGCATCTCCTCGACGTCCACGGGGTCGATCAGGTGGACGCGCTCGACGCCGCCCAGCTCCTCCTGCGCACACTGGCGCACCGCGGGGCTGAGATGTACGGGATAGACGACCTCGACGTTTTCATGCCGCCTGACCACCTCGCGCACGGCGCTGAGGATGTCGTGCATGGGCTGGCCGTAATTTTCTCGGCGGTGGCAGGTCAGAACGATCACGCGGTGATTCACGAAATCCAGTTCGTTCAATTCTTGTGTGGAGAAGCGATAGTCCTCACGGACGGTCGTCTTCATCGCATCGATGACCGTGTTGCCGGTGACGAAGATCTCACCCTGCACGGCCTCGCGGCGCAGATTCGCGGCATTGGCATTGGTCGGAGAGAAATGCAGCGTGGCAAGGTCGCCCACGAGCGTGCGGTTCATCTCCTCCGGGAAAGGGGAATACTTGTCATAGGTGCGCAGGCCGGCTTCGACATGACCCACCGGCACCTTATGATAGAACGCCGCCAGTGCGCCGGCGAAGGTCGTGGACGTGTCGCCGTGCACCAGTACAAGATCCGGCTGCGCCTCGTCCAGCACGCTGTCCATGCCAAGCAGGGTGCGCGTGGTGATGGACGAAAGGGTCTGCTGCTTCTGCATGATGTTGAGGTCGTAGTCGCCCTTCAGCCGGAAAATATGCATCACGGAATCCAGCATCTCCCGGTGCTGCCCCGTCAGGCAGCAGATGCTCTCGATGTTCTCCCTTGCCGCCAGCGTCTTGACCAGCGGAGCCATCTTGATGGCCTCGGGACGCGTGCCAAACACGGACATGACTTTAATTTTTTTCATCTGTTTCCTCCGTTTGTTCTTCTTTCTGCGGTACGGGGACCGCGTCTTGCTTCTTTTCTTCCTTGGGCTTGTGACCGAAGATGACCCAGAAGCCGATCGCGCCTACGACGACCACCGCCGCAAGGAAGATCAGCGCCTGCGTTTCTCCGTCGTTGGTCAGAACGACCGCCGCCATGCCCAGAATGGCCGAGAGCATATAGGAGATCGCAACCGCCTGCTTCTGGCTGAAGCCCATGTCGATCAGGCGGTGATGCACATGTCCGCGGTCGGCGTGCATGGGGCTCTGGCCGTGGGAAACTCTGCGCACGACCGCAAAGCAGATGTCGAAGATCGGCAGGCCCAGCACCAGAAACGGCACTGCAAAGGAGATGATTGCGTACATCTTGAACAGGCCGTAGATCGAGATCGTCGAGAGCATGAAACCCAGAAAGGTCGAGCCGGTATCGCCCATGAAGATCTTCGCGGGATTGAAATTGTAAGGGATAAAGCCAACGCAGGCGCCGACGATGGCCGCCAGCATGACGGCAGACATAAAGTCCCCGACCAGCAGCGCCACGACGAGCATCGCGCCCGCGGAGATCGCGGAAACGCCCGCTGCCAGGCCGTCCAGGCCGTCGATAAAGTTCACGGCGTTCGTGATCGCAACGATCCAGACGACACTCACGGGGTACGACAGCCAGTCGGCAAGGTGCAGCCCCACGAAGTGCTCGATGCGGCAGCCGTGCAGCACCACGAGCACCGCAGCCAGGATCTGCACGACGAATTTCAGCCCGGCGTGCAGGGTAATAATATCGTCAAGGACGCCAAGGATCACAATGATGACCGCGCCCAGCAGGATGCCGCGGATCTCGCGGTCGATCTCCGGGTACGCGAAGATCAGCACACTTGCCAGAAACGCGAGGAAGATCGCAAGACCGCCCATGCGCGGGATGGGATGGTGGTGCATCCGTCGGCTGTCGGTGGGAACGTCCATCGCGCCCACCTTCTGCGCAAGCCGCTTCACCAGCGGCGTGACCGCAAAGGAAAGCACCGCCGCGCTCAGGAGCGCAAGCCCGACCCGCAGAATAAAATTCGGATCCAAAATCATTCCGTAATTCCTCTTTGCCTCGTCAGCGAGCGACGAAGCCTACCTTTTTATATACCTTACGGAGGGTCTTTTCCGCAATGACCGACGCCTTCTGCGCACCGGCTTCATAGATGGACTGCAAATAGGCCTTGTCCGCCAGCAGGCGCGTGGCCTCCTCGCGGATGGGGCGCAGCAGCTCCACCACCGCTTCTCCGACAGCTTTCTTGAAGTCGCCGTAGCCGCGGCCCGCAAACTCCGCTTCGATCTCGGCAAAGCTCCTGCCAGTGGCGGCGGAGTAGATCGTCATTAGATTGGAGATGCCCTTTTTGTTCTCCGGGTCGTAGCGCACGCAGGCATCGCAGTCGGTGATGGCGCGCTTGAACAGGCGCATGATGTCCTCCGGCTTGTCCATCAGGCAGACGCGGCCGGGATCCTCGTTTTCGGACTTGGACATCTTCGCCTCGGGATTGGCAAGGCTCATGATGCGCGCGCCGACCTTGGGGATATACGGCTCCGGCAGCTTGAACACGTCGCCATAGATGCCGTTAAAACGCTTGGCGATGTTGCGCGTCAGCTCGACGTGCTGCTTCTGATCCTCGCCCACCGGCACAAAATCCGCCTGATACAGCAGAATATCCGCCGCCATCAGAGACGGATAGGTAAACAGGCCGCCGTTGATATTGTCGGCATTTTTCGCGCTTTTATCCTTAAACTGCGTCATGCGGCTCAGCTCGCCGAACATGGCGTAGCAGTTGAGCACCCAGCCCAGTTCCGCGTGCTGATGCACATGGCTCTGGAAAAACAGCACATTTTTCTCCGGGTCGAGGCCGCAGGCGATGTACTGCGCGAGCTGCTCCAGCGAGCGGCGGCGCAGGTCGGCGGGGTTCTGCCGCACGGTGATGGCGTGCAGGTCGGCCATAAAATAGTAGCAGTCAAATTCGTCAGCGCGGTCCTTCCAGTTGCGGATCGCGCCCAGATAGGAGCCGAGCGTCAGGTCGCCGGATGGCTTGATGCCGGATAACATTCTCTTTTTTGCTTGCGGTGCAGCTTCATTCATAACTCAAAACGCCTCTTTCGCGGGAATTTCCTCTATAGGTTCTGTTTATCTTAGCACATTCCGCCAAAAGAATCAATCCTATCTGTCAAAAAAACGCTTCCGGCTTGCCGCCGGAAGCGCTGCATTTTATTCCTGCTCCTCCTGCGGAGGTTCTTCCTCCGCTGCCGGCTCCTCCTCCGGCGCTTCCGGCTCGATCTCCGGAATGTCCTCCGGCTTCTCTTCCTCCTCTTCGGAAAAGGGCAGGCTTCCGTCGGCGTTCAGGCGCAGCAGCCGGACGGCTTCGCCGCTCAGCTCCGTTTCCTCCATATGGGCAAGCCAGCCCGGAAACTGCTCCGCCTCCGGCTCCGCCAGCGCAAGCACGATCGCGTCCTGCTCCCGGCGGATGCGGCAGTCGCGCACCGGGATGCCGTCCAGTTCGCCGCACCACGGCAGCCACTCGCTCCGCGGCCGGGGATCGGCCGCAATGGCAGTCGGTTCTCCCGGAAAATGGCTCGCCGGCAGCCGCGCGCTCAGCCGCAGCTCCCCACCCGACGGGCAGGGAATGCCAAGATATTCACTGTGCCAGCCCGCAACGGCGTACAGCCGGAGCAGTGCATCGCCCTCCGGTCGGAGATTGGCGGAGAATTCCAGAAACAGGCCTTCCCGCTCCACCTCCGCCGTTCCGATCTTTTTGCCCTGTGCAAACACTTCAAGTTCCGTCATACGAATCCCTCCCCAAGAGTCTATGCGCTTCCTGCAAAAGGAATGACAGGAAACGCCCGCTCTTTCGAGCGGGCGCCGTTTTTCTGTTAACCCAGCCCCTGCGGCAGGCCGAAGCTGACCGCAATGGCGTTGTCCACCTGATTCATCATGTTTTCGTCCACGTGACCCATGTGCTCGCGCAGCCGGCGCTTGTCGATCGTGCGGATCTGCTCCAGCAGCACCACAGAGTCCTTTGTCAGCCCCACGCTCCGGCCGGACAGCTCAATGTGCGTTGGCAGCTTGGCTTTGTTGGTCTGGCTGGTGATCGCGGCGGCAATGACGGTCGGGGAATGTTTGTTTCCGGTGTCGTTCTGCACGATCAGCACCGGGCGGGTGCCTCCCTGCTCGCTTCCGACGACAGGGCTCAGGTCGGCGTAAAAGATGTCGCCTCTCTTAACGGTTGTATCCATTCGCTTCACGCTCCGTGAAAATAATCTCCGCCGTTACACAGTCTCCTATGTAACGCCGACAAGGATAGTTTCCCACGCAGAAGCGGAATTTATACGCCGAGAACTCCTTTCCATTCTATGCGCGGCGGCACGCAGATTATACGATATATTGTAGAATTTCGGTCTGCGTTTCCCCGTCGAGGTAGATGCGCGGGATCCGCTTATTGATGCCGCACAGGATCTCGTAGGAGATCGTGCCGAGCTGCTCGGCCAGCGCGTCGACCGGGATGCAGTCGCCGCCGTCCTCGCCGAACACCGTCACCACGTCGCCGACCTTGGCCTCCGGCACATCCGTCACGTCCACCATGCACATATCCATGCAGATACGGCCGACCTGCGGCACGCGCTTTCCGTGCAGCAGGAAGGAGATCTTGCCGGAGAAGCTGCGCGACAGGCCGTCGGCATAGCCGATACCGACCACCGCGATGCGCTGTTTTCCCGTTGTCGTATAGGCGCGGCCGTAGCTGATGGAGATACCCGGCTCATAGTCGCGAAGCTGGAAAACCGTCGTACGCAAAGACATGACGGGCTTCAGGTCGATTTTGCCCGCCACATCCGGCGAGGGCAGGACGCCGTAGGTCGCAATGCCGGGGCGCACCATATCCAGCGCATATTCCGGATACAGGATGCTCGCGCCGCTGTTGCAGCAGTGGCGAATCGCCGGCTCTATGCCGCAGCCCTTCAGCGCGGAGAGCATCTGCATAAAGCGGTCAAATTGCAGCCGCGTAAAGGCCACGTCCTCCGGCGCGGTCGAATCGGCCACAGGGAAGTGCATGAACGCGCCCTCGACCAGAAGGTGCGGCATCTGTGCCACCTCTTTGATCTCGTCCAGCGTCTTTTCGTCGTCATAGGCAAAGAAGCCGAGGCGGGACATGCCGGTGTCCAGCTTGAGATGGATGCGGATGCGGCGGTTCGTGCCCGTCAGGCGCTCGTTCAGCCGCCGGGCATATTCCAGACTGTGTACCTCCTGCCGGAGATTCATCCCGGCAAGGTCGACCGCATAAAAGGGCGGCGTGTAGCCGAGGATCAGCACCGGCCCGCGGATGCCGCCGCGGCGGAGCTGCACGGCCTCCTCGATATTGGACACGGCGAGATACTCCGCGCCCAGTTCGTTTAAGTGCCGGCTGACCGGCACCGCGCCATGGCCGTAAGCATCCGCCTTGACCACGCCCAGAAAGCGGCAGGTGGACGGCAGCTTGGAACGAAGCTGCCGGTAGTTGTGATTCAGATTGTCAAGCGAAATATCCGCCCAGGTTCTCTTTAAGTAATCCATATGTCATCGTCCGTTATTTCAAAGTAAAATCTGTGATCTGCAATTTCAGAATACGCTGACCATTATAGCACACTTCCGCGCAAATTGGTACCGCGTTTTCAAACCACGTGTCCACGAAGAGTTTTTTTTCGTCAAAGTCCCGCTCGTAGGTCACGCGGTAGCGCTCTTCCTCCTGCCCGGCCGAGGAAATGTACTGCCGCAGCCAGCAGTCCACCACGATCGCCGGCGCAGCTGCCGGGACGACGTTGCCGTTGGCCAGAAGGCCAAAATCCAAGGCCAGCCCGTCAAAGGTAAGCTGCCCGCTCTCCGCCGCAGCACGCGCGGTGATGCCGGAGAGGGTTTCCGGCTCCGTCACGGTCAGCGCGACCGCACCGTCCGGCCCCGCGTCGCAGTCCATGGCAAACTGCACCGTCGTTTCGCCCAGATCGGCCTGCACCGCCGCATGAAAACTGCATCCGGCGCGCGCCGCCGCGGCGCGGAACTCGATCGCGGGAGAGAGCGTATCCTTCTCCGAGGCACAGCCTGTCAGAAAGATACCTATTAAAATAATGATCGCTGCAAACCGGCGCAAGGAACCACATCCTATTTCAGTAGTCGCGGCAGCTCCTCCAGAAGATCCGTCGGCAGCAACCCGCGCTCTCCCAGACGCCTTGCGCAGCGGTCGCCCGCCGCGCCGTGCAGCCACGCCCCCGCGGCTGCAGCCTGCACCGGCGTCAGCCCCTGCCCCAGCAGGGACACGATCACGCCGGCCAGCACGTCGCCGCTTCCGCCGGTAGCCATGCCGGGATTGCCTGTTCGGTTGACATAACATCCGTCCGCGCCGTAGATCACGGTTCGGTGTCCCTTCAGGAGAACGGTCGCCCCGGTTTTCTGGGAAAGCTTGCGCGCCGCCTGCACCCGGTTTCCGCCCACCGGAACTCCGCCGATGCGGAGAAACTCCCCGTCGTGGGGCGTCAGAATGACCGGACAAGCCGCGCCGCGCAGTACATCTATATGCCCTTGCAGCACATTTATGCCATCGGCGTCCACGACGACCGGGCATTTCGCATTTGCCAGCACCGCGCGGACGACCGCAAGCGTCCCCTCGCTCCGTCCAAGGCCGCAGCCGATCAGGCAGGCGTCGCAGCCGGCAAGACGCGCAAGGATCTCCGGGATCGCCGCCTCGCAGAGCATCCCGTCCTTCGCCGGGAGAGGAAACACGACCGGCTCGTCCAGCTTCGACGCCACAATGGGATAGACCGGCTCCGCCACGCCGAGAAACACCAGTCCCGCGCCTGTGCGCAGCGCGCCCATGGCCGCCAGCGCGGGCGCGCCGGTGTAACCCACCGCGCCGCAGAGCAGCAGCACCTTGCCGCAGTCGCCCTTGTGCGCGTCGCGCGGACGCTTCGGCAGCCAGCGCCGCAGCGTTTGCGCATCGACCTCGCGCAGCGGCGCTCTGACCGAAATCCTTGCCATATTTTCCGCCCCCTTTTCCTCTATATTATATGCTTTCCCGAAAAATAGTCAAGATTTTTGCCGAAGCGCTTGCATCCGGACGTTTTGTGTGTTAGAATGAATCCGCAATACAGAAACAGGCTTTGACCGGGCCGCCGGCTGTGAACCATCGGCTACAGAGAGGACGAACCGCTGAAACCGTCCGCCGAACCGCAGTGCAGGCTTTCTCCCGCGAGCTTCCGGCTGAACACAAAAGTAGGCACGGACGGATCGCCCCGTTACCGGCATGAGCGCGCTGTGTTTGCAGCGAATTGCGGGTGGTACCGCGGAAGCATGGTCTTTCGTCCCCAGTGTGGACGGAGGGCTTTTTCTTTTTTTATGTGGAGCCTAAGAACCAAGAACACGATTAACATGAAACTAAATTAAGGAGATCAGGTATGAGAGAACAACTCGAAAAAATCAAATCCCAGGCCCTGGCCGACATCCATACCGCGCTGGACAATGTGTCCCTGGATGCCGTGCGTGTCCGCGTGCTGGGCAAAAAGGGCGAACTGACCGCGCTTCTGAAGCAGATGGGCAAGCTCTCCCCGGAGGAGCGCCCCGTGATGGGTCAGCTCGCCAACAGCGTGCGCGCCGCGCTGGAGGAAAAGCTGGAAGAACGCAAGACCGAACTGGCCGCCGCCGCGCTGGAAGAAAAGCTGGCCGCGGAAGCCGTGGACGTGACCATCCCCGGCAAGGAGATCGAGATGGGCCACCAGCACCCGATGAACAAGGTCCTGCAGGAGGTCAAGGAGATCTTCATCGGCATGGGCTACCAGATCGTCGACGGTCCGGAGGTCGAGGAGGCCGCCTATAACTTCACCCGGCTGAACATCGAGGAGGGTCATCCCTCCCGCGACCGCTCGGACACCTTCTACTTTGACGATAACGACGAGGTGCTGCTGCGCACGCAGACCAGCCCCATGCAGATCCGTGTGATGGAGCAGCAGAAGCCGCCCATCCGTATCCTCGCCCCCGGCCGCGTGTTCCGCAAGGACGAGGCCGACGCGACCCACTCGCCCATGTTCCATCAGATCGAAGGTCTGGTCGTGGACGAGGGCATCACCATGGGCGACCTCAAGGGCGCGCTGGAAACGCTGATCAAGCGGCTGTACGGCGAGGACGCCGTCGTCCGCTTCCGCCCGCACCACTTCCCCTTCACCGAGCCGAGCTGCGAGGTCGATATGCAGTGCTTCAAGTGCCACGGCACGGGCGAAACGGACGGTCAGGTCTGCTCCACCTGCCACGGCGAGGGCTGGATCGAGCTGCTGGGTGCCGGCATGGTGCATCCGAAGGTACTCGAGGGCTGCGGCATTGATTCGGAAAAGTACTCTGGCTTTGCCTTCGGCATCGGTCTGGAGCGCATGGCCATGGGCCGTCTGCGCTTCAACGATCTTCGCCTGATCTTCGACAACGATATCCGTTTCCTGTCCCAATTCTAAGGAGGTGCAGCAATGAAGTTAAACAGAAAATGGCTCAACGAGGAATTTGTTGACCTCTCCAATGTTTCCGATAAGGATTTCGTCGAAACCATGACCGTCGCCGGTCAGAAGGTGGAAACCTACGAGCGTATGGACGCCGAGATCAAGAACGTGGTCGTCGGCAAGGTGCTCTCCATCGTCCGCCACACCAACTCCGACCATATGTGGGTGTGTCAGGTGGACGTGGGCAAGGAGGAACCCGTACAGATCGTCACCGGTGCGCAGAACGTCCACGAGGGCGATCTCGTCCCGGCCGCGCTGCACAACTCCTGGCTCCCCGGCGGCGTGCACATCACCAAGGGTAAGCTGCGCGGCGAGCCGTCGAACGGCATGCTGTGCTCCCTGAAAGAGCTGGGTCTGACCCTCAACGACTTCCCCTATGCCATTGAGGACGGCATCTGGATTTTGCAGGAGGACTGCAAGCCCGGCGACGACATCAACAAGGTCATCGGCAACGACGACACCGTCGTGGATTTTGAAATTACGAACAACCGCCCGGACTGCTATTCCATTCTCGGCCTCGCGCGCGAGGCGGCGGCCGCCTTCGACAAGCCCATGAAGCATCACGAGCCGGTCGTGCGCGGCGGTGCAGACGGCAGCCTTACGGAGCTGCTGGACGTGGAGGTTCCCGCAGAAAAGCTCTGCCGCCGCTACACCGCGCGCATGGTACGCAACGTCAAGATTGGCCCCTCTCCCAAGTGGCTGCGGCAGCGTCTGCGCGCCAACGGTGTGCGCCCCATCAACAACATCGTCGACATCACGAACTACGTCATGCTGGAATACGGTCAGCCCATGCACGCCTTTGACTACCGCTATGTCGGCTCCGGCAAGATCGTCGTCCGCGAAAGCGTCGAGGGCGAGAGCCTGACCACGCTGGACGGCACCGTCCGCCCGCTCAAGCCCGGTATGCTGGTCATTGCCGACGGCGAGAAGCCCATCGGCCTTGCGGGCATCATGGGCGGCGAGAACAGCGAGATCGTCGCGGACACCACGGACGTCGTCTTTGAGTCCGCAAACTTCGACGGCACCTCCATCCGCCAGACCGCACTGGCGCTCGGTATGCGCACGGAGGCCTCCGGCAAATTTGAAAAGAACATCGACCCCCTGCTGACCGTTCCCGCCGTCAACCGCGCCTGCGAGCTGGTTGAACTGCTGGGTGCCGGCGAGGTGCTCGACGGCATGATCGACGTGCTGAATGAGGTTCCGCAGCCGCGCACGGTCACGCTGGAGCCGGAGCGCATCAACGCCCTGCTCGGCACGGACATCTCCGAGGCCGACATGGTCAAATACCTCAACCGTCTGGAGATCGAAGTCGACGGCCGTGAGATCAAAATTCCCTCCTGGCGTCCGGATCTGGTCATGACCGCGGACATCGCAGAGGAGGTCGGCCGTCTCTACGGCTACAACAACATCCCCACCACCGCTTTCCGCAGCGCGACCGCCGAGGGCGGCTACACCGGCACCATGGTGCTGGAAAACACGACCGGTTCTCTGTGCCGCGCGCTGGGCTACAGCGAGATCCTGACCTATTCTTTTGTTTCCCCGTCCATTTTTGATATGATCCGTCTGCCGGAGGATTCTCCCCTGCGCAAAACGCTGCGCATCCAGAACCCGCTGGGCGAGGACGCTTCCATCATGCGCACGATCGCGCTTCCCTCCATGCTGGCGATCCTGGCGCGCAACAACGCCTATCACAACGCCGCCGTCAAGCTCTACGAGCTGGCAAAGGTCTATCTGCCGAAGGAAGGCCAGATGCTTCCCGACGAGCCGAAGCATCTCGTGCTCGGCACCTATGGCGAAAACGAGGACTTCTTCTCCCTCAAGGGCGAGATCGAGGCCATCCTGCGCGGCATGAATGTCCGGGCCGCGGAGTATTCCGCCGTGCGCGACAACCCCAGCTACCACCCCGGCCGCTGCGCCCGCGTCACGATCGACGGCAAGGACGTCGGCGTGTTCGGTCAGGTGCATCCGCTGGTCGCAAAGAACTACGGCATCGACGCCGAGATCTACACGGCAGAGCTGGACTTCACCGCGCTGTCCGCACTGGAGCTTCCGGAAAAGACCTACACGCCGCTGCCAAAGTACCCTGCCGTTTCCCGCGACATCGCCATCGTGTGCGACGAGGCGCTGACCGTCGCTGCGCTGGAGGCATGCATCCGCAAGGCCGGCGGCAAGCTGCTGCGGCAGGTGAAACTCTTCGATATTTACCGCGGTAAGGGCGTTGCCGAGGGCAAGAAGAGCGTCGCCTTCAGCCTGACGCTCCGCGCCGACGACCGCACCCTCACCGACGCAGACTCCGACGGCGTGATCTCCGCCGTGCTTTCCCGTCTGGAAAACGAGCTGGGCGCAAAGCTCCGCTGAGTGTTAGCGGACGCCACCCCTGAAATTTCACGGAATCTCCGGTTCAAATCCGCTTTTGTGGATGGAACCGGAGATTTTCTCCGCAAAGTTTCCAATTTATTCACGTTTTCTGCTTTACTTTATCCGCTAATTGGTATATGATAAGGAAAAGGTGTAAAGGAGGCGGACGTTTTGGACGACAACACCATAAAATTCACCGTGCCTGCCGAAGGCTCCGAGGAAATGAAGCGGATCCTGACCGAGGTCTACCGCTCCCTGACGGAGAAGGGCTACAATCCCATCAACCAGATCGTCGGCTATCTTCTCTCGGAGGACCCGACCTATATCACGAATCACAACAACGCTCGCAGCCTCATCTGCAAGCTTGACCGGGACGAGCTCCTGCAGGAGCTCGTGCGCCACTATCTGTTTGACTGACACACCGCGGCAAACAAACCGGGGCTTCCTCAGAAGCCCCGGTATTTGATGAGCGCTTCCGAAAGGAAACCGGAAAGGTTTCCTTTTATCTTTTTTTGCTCCATTTTTCCGCAAAAAATCTTCTGTAACCTCCCAAAACAACATCCAAAAATCCCGCGTAACCACAACTTATGGGGCTTTTCACTGCGGACGGCTCCAAAACGGCTACAAGATGTAGCAAATTGCGAAAAAGTGTTGACAATTCGATTTCCATGTGTTACAATTCAGTTACAATTTATTGGAGGTATCTATGTCGGAACAGAATGAAGTCCTGACCTACAAGGGCCACCCCCTGATGCGGAAGGACAACCTGATCTATTACGGCTCCATGGCAGACGAGTACATCGTCATGCTTCAGATTCTGGAATCCAAGAAGTTGGATGATCTTGATCTTGCAACGAAGGTTTCCGTTCAGCTTCAGCGGACGGATCCCGCAGTAAAGGCGCGTGACCGCGTCGTTAAAAAGAGCGAAAAGGACGGCTTCTACACGGCGTTGGATGTTGGCTGTGTGTGGCTGGAGCGTGCGCTGAACAGCGCCAAATAAAAATCTGCACTACACTTTGGGAGGTTACACAATGAAACGGTTCTATCGGGTTCTCATGATTCTTGCCGTCATGGTCGTGGCGGTCGTCGCACTGGCCATCACTGCAAACGCCGCCGAGATGAAGACCGGCATCGGTATCGTCGAGGCAAACGGCGGTCTGCGGCTGCGCGAAGGCGCTTCCACTGACACGGGCATCATCACCACCGCTTACAACGGCGAAAACGTTGTGATCATTTCCAAGGAAGGCGACTGGTACAAGGTCGTTTACAATCTGGAAACCGGTTATATGTGCGGTGATTATCTGCGCGTCAAGGAACGTGAGAACATCGAGCTCGGCTACGGCGTTATTGAGTATTCCCTCGTGAATCTTCGCAGCGGTCCGTCCACTGCTTCCAGTCTGGTCGATCAGGCGAGCGACGGTGAAAAGGTCTTCATCTTCGGCTTCAACTGCGGCTGGTACAAAGTCAAGTACAACGGACAGATTGGCTATGTCCGCAGCGACCTTGTTTCCCTGACGGAAGTCCCCTATTCCAACTACGCGGGCAAGGGTTCCTCTTCCTCCTCTTCGTCTTCGTCCTCTTCTTCCTCGGCTCCGTCCTACGAGGACAACACCTCTTACGACTCTTCGAGCATCGGCTCTCAGATCGCTACATATGCACAGAAGTTCGTTGGTTATCCTTACGTCTACGGCGGCACGACTCCTTCCGGCTTTGACTGCTCCGGTTTCGTGCAGTACATCTACCGCCAGTTCGGCTACAGCATCAACCGCACCGCAACGGCACAGCTTGGCAACGGCTATTCCGTTTCCTATGACGACCTCCGCCCCGGCGACCTCGTCTTCTTCGGCTACGGTTCTTCCGCTTCCCACGTTGGCATGTACATCGGCGGCGGCCAATTCGTCCACGCACAGAACTCCTCCACCGGCGTTGTGATCAGCAGCCTTGCCGGCAGCTATGCAAGCCGCTACATCGGTGCCCGCCGCATCGCAGAGTAATTCAAAACCACGCAAGGCAGCAGAGATTCCTCTGCTGCCTTGTTTTTTGCGCTCTGCAGGGCAAGAAGGCCGCGTGTGGGGAAAGGGACTTGTCAAATCAAAAGGATTCCTCCTGCGGCCATGATCGGCTTTTAGCCGCCATTGCCCACCCACTTCCCTTCCGTCTCTGCACGGATGGCGGGCCTTCTATTTGCACATGCCAAGGGAGCCTCTCTGCCGCACGCCCGGGCTTTCCGCTATATCGTTCCGTTTCAACCCCAAAAATACAAGCGTCGCCGGGAAAGCGGAGTCCGAATAAGAAAACATAGAGGATACCCCGCAGATGTTA
>UQWH01000019.1 GCA_900544705.1 uncultured Eubacteriales bacterium | reverse complement strand
TCCCGTCGCTGTCCTGCGTCCGGCGCACAGCGGAAGAAACCTCCGCCGCCGGTTCCCGGCTCTCCGTCTCCGACAGGAATTTCCTTGTTGCCTCTCGGATTCTCCGGAAGCTCTTTTCTCCGAAGCGGTTCATGCCCGCCGCTGCGTCCGCCAGGATTTCCTCATAGATCGCCTCCAGATCGTCCCCATATACCCCGCGGTACGCCTGTAGATACTTGTCGACGATCTTCTCCGCTTCCTCGTTCGTCACGTCCTGCATCGCCGCCTCCACCGCGTCGATCAGATTAACGTTCCCGTTCCTCACGCTGTCGTGGAACAGCTCGTGCTCCACCAGAACCTCCGGCTCGTATTCCGCGCTGCTCACGCTCACGATGATTCGCCCGTCGTCCGGGTTGTACACCGCATCCACGTTCCGGTATTCTCCGTCCCTGTCCTTCACGGACATTGTGCCCACTACAAAGGTCGTTTTCAGGCCTCTTTCCTTTGCCCTTCGCTGCGCCTGCTGCATTTCTCCGGTGTACCTCCGCACCGGCACCACGCCGACCAGCACATCCGGGTCGCCGTCTGCGGTCAGCTTGTCCATTGCCGTGTCCTGCGCAATGCCCTTGAAGCGCTCTACTCTTTCGTCGAGCCTCGTCTTGCGAGATACTCCTCCTTCCACGCCTTCAGCTTCGCCCGCTCTTCCGCCGTCACCGGTGCTTCGTGATCCGCCTTCTGCCACGCCGCCAGTCTGTCCTTTGGAATCCACACGCTCATCCCGTCCTTTGTTTTCACCAGCACTCTCTGGTTGCTCATTGCTCATTCCTCCTTCGGTTTCCTGCGCCGCCGGCGCATTGATTTCCTCTGCCTTTTCGACCGTCTCTGCCGCGCTCTGGGTGGTCTCCTGCGCCATCTGTGGCTCTTCCTGCACAGTTTGTTCCGCTGCCGGTGTGTTTTCCTGTCCAGCGCGTTCCGCCGCTCTCTGCGTCCGTTCTTCCGCTCTGGCAGCCTTTTCCTGTTCCAGAATGTCAAGCCTCTGCTGTGCATCTCGCGCCGTATAGATGTCCTGCGCCGCCTCGCTGCCTCTCAGGCTGTCGATCATTTCCCGCTCCGAAAGAATCCGGATGTCCAGCGCCCGGTCCGTCAGCAGCGCCGCCTCGCTCGTCTGGTTCGCAAGGATGGCGTTCTGGAAATCCGCGTCCACAAAGTCGTTGTCAAAGAATCCCTCCGGCGCTTCGTATCGCCGGAAGCTGTCCGACAGGCTCTGCGTACCCTCCAGCCGGTCTGCAAGCGTGTTGAATTCCCTTACGACCGTTTCCCAGTCGCTCCTTGCGCGCTTGATCTCCTTCTCGCTCCACCCGTTCATTCGCATCAGGTTCTCGTCGCCCGCGAGGTATTCCAGCTCGTAGCTCGTCATTGCGCGGTAGAGGCTTTCAAGGTTCGTCTGCGCGTTCGCATCAAACCTCGTAATCACGTGGGATTTTACATAGCTCTTCGCCCGCGCCGTCAGGTCGATAATGTCCTCCGGCGCGCTCATCACCATGGAAAGCAGTACGCCCACGGTAAACTCGTCCACCAGCTCCTTTGCCGTCAGGTCGGTTTCGCCCGTCAGCGCGTAGTCCAGCGCCGCGCCCGCAACGGCCGAGGCCACCTCCTCCAGGCCCTCACCGATGCGCTCGAACACCTTGCTCGATACGATCTTCCGGATGGTTTCGTTGTCCGTCAGCTTGTAGATGTATTTCTCCACGGCGCCCGCGCCCTCCGGGTCTACCACCGGGTTGCCGCCGAACAGTCCGTTCGTCCCGTATTCGATCAGGCCGCCCGCAAGCAGCTTCACCGCCCGCCCGGCGGCGCTCATTCCGCTGTCCTCCGCCTCGCCGTAGCTGTTCAGCGCCGCGTTTGCGGAAATGATCAGGTTGGAGCTGTTTTTCATCAGGCCTGCCATCTGTGAGGCGAACTTCATGTAGCCCGTCGCGCCCTTCTGCGCGTTTGCAAGGCTCGACGCATACTTTCCGCCCTGCGAGAGCTGCGCAAGCGCCGTGTTCCCCGCGCTGATCTGCCCGGCAATCGCGCCCGCTGCGGCCATTTCCAGCGCGGCCTGCGTCAGGTCCTTCGTCATGCCGGCTGTAAATTTCTCAAACTTGCTTCCGTTTTGCAGCAAGTCGGAGGCATACCGCCCCTGCTCGTATTCTCTCTGCTTTCCTTCCTGCCAGTCCCTGTTTTCGTAGTCGATTCCCTGCTGGCCGCCCTCAACGAAGTAGTTTCCCACCGGGTTCTCGCCGAACATATTCAGCACCTTGCCGGTCGCCTTTGTGATATAGCCCAGCCCGCGTGTGAGCACCTGCTCCATGCCGCCGGGATATTTCAGCATGATGTTGTCCGCTGCGTTCTGGCTGCCGGTTTCAAACATATCAAGGTATGTCTGCCCGTCGATCTCCTTGTATCTGTCCAGCGCGGCCTGCTGTCCATCCGGGTTGGCCTTCAGGCCGTTTGCCTCTCGTTCCTTCCGGAGCTGCGCCTCGTTCGGCGTCCCCTTGATCTGCTGCATAAACCGGTCGTACTGCTCCTGCGTCATTTCCGCGTTTGCCAGGTATTCCGGCAGCACCTCCTGCCCCATAAAGGTGATCGCGGCTCTCTCCGCTGCAGAGTTGCCCCAGTTCCCCTCTCCGTAGGTAAAGTGCATCCGGGCAAGCAGCTCGTCCACGGTTTTATATCGGATGTTCTCCCGCGTCAGGTTGGACCTCTGGTAGCGGAATTCCTTCATCGCGTCTCCCTTGTCCGGGATCGCTTCCGCCGCCCTCCGGATCGCGCCCTGTGCGTCCCCCGTCCATTTGTTCGGGTAGTTTTTATAGGCGTGGTTTGCTTCCTCCAGATATTCCCTTTTCCAGCCGTCAACCTTTTCCAGCAGCTGAGCATACTCCTCTTCCGTGCATTTTCCGCTTGCGAGGAGGTAGTTCAGCCGCGCCGCGATCTCCTGGAAGATTCCCGCATGAATATTCTCCGCAGCGCCCTGAGAGGTTCCGTTCTGTGTGAACTTTTTCAGTGCATCGAAATCCTTGCGGATATATTCCTCGTGCTGCTGCACGGTCTGGTTCTGCCAGTCGGCCTTTTCCGCTTTTCGTCCCATCAAGCCGGAAAGCTCCGCGTTCTGCGCCGCCTCCTGCGCCTGTCCCAGCCGGTAGGGGCTTCCCGCGGTGATCTTTTCTCCCGTGCTGTCTGCAAAGCGCGGCAGGCTCGGATTGATCGCAGCGCCCATTGGCTTTCCCGTCAGTGGGTTCATTGTCTGCGCTCCCGTTCCGGTTTCCTGCATCTGTGCAAGCTGCGTCTTGTACCGCTGCACCTGCTGCAAGAGGCCCTGTGCCTCCGCCGTGTTCTTCTTTTTCAGGTAGCTTTCCACCTCGTCGGCATCTTTCAGCAGCTTTTTCGCGCCGCTTGCCCACTGCATCGCCTTGTTGGCTACTGCCGTTCCCGCCTCCGTTTCGGATACCTTGGTGAAGTAGTCGTTCGCCTCCGTCCGGAACCGCGCAAGGCCGCTGCCGAGTGCAAGGCTGTCCTCGTCGTCCTCTTGGCCGTTCATTGCCTTCTGGTAACGCTTGAGCTGCGCCTCCCACGCATTGAGCTGCTTCTGATAGCTCTGCGCGTCCTCGCCCATCACGCCCGCATAGCGGTTGAAATAATCGCGTTCTTTCTCCACGCTTTGCAGCATCGCGCCCACGCGCTCTGCATATCCGCTGCCGGTCGCTCCGATTCGGTGCTTTTTCTGGAAATATCCGTCCATGGTTCCAAACAGTGCTCCCATATCCGTTTCCATCTGCTTGAAGCCCGAAGCACTCAGGCACTTTTCACGTTCCGCTGTCTGTACCGTATTCAGCTGATTCTGCCCTTTCTGCTGCATATATTCGTCAAAGGTTGCCGGATAGGAAAAACCACCGGAGGCCGCAGGACTATTCCCTGCGGCCTGCCGGTTTTTCTGTGCAACGTATTCGTCAAAGGTCTTCGGATAATTCATCTTTCTGCCTCCTCAGTTCAGTTTTACGGTCGGCCGCTTGTTCGGGCCTCCATTTCTTCTCCCGGAGTACCCTCCGTCATAGCTGCTTCCGCTCTTTCCTCCCGACAGGTTCGCATAGCTCAGCAGCCAGTTGTAAAGCTCGTTGTAGTCATAGCCCGCTGCGGCGTAGTACGCAATGTCGCTCTCTATCGCGTCAATCGTCCCCGCCTTGTTCAGCTTTGCCAGCAGCTCCTGCCGCTCCTTGTAGCCTACCGTCTTTGTTTTCGCGCTTCTGCTGCCTCCTCCGCCGCCGGAGCTTCTCGTGTAGGCCGCGCTCTGCGCTGCCGACAGGATCTTCTGCGCGTCGTCTGCCGAGATCCCCGCCGCCGTCAGCAGCTCGCCCGAGGGCATCTGCCCGTTTTGCAGCAGCGTCAGCGCAAGGGAATAGGAGTCGCTCTTTGCCTGCTGCTGCTTCTGCCATTCAAACTGCTCCTTCTGCCATGCAAGCTGATCCTCCTGCATCTTCCGGTTCCAGTTTTGATACGTCTGGTCTGCCGTCGGTGCGCCCACCTGCACGCCGAGGATCGCCGCAACCTTGTCGTCTGCCGTCCCCAGCTCCTTCCATCGGTTCATGGCCGCATCGATCTGCTGCTGGTACAGGCTCGGCATCAGCTCGGCCAGCTTGCTCTTCTGGTAGTCCGCCGCCTGCGAGGCAGCCGCAACCGCCTGCGTCGAGGGGATCCCTCCCGTCATGGTCGCGTACTGTCCCAGCGTGTCGCGCCCGGTTCTGTCCGCTTCCCGCAGATACGCCTTTTTGTAGGCCGAGATCACGTCGTCCCCCAGCAGATAGTCCACCGTCGATTTCTGCGTTCCCATCACCTTGTCCAGCTCCGCCGCGTAGGGGCTTACTCCCTGCGCCGCAGGCTGCGCGCCCGTCACACTGTTCAGCTCCGCCACATACGGATTGACCGGCATGATCTGCGCCGCAGGCGGTCCCTGCCATTGCCGCACCCTTTCCAGTTCTGCCGCGTCCTGCAACTGCTTTTCGTAGTCATTCTTGCTTGCCATGGTTTAACCTCCTATCTGCTGCGGCATTGCCGCCTGCATCTGCATCATCAGCATCTGCTGCTGAAGCTGCTCCTCTCTGCGCTGCTCCATCAAGGACTTGATCTTCCCCGCACCCGGGAAATGGTCCTCCTCCATCTTCGTCCAGTAGAGGATCAGCGTGTCAATGCTCCTCGGGTCTCCGAAAGCGCCGGACTGCAGGTGCGCCGTGGTCTCCTGCCACATCGCCTCGCGGTTCGTGGCAAGGCCGGACGCATCGTCGCAGGAGAACAGGAATTGATCGTTCCAGTAAAGCTCCCCGGCATCGTCCATTCTCAAAAATGCGTAGGAATTCCATTCCTCGTATTCCTGATTTCCCTTTTCGTCCCGGAAGCGCAGCGGCCGCTTCTCTTCGCAGTATGCCAGTTGGTTTTTGAACATCCGCTCAAAGATTCGCGCATACGCCGCTTTCTTCAGCACGCGCTTACTCTCCAAGCGTCCCGCCGACTGTGCTGCCGCAAATTCCTTTGCCTTGCCGGACTGCGCCGTCGGGTCTGTCCGTCCCTGATAGCTGTCCGTCATGCCGATCAAGCGTCTGGATTCCTCGTAGGCCTGCGTCAGCATCGCCATGTTCGGGGTGATGTCCGCCTGAAAGTCTCTCACCGCGATCAGGTTTGCATCCGCCGCATTGCCCACATACCAGATGCCGTTATCCTGCGGGTCAACTCTCAGGTGCGTCGAATCCGGCAGTGTGATCTTGCTGCCCGCCTTCATCAGCCGGTCTATGGTTTTCTGCTCCAAGCGGTTGATGGTGTTCTGCTGGTCTGCGATCTTGTCGCAGTCCGATTCACCTAAGAATTTCCCGTGCGCCGTCACGTTCCTGCGCAGCACCGCTGGGAAAATGTCCGGCTTGTAGTACGGGATTTCAATTTCTTCTTCGTAGCTTTCCGCTTCCGGCGCCGGCGCGATCTCCTGCATGGGAACCTCCTGCGCGCCGAGGCTCCCCATCGGTGCCTGCATCGCGTCCATAGCAGCCGGTTCCGTTATCTGTTCTTCCGGCCGGTAGAAGATTTTCCCGAAGCCATGCTCTGCTCTCAGCCGCTGCGTGATCGCCGGGTTTACTCCAAGCTCGTCCAGCTCGTCCAGCCTCACCTTGCGCGAGGTCTCCACCACGTCCTCCCAGCTGTTTGCCCCGCAGAAGGAGCACACGCCCTTTCTCGGCTTCCGCTTTTCCGCGTCCTCCGGGTAGCTCCCGTCCTGCGTCGGCTCGCTCAGGTCTATGTACGCGCTGTCCGCCTCCGTCTGCCCGCACTTTTTGCAGCGCCGCAGGATGCGCGCCTGGCAGTCTGGCAGGTTCTCCACCTCCAGGTTCCCCACCCACGCAAAGCGGCCCACACCTCCGTCCTCGTTCCGGTACTCCGCGATCTTCAGCGTTACCACATCCTCCGCTGTGCTCTCCTCCTCGCTTCTGACCTCCGGCATCTCCTCCTGCATATCGCCCACGTCCACGCCGTAGCGTCTGCGCACATAGCCCTTCGTTACCGGAATCAGCCAGAAGTAATATTCCATCTCGTCAATTTCCTGCACGCCGTTCTGCGGCACAAACTGCATCGGGTGGACGCATTTCAGCGTGTTCTCGCCCACGGTCGTGTGCGTCCGCTTGCTCGTGTCCCACTCCGGCAGATACAGGCAGCCGCCCTGCTTGTAGGTGATGCGCTCGGATTCGTCGTTCAGCTCCTCCGTCGGGATCCTGTCCAGCTCGTTTCGCAGCATGTTTTCTATCATCCGCGCCAGATGCTCGTCCTCGCGGCGCATCGGCGTGACCTTCGGCATCGGGATGGAGCTGTCAATTTCCGATTCGATGTTTTCTGCCGTGATGTTCCAGACGTGGCTTGTCTCCTTCTGGTATCCGTACTTCCTGTCGTTCTCCGTCAGCGGGGTCAGCTTGCGCTCCCCTCTGTACTGCGCCTCTCTGCGCTGCATCTTTTCCTGCTCTGCGGCGTAGGCGGAAAGATTCTTTTCCAGCCGCTCCTGCCACAGGCTCACGGTTTCCTTTTTCTGTTTCATGCTGCCCTCCTCAAAATCAGAACGGATTGCCCCAGAGCTTCAGCAGCTCTGCCTTCTCCGCCTCGCTTGCGTTGTCGTAGTCCTCCCACTGGTCGGCGTGCCATTTCACGCGCTCGCCCCGCGGCTTTTCTATCCGCGTTTCCTGCTGGTCCCGGATGTAGTAGGTGATCGCCAGCGCCATCACGCAGTCGTCGTGTGCGCCCTCTATCGCCTCCGGCCGCCCCTTGCTGTTTCTCGCAAAGGTCAGCATCTCCTGTATCGTGTCCTCGTCGTCCACCAGCTCCGGGTGCTCTCTCATGATTCCCACCAGCCCCGCAATGATCGTCGGCCTTGTCAGCCGGTCGGTCCTGAAGCCGTAGGACATCCGCACCTTCTTCGTCACGCTGTCCTCCACCTCTCGCAGGTATAGCTTTGGGTATCTCAGCCTTTGCAGCTCCTTCACCGGGTGCGTCGAGAAATTTACCTCCACGC
This sequence comes from uncultured Eubacteriales bacterium, assembly GCA_900544705.1. Classification (GTDB taxonomy): domain Bacteria; phylum Bacillota; class Clostridia; order Oscillospirales; family Oscillospiraceae; genus JAZOXB01. Next base: position 23,143 of record UQWH01000019.1, on the reverse strand, counting down.
CGATGAGCGCCGTGTTGTAGTACATCCCCAGGCAGTAGAGCTGCCTTGCAAACAGATCCTCGTCCGTCCTTGTCCGGTACTTTGCCACAAGCCGACCCGTCGCGTTGTCTATCACGTCCGCCACAAACCAGTCAGACCCCTCGCCTGCCGTGTCCGCGCCGATCACATAAGGGTGTCCCTGCTCCGGCTGCCTGTATATCACCGTCTCCCCCGCTGCGTCCTCCCGGAATGTCCAGTCCTTCACGGCAATCTCGTTGTAGCCGTAGTCAAACTCTCCGCGCATCTCCGGCTTTTTGAGGTGCTGGAGCTTCTCCATCAGCGTCTCCCGGTCAAATATCGTCTGCGACAGCACGCCCCACTGCCCCAGGCAGTACACCTGATAGTAGTACGGGTCTGTCTCCTTCATCGCCTCCAGCGTCAGCCGGTCCTCCTCCGGCAGAAATCGGTTGTCCCAGTAGACGCTCCTGTGCGTCCTCACTCTCTCGTCCTTCCGGTCAAAAAACCGTTTTTTCAGCCAGTGTGTGATGCTGATGGGGTTAAAGGTCAGGATGATCTGCTTGTAGTATCTCGTGTTGCCGCGCAGGCGGATGTCCAGCTGGTCAAAGTCCCGCTCCTCGATCTCCGATGCCTCCTCTATCCAGATCCCCGTGATATCGTGGATGGATTTCAGCTTTTCCACGTCGTCCAGCCCCGCGAAGATAATTTCAGAGCCGTTCTTAAATTGCAGGTACATGTCCGACCCTTTGCCTTTTGGGATTCTTGCAATCTCCTCCGGGCAGAGCGCCTGCGCCTGTGTCTTTAGTTGGTCAAAGCAGCTCTCCCGCAAGGTTCTGGCTACCTTTCGCACCACCAAAAACCTGTGTTTTTTCTCCGAGATGCAGCGGTCTATGATCTTCTGTCCCGCGAAGATGCTCTTCCCGGAGCCGCCGCCTCCCATCAGCACCAGATGCCGGTGCTGGTCGAAAAACAGCGGCAGGAACTTCTCGTTGCTGATCTCCTTTAGCCTCTTAAACCACAGCGCCGCCTGCACCGCCTCGTCCAATCCGCGCTCCATCGTTGCCTCCTAGTGGATCTCGCTTCCCTCGTACTGCTCCCGCGCCATCGCGTACAGCCGCCACATCCCGGTTCCCTCTATGCGGATGCGGTAGTAGTCGCACCGCCTCGGCAGGATCGGGATCTGCACGCTGCGCTTGATCCCCTGCGTCAGCGTCCAAAGGGTCTCCCACTGCCCGCCGTCGTATTTGATCTTGATCGTCACGGTCGCGCCCGTCTCCAGCCCCATGCGCAGCTGCATCTTGCTCATCGCCTTGCGGTTCAGGCTCCCTGCGGTGAAATCGCCGAATTCCGCAAAGCTCTCCACGCTTCCCGCTTCCTCCGTCGGTTCTATTCCTTCTATTTTTCCGTTTCCGATCAGGTCGATGATCGCCCGGTTTTCGTACTGCTCCGGCACGATGCTGTGCTCCAGCAGCGCGTAGATCGTCCCCTGGTCGTAGGTCATTCCGATCACGCCCGGATCGTCCTCCTTCATCCATAGGCCGTGCTTGCTGTCGTAGCGGTAGATTGCCTTCTCCCCGTCCACCGTCAGCCGCGCATAGTATCGCACGCCGTCTGAGCAGGCCAGAGCGTCCTTGATCTCCCCGTTCCCAAATACGCTGTCCTGTGCCCGCGGGTACTCGTCCGCGTAGATCATCATCCCGTCGCGGGATAGATACAGCAGCATTCCGCCCGCTGCGGCAATGCTGTTCTGCTCGCCTTTTTTTACGCCCGGCATCGCAATCTCCGAGGTCTGAAACGCATTTGCCGTCGCGCCGTAGATGCGGATCATCGAGTCTTCGCGGAAGAAGGTCGGATATCCGCCGAAGCTCACGCCTCCCGTGATTTCTCCCTTCCTCTGCGTCTCCAGCGCCCACGCGTCCGTGCTCAGCCCCTCGAACACATTCCAGTTTTTCGGGTCGCCCAGCTTGCATGCGTAGATCGTTTTCCCCTTCCAGCCCCACAGCCGGTTGTCGTACTCAAAAATGCCGTCCAGATCCGGCATCGTGCGCTTGAGCGTCACCGTCCCGGAGATCGTTACCGAGGTCACGGGGTTTCCGTCCGGCTCCAGCGGCATCTTGAAGCAGTTGTCGGAAAATACCAGTTTCCCGCTCCCGCTCGTCGATATCTGCATTTCCCGCAGGATTGCGGTTTTCTCGTTCCCCGGCGCCTCCGTCAGCCCGGAAAGCTCCATCCCGTCTCCAACCTGCGGGTATCCTCCCAGGTAGGAGATCCCCGTAAATGTCAGCGTGTTTGCCGTCGCCTTTTCTCCGTAGATTGTCCCGTCCGTCAGCTTTACGCCCGTCACCCTGATCTCGCATTCCAGCGGCTCTATCAGCTCCTCTTGGTACTGCCACTTTGTGCCCGTCCATCGGTACACCGGGTAGATGATTGGTTCCCTCCCGGACGTCAGATACAGTTTCCCCGCATCCGCCTCCGTCAGTGTCGGAAGCTCAGTGTCTGTCGACACATATCCGTCTATCTCCAGTGCCGTCTTAATCAGCCACTTTTCCGGCAGAAGCAGCACCCGGTCGCCGAATCTTATGAATTTCCAGTCTTTCTTTTCTCTCCCCAGATTTACTGATATTTTCCATTTTCTCGACCGCAGCTCGTACCCCCCGCTCCAATCAGTCCATAGTACCACGTCCCACATGTTCCCATTGTCCGCATAGATTACCTGCTTTTTCTGCTCGTACCTTCCGTCCTTCACGCCTGCATCCGCAATCCACCGCTTTTCCCTCGGCTGCAGAATCGGGTACTCCTTGCAGGTCAGGTTTTTCATATCGTAAAGCTCGCCGTCCGAGCAGGAAAGGCTGTGACGCAGACCGCCAAAGGCCACCTGCGCCGTTTTTTTGATCCTATCCTCGTATCTCATGCTCGGCAGCTTGCTCATTTCTTCTCCTCCAAATTTTGCAGGCGCGTCTCTGCCTGCTCGTCAATCCTGTCCAGCTCTCCCAGCAGATAGTCCAGCGCCCGTAAAAGCTGCCGGTTAAAGCTCTGCTGCGCTTCCAGATCTCTTCTTGTGTTTCCGGTCAACTCCGGCGCCTTGACCAAAGCATTGATGTTTTGCAGCATTTTCTTCCTCCTATGCCGTTTCCGGCGGGACGTGTTGCGCGCCCCGCCGGAGGATGTATCAAAGGGTATTGCCAAAGCTCAGGCCGCCTGCCGCAAATGCGCGGAAGTCCACGAAGCCGCCCGTGAATCTTGCGCGGCCCTTCCAGACGTTCGCGTCGTTGTGCGCGATCTCGCTCTTGACGGTCAGGTCCTTGCGCATGATGTCCACCGCGCCGAAATAGCGCTTGTTGTAGCCGGAATCCATCAGGATCCACGGCACGGTGGTGCCGCCGGTGCAGTACTGGTTCAGTTCGTTCCAGATCAGCACGTTCCACGCGCCGAAGAGGTAGTTGAACTTATTGCTTGCTGCCGTGCCGGGGTCGTTGTGCGCGCCCAGCACGCCGAACACCTCCGCCTTGATTTCGGCGTCGTTGGGGATGATGATGGTGTCCGGGTTCATCGTCAGCATGTTGCCGTCGTCGTCCGTCAGGTTCTGCATGGCGGTCGCCAGCTTGCCCAACGCCGCCGCGGAGAATGCGTCCTTAAAGGCGTTGCACTGGGTTGTGCTCTTTTTCTGCGGCTTGTGATCCGCTGCAAAGAGCTTCTTGCCGTCGGAGCAGGTGGTCTTAAACTCCACGTTTTTTGCCTTGTAGGCCGCCTGATTCTTGATTGCCGCGCCGAGCAGCCCCGCAAAGAACGCACTGCGCTTGCGGTGGTAGTCGTCCAGGAAACCCTGCGGCTGCCCCACAAGCACGGAGTCCATCTTGTCCTCCATCATCTCCTCGGAGATGGCGAAGCTGCCCTTCCACGTCACAGCCGTAAAGCTCTGCTCGTCGCTCATGTCCACGCCGCCCGTCGGGTATGCGCCGTTTTCTCCCACCGGCGCGAAGGTATCCACCGCGCCAATTCCGGTAAATGCCTCGGAGTGGTGCGTGCTGCGTACCTGCTTAAAAATCTTGGCCGCAATGTTGCTCTCGTCGTGCATCCATGCCTCGTCGCGGCGCTCGATAAACGCCGCGATCGGGGACTGAATCTCGCCAAAGAGCGAGTTGGCCATATTGCTGGATTCGCTCAGAATGATCTGTGCCATATGTTACATCTCTCCTTTCGTTCCGGCGGTTTAGCCGCCGCCTGTGGTCTTGGGAATGCGCGGGAAGCGCACGAGCATCTTGCCGCCCGCCGCCGTGTCCAGTGCCTCCACCACTTCCACGGCGGTTCCCGCCGTCGCTGTGATCTTTGTGCCGGTGGTGTCGATGGTCAGCCGGCTGCCCGCTGCTGCGGACGTGTTCGCCACGGAGTTTTCCGTCTCAAACACCGTCTCCTCGTCCACCTTGATTGCCGGGATCACGTCGCCGGATGCGACCGTCCCCCCGTACATGCCGATGTACTCCGGCCGGTTATCACCGCTGCACTTTGCCAGTTTCCCGGCGGAAAGCACCAGCGCCTGTCCCGGCCGGATCTCGCCCAGCGCTGCTGCCTGCTTGTATTCCCACGGCGTCGGCTGCCCGTCGGCGTAGGTATAAGGGATAAATGCCATTTTTCTCTCCTCACTTTCTGTTTTTCCGGTAATCCTTCGCGATCTCTTCGTCCGTGATCCCCGGATTAAATACGCGGTACATCTCCTTCACCTGCTGCGGCACCACAAATGCCTCGCTCTGGCTGGTCGGTGTACCCTTGATGTGCGCCTGCGACATTGCAGCGTTTCGCGCCCGCTGCTCTCCCGCTGCGCGGGTTTTCTGCATGATCGCGTCAAAGTTTGCGGTCTTGTACGCCTGTACAAAGCTGCACCCCTTGCGCACGAGGTCGGCAAAGTCCCCGCCTGTCGGCATCCGGATGATGTCGTCCAGCGTCTTGATCTCCGGGTTCAGTTTCCGGATCTCCGCCAGCTCCATCTCTCTTCTCGCCGTGAAGTTCTGCACCTCGGCGGTTTCCTTCGTCTCCTTCGCGTCCTTCAGGAGGGCCTGCATCTCCGGAGAGGCCATCACCACGCTTTGCAGCACCTCCGGGCTGAGCTTCCCGTTTTTCAGGTCCTGCTCCGCCTTGGCCTGCATCTTCGCTTGCTGGTACGCCGCGAATTCCTCCATCGTCGTGACCGGCTGCCCCGTTTTCGGGTCCTTCAGCCCCATCTGGCGGAGGATCTCGGCGGCAGCGTCCTGCCGTCCCTTCTTCTCCGCCTCCAGCTTCTCCCGGTTTCTCCGCTGCGCCGCGTTTTTTCGGCGCGTTTCCGCGTCCTGCCCGTCCTTTTCAGGCTCCTGCGCATTCTGCTGCGCTTCGCCCGGATTCCCTTCGCCCGCTTCTGCCGGTTCGGCGGCCTCCGGCTCTTTTCCGCCCTCGTCCTGCTCCGCTTCTGCGGTTTCGGATGCTTCTGCTGGCTGAGCTGCCGGTTCGGCGGCTTCCGGCTCTTTTCCGCCTGCTTCCGGCGCGGGTACGCCGAAAAGCTCGTAATAATTGGTTTCTCCCATGTTGTCCTCCAGATTTTTTTACTTTTTCCCGCCTGCCGTGCTCCGCAGGTCGTTTCCGGTGTGCACCTTGCCGCTGTCCTTGTTTTCGTGCTGATACGGTGCCTTTACAACCTGGCTGCCGGTGTTTCTCACCTTGCCCTCGTATGCCTTTTCCACTGTCGCTCACCTCCTTGCACCTTCTTTTTCTCCATTTTCTCGCATCAGCTCCCCCAGTTACTTCCAACATTCGGTTGCAAGCACCTGAATGTTTGGCGAATTGCATTAAAAAATCCCGGCAGGGCTTCCCCCGCCGGGTCTGTCAGTTTTTCATGTGTCTTTCGGCAATCTGCATTTTCTCTACGATCTTCGGCAGCCGCCGCTTGATCGTCGCCTGCGCAAGATAAACTTCCGCCGCCACATCCGCCTGCGGCAGCTTGTCGATGTAGTAGAGCTTTGCAATTCGCTCGTTCTCGGCTCCTACATTGGCCTGCTCAATTACCCGCTCCATCTCGCCCCTTGTCAGCCCTTGCAGCGCGGGCGGCAGGCTGATGCGAGCCATCGGTGCCATTACTTGAGCAGATATGTCCAGCTGTTATGCCCGATCATGCCGTCCACGCCGAGATTGTGCTCGGCCTGCATCCTGCGCACACCGGCCTCCATCTTCGGCCCGAACAGCTTGTCCGTCGCCGGAATGGTGTAGGGATAATAGCCCTTGTCCTTCATCAGCAGCATCGCCGCGCGGACATCGTTTCCGCTCATGCCGCGCTTGAGCATTCTCAGTTCCATCGTGATTGTATCCTCCTTTTTCGGTTCTTCGGGTGCCGGTGTCGGCGCAGGCGTTGTCGGCTCTGCCTCCGTGGCTTTGCTGGCATAGTCAGGCAAGCCGAAGCCACGGATGTACCGGCCATTGACGGGGATGGTGCGATAACCGACCAGATGCACGCCGTTGACGACCATATTGCCCTCGGTCGCTGTGATTGTCTTGCCGTCGCAGTCGGTGACGATGCCTACATGGCTATCTCCGACAGTGCAGTCCCCGACACCATTGTCGCTCCATGCGTACACGATCACGTCGCCAAGTCGAGGGACGTGTGCGTCGTTTTCTTCCCAGCGTCCCAAGCGCTGGTAGAGCTTGATCATCTCACCAACACCGACCTCTGTCGGCATGATGTCGGTCAGACCGCAGGCAATCGCCACGGCCGATACCGTACCGGCACACCATGCATCGGTATATCGCAGCTTATATCCTCGTGCGAGTGGCTTGTGGCTGTTGTAGATGTCGATGATCTTTTTGTGGCTTCCATCAGCGTTGTTGTAGCCGACCCACGACTTGATCTGATTGACGACCTTCTGCCTGAGTTGAGTTTCCGTCATGGCTCACGCCCCCTTTTTGTAGCTTGCGCTGCTGATGCCCAGCAGCACGCCGAGGAAGGTGTCCGCAGCAGTGATCGTGCCGACGATCTGCTCCCCGTAGGGAAGCCCCCAGATACCGGACAGCGCAAAGTACAGCGTGCCCAGCGCGGGCAGCAGATACAGCGCGATCCACTTCAGGATGTCATAGACCTTGTTGCTCAGTTTCATTTCCATTTCTCCTTTCAAAATTCACCGGTTTCCCGGTTTTTTCCCTTGCCCGCTGCGGTCAGATCAGCCGCCCCAGCACCGCGCCCACCAGCACCGAGATCAGCGCCGTCACGACTGCCGTCACCGCGCTGTCCCAGCGCTTCGCGGGCTTGTTCAGCAGGGTATCGACGTTCGTCTTGATCTCCGATACGTCGCTCTTGGTGTGCTCCATGTCCTTCTGTAAGCCGCAAATCGCCGTCACCAGCTTGTCCTGCTCGTCCACGCGCTTTTCCAGTCTGTCCAGCCGGTGGGTGTTGGATTTGCTCCGCTGCTCGTTCTCGATCTCCTTTTCTTCAATTTCCATCCGCTTTCCCTCCTTCCCGCCTTACTTCCATCGGCCTACGGAGTACATTGTCACGCGCACCGTGATCCCGCTTGACGCTGTTGCACTAGCATACTTCCATTGGCCTGTTCGCACCGCCGTCGCATCAAGATAGGTCTCGATCCATAGAGCGCTCCCGCTGCCACCGGCTCTTGCTGTCACCTGCTCTACCGGCGCGGCCACAAAAAGCCCGCTCGGGTAGTTGTAGTAGCCATACATCGCCGTGCTGTCATAGATCTGCCCCCACGCCGTCGTGATCGACACATTTTCGTCCGTGTACTCTCCCCAGCACTCCGCCACGCCCGATGCCCACTTCCGATACCGCCAGATTCCGCTCGTGCCCTGTTCTGTGATGTAGTCCTTGATGCCGAGCGCTTTCATAATCCCGGCGACGCTCGTCTCGCCCGTGCCGCCCTTGCCAATCGGCAGTGTTCCGCTCACGTCCGATCCGGCAAGAGATACGCTCCCCTTCGTCGCCAGAGCGCCGAGGCCTAAGTTTTTCCTTGCGGCTGCTGCCGTCGTTGCCCCGGTACCGCCCTTGCTCACCGGCAGCGTCCCCGTCGCATCGCTGCCTCCGAGGTCTACTCTGTCTTTGCTGGCCAGTGCGCCGGACGGCACATTCTCAGGGTTCGCCGGTGTGTACCCCAGTGCCGCCGTGATTGCAGCCTCCGTCACGGTTGCATCCGTGCCCGGCTCTCCTTGCGGGCCTTGCGCGCCGGGTTCTCCCTTTGCCCCCGGCTCTCCCTGTGGGCCTTGCGCTCCTGTCTCGCCCTTTGCGCCGGTCTCCCCCTTCGGCCCCTGATCTCCTTGCGGCCCCTTGATGTTGACCGGTGCCGGATTTCCCAAGCCTCCGTCGTTTGTCCACGAGATCACGCCCGCTGCGCTCACGCTCGGGGTGAAGGTCGTGCCAGGCTTCCCCGCGCCGCCTCCGCCCGATGTCACGCCGATGTTACTCCGTGCCTGTGCTTTCTGCGCCTCCGTCAGGCTCTGCGGCGTGTACTTTACGGCATCTGCACCGGCGCCTCCCTTTGCCTGCTCCGCCCAGTATTTCGCGTTGTTGTGGTATGCCGGGTCTGTCGCCGGTACCTCCGCCGTCCCCCGTTTTCCCTCCGCCCAGGCCTGCGCGGTCTTCGCCGAGGAATCCGCCTCGCCCGCAGAGAAGTCCGCGTCCTTCGCGGCGTTCTGCGCAGCGTTTTTTGCCGCAACCGCCGCGTCTTTCGCATTTGATGCAGCCAGCGCCGAGTCATTTGCCTCCTGCTCCGATTCTCCCGCGCGCTGCTGCGCGGCCTGCGCCGCCTCCTTTGCCGCATTCGCCGCTGCCGCCTGCTGGCTTGCCGTGGCCGCAGACCCCGCTGCGGCTGTTTTGGCCGCCGTCGCCTCCTGCGCCGCCGTCGTAGCGGTGTTCTTAGCGCTGCCTGCGGTTGTTGCCGCACTCTGTGCGTCGTCTTTGGCCGCAACTGCCGCATTTTTGGCCGCCGTCGCTGCCGCCGTCGCCTCCTGCGCCGCCTGATTTGCAGACGCCGTGATCGTCGTCTGTGCATCCTGTGTGATCTCGTCCTGGATGCCCTGCATATCCACAAGGTCGTGCCAGTCCTCCGTCCCGTCCGTCGCCCACTGGATCACCTTGCCCTGGTACTGCATCTTGGTCCCCCGTCCGTCCGCGCCGTGCAGGGATTGCAGCCACTGCTCCTCCGTGCCGGTGTAGCCGTGCTTTTTGGCGATCGCATAGGCCGAGAGATAGTATTGCAGCAGCTCCGCCCGCCCGTCTGCCGGTGCGAGCACCTCCGCCACATAATGCACATACTCCGTGTAGTAGGCGTTAAACATCTGCATTGTGTTCTGGTATTTGCTGTACTCGCCGTTTGCGTAGTCGATCTGCGCCATCAGGTACTGCGTGTAGAGCTTGTCATAGGGATAAGGCGCAGTCAGCTCCGCCGTTGGCAGGCTTTCGTCCTCTCCTAACTCATATGGCGCAATGTCCGTCACCGTCACAAGGTGGATTTCGCTCAGCACCATCCCCTCGATCTCGTTGACCCACATCAGGAGCAGCTCGTCGTCAAACGGCGTCGGCTTCAGCTTCTTCGCGAGCTTGATCAGCTTGTCGATCTTCATGTTCCTTCTCCTCTCCGGGGAGCTTCAGCCCCAGCTCCCGCAGCAGCTCCAGCTTTTCCTGGGCCGTCATTGTTTTGCTCACGACCTCTCGCGTCTCCTTGTCGAGGCTGATCTCCTGCCGCTCCTTCCATCCGCAGTTGTGCTGCAGGCTAAATTTCGCGCCCGCTGCGGAGGATTTTTCCAGCACCTTCCCGGCCAGATAGTCCTCCACGCGCCCCCGCGCGCGCTCCACCGTGTCGGCATACGCCTTTTTCTTGCCGTATTCCGCCCACGTCGAGCGGTGGATGCCCAAAAACAGGCATAACCCCGCCATACTTGGCTTTTTGATCCAGATTTCCTCCACCGCCGGCGTTCCGTCCGCCGCGACCGGCCGGACGAATTTCTTCCTCGGGTGCCCGAAGGCATCCAGCGTCACGCCATAGGTGCCGTCCGGCTGCTCCTGATAGTCGATCTCCTCCAGGATGAGCGGACGCACCACGCGGATGGAGTCAAAATATCTGTCCACGGCCTCCGCCAGCTCCCGCGGCCTGTATCTTGTCTGCACGCATCCTCCCTCCTTTGCACCCTGATTATCGCCTCCCCGCCCCCGCAGTTACTTCCAATTCTTCCCGCCGAAAAAAAATTTCGATTTTTTGAAAAAAGTGCTTGACAAACCACTCATTGAGTGGTATTATATAAGTGTAAAGAGCAAGACCCCACAAAACAAAACATTTGGAGGAAATTAAAATGGCAAAGGTTATCAATTCTTACGGCACCGAGATCAACTACAATGCGGCTGTCGAGCTGATGGACGACGAGCTGCGCGAAGAGATTCACGCTGACCTCTCCCCCTGCACCGAGCAGGAGTTTTTCGATGAGTACGCCCGCCGTCACGCCGAGCGCTTCGGCGAGATCTGGGAGATGGACAAGCGGAATCCCTGCTATTGAGGCGCGCCATGCTCGACCCTCATACCCGCGATTATCTCCGCGCCGCGTCCTATTGTTTCAGCGACCGTGAGGCTTTCATCGCCGACCTGTCCCGCGACGACGTGTGGCTCGACCCGGACGACGCAGACATTCCAGCAGATCGTCTGACCCTCCTCGGCAGCATCTACGATCTGACGCACGCCACCGTCCGCGGCCTGTGTAAGCAGTATTCCCTTTCTCACGCCCAGTTCGCCGCCCGGTTCTGCATCCCGCTTCGCACCGTGGACAACTGGTGCACGGGCGAGCGCAAAGCTCCCGCTTATGTAGTCGCCATGGCAGCCGAGCTGCTCGCCGCTGACGAGGCCGCGCGCTGGTAACTGCAAATCATAATCGCCCGGAGGACGACCTCCGGGCGATTACCATCTCTTGTACACTTTCTCCCGCATCCGGCACAGTGTCTGGATGCTGATGTAGTGGTCCATGCTTACGCGCTGCACGTCGCTGTCGTCGTGCAGCAGCCATTCCCGCAGCGCGCCGATGTATGCGGCATCGCCGCCTGCCGCATCAGCGATCAGGCGGTCTATTTTGTCTTGTCGATTTTTTGGCAGGTCGTCGTAGTTGACGAGCGTAAAATAGATCCTCCCCTGCTTGCGGTAGGGCATTTTTAGGCCGCGCTGCATTTTAAATCCCATGCTCGCCGCCTCCGTCCTCTGTGCGGCTTTCCCGCTTTTTTGGCACATAGCGGACGTACTGTACCACTGTCTCCTCGTTATACTCCGCCCGCTCCAGCACGCTGGCGCCCGCTGGAACCCTGATCTCCGGGTTGCCCAGCACCTCTCTCTCCGTAATCACCGGCAGCAGCATCCCGCGGCTGACGGCGTATTTTTTCGCGTCCGGTTGCCGTCTCACCTGCCGCAGCAGGTATACCGCCACCGGCGTGTAATCCTTTTGCCCTCTCAGCCGGCGGATATCCACGGAGCCGAGCCGCCACTGCTGCTGCAAAAGATCCCACGACAGTCCCTCCGCCGCAATCACCAGATGATGGTGGATGCGCACCGCCTCGCCCGTGTCCCCGTCAACGTCCGAGGTCACGGCAATGTATTTCAGGTCCCCGGCCTTCCGCTTGATTCTCCGCAGCCACAGGTTCATCTGCTTCTCCGCCTCCGCGCGCAGTAAATCACAGGCAGCGGAGAATTGGTTTTTCTCTCCCTCTGCCTGCACCCTCTCCTGTTTCCTTTTCGCGGCCCTCCATTCTCCGATCTCGCCGACTCTTGCGCCCATCGCCCACAGAGTCTGCTCCTCCGTCAGCTTTGCTTTCCTGCACAGCGCTTCCAGTCCCGCCGGATCGTAGTCCAGCGTGATCAGCAGTCCGTTTTCGTGCGTGTAGTTGCAGTTCAAAATTCTTGCCAGCTTCCGCAGGCTGGAGTTAAAGTTCGCCTCCTGCTTCCGATAGGAGGTATTTCCCTTTTTCCGGGAGGATCTGGGGCGTGCGTTGTCGCCGACGGGAAACCGCGTCCGCTCCACCACGCCGTTTGCGCACACGTATTTTCTCTCCATGATCTTCATTCTCTCTCCCTCTTTCCGGTTTGGTCGTAAACTTAGGTCTTTACCGAGCCTCGAAAATACGCGCGCGCGCGTATTATATATAGTGTTGATCCGGTCCTCTATTTCCTGCCCGCTGCGCGGGCCGGTAATACAATCCCCGATCGCTGGCCGGTTCCCCGGCCAGCTTTTCATTTCTGGCGCTTCTGCCACCGCCGGAGCGCCGCCGTCTCCACAGCCACCTTTGCCTCCAGCGCCTCCGCAATGTCCACATTGAGGAGGCTTGCGGCCTGCATCCTCGCGTCTATCGTCGCGTATGCCCTTACCTCCACCGGGTCGTGCCCCGGCAGCAGCACCTGCATCCGCACCGGCTCGCGGAACACATAGCCGTATGCCGTCCCGTGCATCACGCCCTTCTGAGCCGCAGCACCTCCATGTCCCGCGCCGTTTTCGACCATCTCACATCCAGCGCTCTTGCCGCGTTCTTGGTCGCCTCCAGCCTGTCCCGGCCTTTTACCTCCGTTGTCCTTCCTCCCAGCGTCACCCGCCATATGTATTGCACCTCCATGTCAAGCTCTCCTTTCCGGCAGCCGCCCCGTTGCGTGCACATATCCGCGCAGCTTTCCGTAGCTCCCGTAGCCGTCACGCCGGTAGGTCCATGCCAGCGCGGAAATCTCCTCCATCGACATCCCCGCCAGAGGATTCTCTCCGATCGTCTGCCGCTCCCGCGCCACCGCCTCCAGCTCCGCCGTGTTGATTTTTCCGTTTGCGTGGATCGTCCTCCCCTCCGCCTGGCACTCCTCGCAGATCCACAGCCGCCGGGGATTCATCCGCTTGCCGCAGCATTTGCATATTCTCACTTTAGGTCTGCGTCCCATTTCATTCCTCCTCCACTATTTTCACGCATTCCGATGCGCAGTTGCTTCCATTTTTGTACACAACTCTGATCCAGTTATGCCGCCTGTTGATTTCCTGCACCACGCACCGGGTAACTCGCCCTACCTTGCTCTCGTCTGCGCAGTTTACCGGCAGCCGGAGCGTCAGCCCAATCTCCAACTTTTCCGCCGGTATTCTCGCATCCCAGTGCGCCTCCCCGCCCGGCGTCCTCCGCGGGTTGATCAGTATGTATCTCATCCGTTTTTTCTCAACTCCTAATCCGCTTCCCACGGCACGCGCTGCGGCTCTGCTGTGTTGGTAATACGTTCCGCCCGGCTGCAATAGTCCTGCGGAGTGATCGTCCCGCCATACTCGCAGCAGTACCAGCCCGTCCCGCTCTGCCGCAAGTTCTGGCAATCTTTACACCGCACAACCGGAACGGCGGCGACATCCCGCTCCCACCTGACCTGATCGTATACCGCGCGGGACACAACATCAGCGGCGGGCATATCCGCGATTTCCCGCTTTGCGTCCGTCATTGTTGCCAGCTTGTCGGTCACTTCCACCTCGGTCAGGCGTGCCATCGCCATGTCTCGGCTTATATAATCACCCATTGTCTACCTCCCTTTTCACTCCGTCCGCGCAGAAGAAGTCCTCCCGCACGATGCAGTCTACGCAGCGGCCATAGCTGCACGTCAGTCCGCCGATGTCCTCCCAACTGTGCTCGCAGTCCTTGCAGCGCACCACCGGCGCGACATCGGCGACCGGCAATCGGTGTACTGCTTCTTCTGCCTCAAAAACGCGTTCTCTCGCCTTGTACCCGGCAGTTCTGACGTACACCTTCATTATTGCGTCAATCGCAGCTTCTCGCTCAATGTATTCAGCCATTGTCTATTCTCTCTTTCAGCCGCTCCACTTTTCGCCTGCGCATGGAACGCACATCATCAGCGCAGCCAAACAATATCTTCATTTGCTCGAGCATGATCTCCACATCGGCGATCTCCTCGGCAATGCTCGCGGGCGAGTATTTGCCACGCAGGTACTTGCACAGCTCCTTCTGTAGCTCGCTCATTTCCTCTATCGTTACCACGATCTGCAAAGCAGAGCCGTAGGTGTCCAGTGCTCTCTGAAGCACTGCCGATTCATCGATGTATTCAGCCATGGTCAGCCCTCCTTCGGCTCGCCTCTGCTGCAAAATCCGTCCGGCTCTTTTACCGGTTTGAATACACGATCCCAGCGCTCACCATAGGTGAAGGTGTTTTGCGGGTGTCCGCAGTAATAGCCTACGGTTCCATCTATCCTCTCATACCGTTCGGCGTGTTCGCACTCCTTGCACCGCGTCACGACCACGGCATCGACGGTGGGTAGTTGCTCCAACATCTGCGCCGCTTTTTCAAAATACGGGGCAGCGTCCATCAAAACCGCCATGTTTGCTTTTGCACGAAAAATAGACACGCCCGTTCCGCGCTCAATGTATTCAGCCATTGTCAGTCCTCCTCTCCGGCTTTTCTGTGCGGCGCTCCCGGAATCCATATCTGCTCACGGCAGGCGTAGCATATCCCGTCCTCTTTCCACGCGCCTTGCCCGTATTTGCAGTCGCCACACATTGGCATCGCCGTCATCCTCCTGCCGCAGTGTGGGCAGTAGTCAGTGATCGTTCTCGCATCCGTCCCTTGACCACGCCGGTATCTTGCAAATGGCATCCACAGCCCACAGCTGGTGCATTGTGGTGTGTCTGCTTCATATACTCTCCACTCAGCCATTGTCAGCCCTCCTGTTCCAAAAAACTGCCGCGGCCTCATCACTTGCTCTCTCAAAAGCACGCATAAATCGAACGCTTTTCATTCTGCATTTTTCGCACTCGACATAGGAATAGCCGGGGCCATCAGGATCATGCCATATCTTTGCCGTTCCACCGCAAAACGGGCAGGGTTTCAATTCAGCCATTGTCAACGCTCCTTTCAGATCATAAAAAACCATTTCCAAAGCAGAGGGTGCCGCTGGATGCGCTGAACGAGAAGCTGCGCCACCGCCGCATTGACGTTTTCCCAGTTCCCCGTGTCGATAACATAGCCATTCGGCGGCACCAGCAGCTCCTGCATCAGCAAAGAGAAGTCAAACCCACTCAGCCAGCCCTGCACCTTTGCTTTGTTCAGGATTTCCCGTTTTCTGTCAGCCATTTCCCATCCTCCCATTTTACTTTTGCCATTCTGCGCCTCCTTTCGTTTTAAGGCTGCCTGTAATTCTCAATTGTAGTTATGCCATACTCAACGGCACATTCGTGCTCGATTCTGCATCCGCGTGCTTCTTCCCAGCCCTTGGCAAAGTATGCGATGTCTGCCGTGGAGAGCAGCTTCAGCGATTCGCCGAGGAGCCACAGCGACCTTGATAAAGCTGTCGGTGGAACCGCAGCGCCCTTGAAAAAACTGTCGATCGCATCGACTTCCTCGCCAAGCACTCGCTCCGCACTCTGTATTGCCTTCGCACGAACCGCCAGAATCTCCTCGTCCGTCTTGCCCCGCATGGGCTGCGAAATAAATAGCTTTTTCATCGGTTTACCTCCTGATTTTTTGATCTTTGATAAACGGGTATCGCACTGCAAACGGCTGCAAATCCCCGCCAAAAACGTCCTTTAGCGCCCGGTCAAGCCTGTCCTGCTGGTAATCCTGCTCCGGGCCGGGAGACCATGCATCCGCAAACTCATGCACAATCTCCTGTACCCGCTGGCACACGGTCTTGACCTTTGCCGGGCCGAGTACGCCTTTCGCGCCCATGACCGCCGGATCGCGGAGTGCCAGCGCCAGCGCGTCGAATACCTGCTGCTGCTGCCCGACCTCTGTCCCAATTTTCAGCAGGCGATCCTGCACATCCGCCTGCCGTTTCAGATATCCGCTCTGTTTCATGCATCCACCGTCGCCCAATCCTCGACGTATACGCTGCCGATCACGCGCTTGCGGCAGTAGCAGGCATACGACCATTCTACGTTTGCCCCGCTGCTTTCCTGCCATCCCGGCAGAAACGCCACCACGTCCGCAACGTCAATCATTGCAAAACAAATCCGCATATAGTCGCCCGGCTCCATTCCCTCCGGCAGCTCCGCCGGATTCAGGGCAATGTGCCCCGCCGCGCGGATTTTCTCTGCTTCTGCGGCAAATTTTCCCTTGTAGTTCGGATCCCCGGTGATCTTACCGGCTATGTAGACCTTCATGCCTCCACCCCCGGCACCTGCGCTTTCAGCTTCTCGATCTCCGCCGCCTGCGCCTCGATCAGGTCGGCGGCAGCGGCGTCTTTTTCATTGCAGCAGAACTTCCATGCCGCAATGTTGAAGCATGGGCAATGTAGGCAGCTTTCCTCGTTGCCGCACGCCCGCAGCGCCTGCACGATTTCTTCTTTTGTCACGTCGTTTCCTCCATTCTCGTTAATTCCTCCCGCAATGCACGGAAGATCGGATATGCCTGCTGCGGTACTACCGCGTTTCCGAGGCATTTAAGTCTGTCCACCCGATTGGGAATCCCATTAGCCACTCCATAAGGGCGGGATTCGAACTCCCACCGCTTCCACAAGTTAGGTTTCTCCTCTCCTCTTCCGTGATTATTCCTTCGTCCCTCAATATCACCATCTGCCGGAAATTGTGCGTCCCTCCGCAAAGCGGTGCTCCCGTAGTCGGGCGCGGCCACGATAAAAATCCTTTCTCCCTTGTGCAGTCCTCCGACATCATGAGCCGTAGAACTGTAGGCCCTTGCTTTATAGCCGATGCTTTGCAATTCGGAAAGTATTTCTTCAAGCGCAATTCGAACAAGTCCAGCAACGTTCTCACCGACAACGCAATGCGGGCGCAGCTCTCGGATAACTCGGAGCATCTCAGGCCATAGGTAGCGGTCGTCCCCTTTTCCTTTTTGCTTTCCAGCCACGGAGAATGGCTGGCAGGGGAATCCGCCGGAAATAACGTCAACTGTTCGTAGTCCTGTTCGCTCATAGAAGCTCTCCTTTGTCAAAGTCCGGATGTCGCGCCAACGCGGCACGTCCGGCCAGTTCTTTTCCAGTACCTTTGTCGGATAATCCGCAAACTCGCATTGCCCAACGGTGCGGAATCCTGCCCATTCCGCCGCCAGATCAAGCCCTCCGATGCCGCTAAACAGGCTCAGATGCGTCATATCACGCCCTCCATCCTGATCTGCTCGTCCGGCTTCAGCATTTCCTCTTTAGCGCGGCGGTAAAAATTCCGGTCGATCTCAAAGCCATACGCCTCGCGTCCAAGCTCCCGCGCCGCCCGCAGCGTCGTCCCCGAGCCGCAGCACGGGTCTATCACAACCTCGCCGGGATCGGTAAAGATTTCGATCAGCCGCTTCAGCACGGCGACCGGCTTCTGTGTCGGGTGGATTTTCGGAATGTTTTTCTCGTCCCGCTCCCACTGAAACCAGTCAAATACCATCTTGCCCGTGCCTCGTATCGGCTTGCCATCCTCGCCGATCTGCCGTCCGTTGTTGAACTTCGGCAGCTTGTCCCGGTACAAAACTACTGCGAATTCTGTCGCTCCTACAATGCGCATATTGGCTTTCAATACCTGCGCGGAGTAGTTTTTTACAAAAAATATCGGGTAGTGATTCATGAATCCGTATTTCTTTCCGTACTCCACAACCGTCTGAATCTGGTCGAATGCGCAAAATACGATCATTGCCGGTGCTTTGCCCTTCTCCTTCGGCTCTTTCCTCAGAAGTTTTGAACAGAAGTGCATATACTCTGCAATCTTAAAGTAGCCATCACAGTTAAAAAACGACTTTTTTGCAAACTTGCTCTCGCCGTTTTTGTTATCTCCGCCCTTGTACCACATCGGATTGCTTCCGTAAGCGTCCGCGCCGACGTTATACGGAATGTCCGCGATCACAAGCTGCGCTTTCGGGATGCCATACTTTTTGTAATTCTGAAAATTGTCGTGGAAGATTTCGCATCTCACGCCATCACACCTCCACAAATTTCCCGCCGACGCCCTTGTATGCGATAATTGGTTCGCTCATGTGTTTTCCTCCATTTTCTCCAGCACCTCCCGCAGCTTGTCCTTCCCCGCTGCGGCAATCACTGCAACTGCCGTCTCATAGCTGATCTCCCGCGCATCCAGCCCCAGCAGCCATGCCACGGATACATTCAGCTCCTTTCCCACCGCCTTTGCAAGGCTCAGGCTCATTCTCGCCCGCCCCTGCTCCACATTGGCAATGGTTGACTGCTCGTAATAGCACCGAGCCGCCAGCCTGCTCTGTCCTAACCCCGCCGCCTTCCGCGCCGCAATCAGCCTTTTCGCAGATGTCATGTCCTCTGCTTTTTTCATTCTTTCTCCTTTTGCACCACTTCGGCGGCGCAATTTCCTCTATGCCCCGGCACCCCTCCGGGTACCGGCTCACCACGCGCCCGCGCACTCCGCGCAGGCCCTGACCCATGCAGCGCAGGAGGATCGCGCCCTTGTAGTCCGTTTCCTCTTCCGCCTGCGGGCAGACCGCGCAGTTGCCTATTTCTGCCGGCGGCATTTTTCCAGCTCCTCCTTCAGCCGCTCAATCTCCCGCGCCGCCGAGAGCATCAGGTTCAGTACGCCCCCGCAGCTTGGGTACCCCTCGCATTCGCTGCACCGCTTCGCTCCGGCGCACTCTATGAGCGTCCTCGCCAGATCGTCCATCACAGCCACCCGACCTTCCGCATCACCAGCAGCGCCCCCGCAAATGGGAAAACCACCGTCCACCACGGCCCCGCCGTCACGCACACCGCCATCACGACCACCAGCGCAATCACCATCAGAAATGCGCCCAGCTCCCGCTTTTCCTTCCGTGCCTTCGCCCGCTCTGCCCGCAGCGTCCGTTCCGCCCGCTGCGCCCGCGCTTCCGCTTCTTCTCTTGCCGCGCGGTTTTTCCGCGCGTCCACTCTGTACGCCAAACGGCGAAGCTCCAGATCCTCCGCTTCGCCGTTGTAAAGAATGATTTCCTGCATCGTTATGTCCTCCTCACAGATAATTTTTCCCGTATTCCCGCCGGAAGTCGTCCGTGCTGGCCTCGTGCTCGTACATCCACTTGCGCTCTCCGTACTTCTTTATCTCCAGCGCCGTCTCAGCGCTCCGGTGCGCCGCCCGCGGGCCGTTGCGGTGGCAGGTGTCGCCGCACAGCAGCACCACCAGCCCGTCCCGCTCCGATTTGTCGCGGTTCGACCCGCCAAAAATGTGGTGGCGCTCCACCGCGCCCACCTTTCCGCATAACCAGCACTTTCCGTACATTGTCTTTCCTCCTATATCGCTCCCACCAGCCGCAGCAGGGCGTCCCGCCCCTCCTGCGTGCTGGTCAGCTTCACCGCCGCCGCGAGCTGCCGGATTTCCTTTGCCGTCAGCTTCTCCGGGTCCTTTTTGCGGTTGTAGTAAGTCATGCGGTTCATCCCGCATTTTTCTATCAGCATCTCCACGCTGATGTTCTCATACCTCCGCGCCGCCTCCAGACGGCGGAAGAACTCCTCTCCCGCCTCCGCCTGTCGCATCGCCTCGGTTTTGCACCATGTCACCTTCGGCATTTTTTATCCCTCCTTATGCACTCTGCTTCTTGATTTCCTGCGCGTCCGCCAGCGCCTCTCCGTAGGTCAGCAGGAATCGCCGCTCCAGCGGCGGCAGCTTCGCCGCCAGTTCGTAGAGCTTTTCCAGCGTGCTTTTCTTTTCCTCGGTCACTTCTCTCACTTCCTTTCGTTGACATTTCCTCCCGCCGCGTGCTATACTCACGAAAAAGGAGTTGATTTCCTATGCAATCTTATCAAACTTTCATGGCCGAGCAGGAGCGTCAGCGCCGCTCTGCCGAAGCTGCCGCCGCCCGCCGCGCCGAAGCACGTGCAGATGATGAATCCGAATCCCTTCGCGGAATCCGTGATTCCCTCGAAAAGCGCGTCAGACAAGCCGAAGATGCTGCACAGCGTGCGGATGCTCGCGCTCTTTCCGCCGCGAAGCAAGCAAAAATGTCATTTTGGATTTCCGTTATTGCTGTCGCTGTCTCCGTCATCGGTATCATCGTCTCGGCGCTCGTTCGCTAACGCCTCTTCCTCCCGTTCGATTTCTTCCCATAGTTCTTCGCATAATCTCCCGATTTCTGCCCAGTTTTCCACGTTCCTGTGGGCTTCCTCTGCCGCTTCCTTCGCGTTCTTCATCGCCTTGCTTGCGTTCCTGACAGCCAATACCGCAAGCACGAAGTTTATACACGCGAGAATCAACCGCACAACCCAAAGTGTGGTCTGCCATTCCATCCTCTCACCCCCCTATCAGTGGAAATAATGCACAGCAAACAGCGCGGCAGAAATAACGCTGAGCACGATCGCCGCAACCAGAAGCGGTCTACCCTCGCGCGCGCCGAACTCTATCGCTATGGCTGCAAACCCGCCGTAGCATGGTCCCGCTGCCCACGCACACAGGATGGCCAAACATTCTACAGCCGTAATGTTGTTCACTGTTTCTTCCCCTCCTATGGCGTTTCGCTCCCTTATTGAAAGTCACATCGTCGTGTGTTTCTGTTACTATAATACGCCACGCAATCACATTTGTCAATAGCCTTTTGTGTTTTTGTTGCGAAAAATGCTTGATTTTTTTTCATTCTTGTGCTACCATGTCATCAAGGAGGTGATATTGCAATGAACGAACGTATCAAAGAATTGCGCAAGCGACTGAACCTCACCCAGCAGGAATTCGCCGACCGGCTTAGCATCAAGCGTGGCGCAGTTGCAAACTATGAAGTTGGCCGAAACACTCCATCTGATTCTGTTATCGCGCTAATCTGCCGCGAGTTCAACGTCTCCGAGCGCTGGCTGCGTGAGGGCGAGGGCGAGATGTTCATCCCGCAGGACGATGCCGCCGAGCTGATGATGCTGGCCGGCCGCTTCCTCGGCTCTGAGCCGACCGAGTTTCAGCAGCGCTTTGCCCGCATGATTCTTTCCCTCCCGCCGGAGGGCTGGGAGCTTTTGGAGCGTAAAGCCCGCGAGCTTCTCGGCGAGACAAAAAAAGAGGACTGACAGCACCCGCTGCCAGTCCTCTTTTTCGCCCTTTTCATTCTTCCTCCCCGCCCGCTGCAAGGAATGCCAGAATAAACCAGTATAACCTCCTTAATTGCTCCTCCGTCGCCGTCTCGATCAGCCTCCGAATCTCTGCCGCATAGTTCATCTTTCCGCTCCTTCCGACATTTTTGTAATTTTAACTAAAATATTGCTTGACATTTTTCTTCCCGCACGGTAATATAAAAGTATCAAATATTGTACTTATGTACAATTACTATTGACTTGGAGGTGATGCCTTCCTATGCCGCCATCTCCGAGGCTGCCGTTTCCTTTGCCTGATCAGCACGTCACAACGCTGAACATCGACGCGGATGCGGCCGGTGCCCGAATTTTATATCCTTTTCTTCCGGAATATGTCGGCCTCCGGAACCCATATAACGGGGAGATCATCCGATCTTCTGACGATTATGAGCGTTATCTCCGAGAACATTGCTACTATAACCGCTGCGCCCGTGAGTTTCACTCCATACGCATCCGTCTGGAGGACGCACTCGACGAAAATCTCCAGCTTTCAGTAACCGCCAGCAGAACGGAAAAGGTAATTGAGAAGAACAGAGAACTTCTTTCCAAAAATGAATCTCTCCGCAGAGAGAACCAACAGCTCAACACTCAGCAGGAAAAACTTCTCTCCTCAGTTTCTAAACAAAAGCGCGAACATCGTATTTTTGTAAGTATCATTGGTGTCCTTGCTTCTGTAATTGTCCTTCTTTCGGTCTTGCTTATCTGCGGTTCGTCCTCGCGTAGTTTCTCTTCTACTTCACCCGGTTCTTCTACTTCTTTCACTACTTCCACTTGCCGCTATATAGGAAATTCTAAAACAAAAACAATTCATGAGCGCACTTGTTCTCATCTTCCCTATAAAGAGTACCGTGTTGAATTTCAAAGTTTGGCAAAGCCCATCCTTGAAGGATATTCACGTTGTCAGTATTGCCTTGGCGGGAGCGGCCAGTCCGGCACTTCCGCTTCATCCGCTTCATCTACTTCTTCCATTAAACAGACCGAACCGGCAGAGCACCGCTATATTGGGAATAAATCAAGTAAAAAGATTCATACCCCGGATTGCAGTTTTTTGCCAGATAAGAACAACCGCATCTATTTTGATGATCTTGACGAAGCGCTCGACAACGGCTACGAGCCTTGCAAGAAATGCCACCCGCGTTAATTCAGCAATCTTGTTTCCTCCCGCTGCCCCGTCCCCACGTCGGCCACGCAGGAGAACAGCAGCGGTGCACCCTCGATATAGTCCACCGAGAAGCTGTGCAGCCGTTTTAATTCCGCCCCGTCTATAATCACACGGACCTTTCCGTTTTCGGAAATAATGTGGATAGATTGCATGGTGCGCCCTCCCCAATATTGTAGTTATTCTGTTTTGACGAGCCGTGCCGGTTGTACCAGAACCGACACGGCTCTATCGCAGATACCCGCAAATCACTTCGTCTGCTGCACCTCTATCGTAGCAGGAATGCCGGAGCTTGTCCACGCGCAGTTCTGCTTTTCCCGCGCAGCCGCTGCAAAAACAGCCTTCAGCCGCTGCGAATTCCGCACAAGCACGAAAGGAGCCGTGAGAAATGACCGCATATCAGAAGCTGTACCCCAAATTTGAATCCTACCCCGAGGCCGTCCGTCAGGCAAAGCGTCTCAAGGGCCTCACCATCGACGCGCTGGTCGAATCGGCCGGCGTTTCCTATTCCTCCGTGTCCCGCCTCTGCGACGGCACGCAGCTCGATCCCAAGCTCTATAATTCCGTCGCCCTCTGCAAAGTCCTCGGTCTTTCCATGGACGAGATTTTCGGTCTATCCGCGTCCGAGGCCTGCGCCGAGGAACTGCAGGCGAAGCTCCATTCCGCCGAGCTTGGAAACGCCCACCTTGCCGAGGAAAACAAGCGTCTGCACGAGGTCAACCGCCTCCGCGCCGAGCAGCTTGCCGCCCGCGCCCCCGTTATCTATATTCTTCTCTTTGCCTGCGCGCTCCAGTCCTGCGCCTTGATCTTTTATCTGTTCGTCGATGCGCAGATCAAGGATGCCGGCCTCATCCGCTTCGGCGATGTCGGCCTTGTCGCGTGGCTTCTGATCTTCCTTGTCCTCTCCGCAACTTCCGCCTGCGTCTGGGCGACCATGCGCTTTTCCCGAAAATCCAGTAAAAGGAGCGCTGATCATGCACGTCCCCGAGCCTAAAAAAA
>UQWH01000018.1 GCA_900544705.1 uncultured Eubacteriales bacterium | reverse complement strand
TATGAAAAAAGGCACCGTGTTTTTACACAGTGCCTTAAATCATCATTCAGTTGTTCCGCTGTTACGGAATAATATCTACAACGCCTTTCGCTGCATTGTAAATCTTCCGCATGATGAAATTCTCTTGCAGATATTCCAGCCCTTTCAGGGTGATGCGGATATTCTTTGCGTTTGCGACAGTTTCGCCGAGGACGTTCGCCCGGAAGGTTACGCCCTTGATATATCCGACGTCTGCCATCATCTCAAGATAACGGCTCCAACGCTCTTTCGATACGCCGAGGGCATCCGGTCCGATCTCCATAACGTCAAATTCCGGCAAATCCATCGCCTTTTCCAGCGCGGTAAGAATCTTGTATACTGCTTTAAAGTTGTCCATGTGCCGTACCTCCTGTTAATTGCAGCAGTAGATTTCGTCATACACGCTTTCAATCTCGCGTGTTTCCGGCGTCGGGTTGTAGTTATCGTCCAGACTGTCACACATGAGATTATCAAGTAAGAGCAAAGCATCCCGGAGGTTCGTGCAATCGAAAAATTCAGGAATCTTTCTTTTCAAAAAATTTCTTGACTGCTCGCTCATTTTTGCATTAAGCATCTTGTTTCCTCTTTTCTGGAATCCGATTTGTTTGAATTAACATTCCCGTATCTGGGTTCACGGTCACAGCACACGTTTCGCCGATGAATCGGATGCTGCGCATCCCATCTTGGCGAGATACCGGCAGGTCTACCCTCTCCGGCGAGAAAATAGCTGCTTTGATTTCTTCGATGTCAACACCAGAGCGGCGAATGATCTGCAAATTATCGCGGAGCTTTTTCGGGTCTACCATCGTACCGATTACGCGTTGCATAAAGTGCTGCGACTGCCCCGTTATTACAACTCCGTTGCT
Organism: uncultured Eubacteriales bacterium; assembly: GCA_900544705.1. GTDB lineage: Bacteria > Bacillota > Clostridia > Oscillospirales > Oscillospiraceae > JAZOXB01. The sequence continues at coordinate 31,249 of UQWH01000018.1, read as the reverse complement.
TGCCGTCGTTCCGACAATCTCGGTTTGAATCTGGTTGTATAGCGCTTCGTAATTGTCGAAACGCGAAAGTGGGGAAATCCAGCCAGAGTCAACATCGTGTGCGTATCTTTGCAGAAGCTCATACCGAGGAGAGTCATTATACTTCACATCGTAGTATTCTGCAAGTGTTTTTATGGAATTATCTGCACCAATTGACTTTGACCATTCTCTATAATGCGATTCCGCAACCTTTCGGCTTTCCGTGGCCTCTTTCCATGCAAAACCCACCTTTTCCAGCCGCTCGTGCTGTGTGCGCAGACCCGCCGCCTTGGAAAAGGCTTTGTAATCCTGCTGTAAAAGTTGCAGCTTGATCTGGTCGGTTTCCAGCTTTTCCCCGGGAACCCGATCCCGCTTGACCTTTCCGATAAATCCTGCTATATTGTTTTTGAAATCCGGGAGCAGGGAAGGCATACTGCCAATTTGTTCGGTAAGCCCTTCTCCACGACCCCGGACCCTGTTTTTCAGCCGCAAAATAGCGAAATCGACGGAGAGATACAAAATGCAAAACCGATTTGAAAATGTGGAGATCGAAGAAGCGCTCAAGCGCGAGCACGCAACGCTCGTGGCGCAGTGGTCGGAGGGAAGAATCGTCACCCGGCCGGACGGAACGATTTTAAGCGATATTCTGGATGGCGAAACGCTCTGCCGCCGCGTCCGTGAGTTGGGACTGGAACGCTGCGATCAGTATTGCGTGCGGAGCCACGATGCCGCGGATGCGATCTGCCGTGAATTTGGCCTGCACGGTCAGACGCCCTGCGTGCAGGCAGTCTATTTGAAAAAACAACCGCCGGAGCTGGCTCCCTGTGACATCCGCCCGCTGGGGCAGGAATACGCAGAATTTCTGGCGGCGCACTACCATCCGGAGCAGAATAACCTCGACTATTTGCGCGACCGCATCGCCTGCGGCCGGATGTGGGGCCTCTTTGACAATGGGACGCTGGCGGGCTTCATCGGAATGCACGACGAGGGAAGCATGGGCCTTCTTGAAATTCTCCCGGAATATCGCCGCCGGGGTTACGGCTATCTGCTGGAGGGCAGCCTCATCCGCCTGCATCTGGAACGCGGCTGGGTGCCGTTCTGCCATGTGGTGGAGGGCAACGACGCTTCCATGCGTTTGCAGGAAAAGCTGGGGATGACCTTCTCCGAGCTGCCTGCGATCTGGGTGTTCTGAGAAGTTATTTGAACTTGAGAATCCGGCCGATTTCCGGCATGATACAGGCATCTTTTCCCGTTTCTGTACCAAACGGTGAGCTTATTTCAACGGAGGTGCAATATGAAAACAAAACGGGTGTTTTACACGGAGCTTGCTTATGCGATCGGAATCATCGTCCTGGCGCTCGGCACGGCACTCATGGAGCGCGCGGATTTCGGAATGTCCATGGTGGTCGCGCCGGCCTATCTGCTGCATCTGAAGGTATCGGAATTCCTGCCATGGTATTCCTTTGGCGTGTCGGAATATGTGCTGCAGGCTGTGCTGCTGGCCGTTCTTTCCCTGATGATGCGAAAGTTCAAAAAGGGGTATCTTTTCTCCTTTATTACGGCAATTCTTTATGGTTCTCTGTTGGATCTGTCCATCTCTGCCGTTGCACGGATCGATCTTCACGGCACGGTGTTTCGCATTGCCTGCTATTTTCTTGGGATGCTCTTCTGCGCGGCGGGTGTGGCGCTGCTGTTTCATACCTACATTGCGCCGGAGGCTTACGAGCTGTTCGTCAAGGAGCTGGCGGCGAAATGCGGAAAGGACATCGGCCGGGTCAAGACGATCTACGACTGTGTCAGCTGCCTGATCGGAATCGCGCTGTCCTTTGCGTTTTTCGGATTCGGACGGTTTGAAGGTGTGAAGCTGGGCACGGTTATCTGCGCATTGGTCAACGGAACGCTCGTCGGATGGTGCAGCAAATGGCTGGAAGCCGTATTCTGCTTTCGGGACAGACTGAATTTGCGAAAATTCTTTGAAACGTAAAAAGCCAGCGGCGTGTAAACGCCGCTGGTTCTTTTCATAATATGACGCGCCAGGCTTCGATTAGACGCTCCAACGTCCATGCGGCATTGGCCGGACTGGTGGAGGGAAGCGCGGAGGCTGCGCGGTGCGTGACCGGCTCAATATACCGGCGGTAACAGGCAAGGGAGGCTGCGCCGTTGCAGAAGATCTTCTCGATGGGCGCATGGTCTAAAATAACGGACAGATCGTTCGGCACGACGTCGCGGATGCTGCTGTCGGAAGAGCCGGTGATGGTGCAGCTCGCGATGCTGTCCCAGAGCGCAAAGTGGTTTTCCAAGATCAGCCGCGTCTTTTCCTCAATGGTCGCAGGGAGGGGTGACCCGGTCAGCGCGGCAAGAACGCGCCAGAAGCGGTTCTGCGGATGCCCGTAGAAGAACTTCGCCTCACGGGATTTGACCGAGGGGAAGGAACCGAGAATCAGCACGCGCGACTGCGCGTCAAACAGCGGGGGAATGGGGTGAACCAGCGCTTGCGGTTCGGATTTGGCAGACATGGCGACGCCTCCTTTGCTGCCATTTTACCCCGAATTTCTGCGGGTGTCAATGCTGCGGAGAAAGACGCGGCGCAGCCAGCGGTAGTCGCGCGGCGCAAAGGCGCCTGACAGAACGAAACCGGCGATAAGCAGCACCAGAAAACCACCTCCGTGCAGGACGATCGTTCGGAGAGAATCCTCGCCAGGCAGCAGCAGAAAGGGAAGCAGCGCAAGAACATAGGTCAGGAGCGGACGCAGAAAATCCGCCGGACGCATCCGGTGCGCCGTGACGGTCAGAAGCCGCCGGATGCTGAGAAATAGATTGATCGCGTGGGTCAGGGCGAAGGTGAGAATATAGGCGCGGATGCCCCGGCGCGGCAGGAGCAGATAGAGGAAGATCACGTCCAGCACAGAGGTGAAGGTGTTGTAGCGCACGCAGCTCACCTGTTCGGCAAGTCCCTTGAGCATCCCGTCGACAATGGCGTCAAGATAGAGCATCAGGACCATCGGCGCGAAGACGCGAAGATACCGCCCGGCATCGGCGCTGTGGTAGATCAGCTCGCCCAGCGCGTCTGCGGTCACGAAAAGAAAACCGCTCACGGCGGCGGCGAACAGGCTGCCCATGCGGATGCACTTGTCTGTCAGGTCAACGATGCGCAGGTTCCGCCGCATCGCGCGGCAGCGCGAGAGCTCCGGGACGAGCAGATCGGATACGGAATAAAGAATCACGGCGGGGAACATCAAAATGGGGAATACCATGCCGTGGATGGTGCCGTAGGCGGCCATGGCTGCCTCGCCGGAGCCGCCGTAGCGGGCAAGGCCGTAGGGGATTAGAAGCTGCTCGGCGGTGTTCAGCCCGGCGCGGAGATAGTCGTTCAGTGCGAGCGGAACACAGAGACGAAACATCCGCTTCTGCATCTGCAGATCCGTTTCCGGCGCGGGGACGCAGCGGATGTCCCTGCGATACATGAAATAGAGAAGAAAGAAATCGAAGATGCACCCTGCGGAGCTGCCGAAGGTGATGGCGCAGCAGGCACGTTCCAGATTGCCGTGCGCCCAGGTCAGCAGAAGTGCGACCGTGAGCAGCATGGAAACGAGCCGCTCCGCAATTTCGATCACGACCAGCTGACGGATGCGGGAGCAGGCGGTGAAGTAGCCCGTCATGATGCCGCACAGACAGGAAAAGGGGAGCAGTACCCCCATGATGCGCAGGCTGGAGGCGGCGCGCACGTCGCCCAGCCAGCGCACGGCAAAGAAGCCGGAGAGGGCGAACAGCAGGAGCCCCGCGGCGCTGCTGATCAGCAGGCCCCAGCGCAGGCAGGTGCGCATGGCCTCCTTTACGCCGGACGGACGTCGGTGGCCGAATTCCTCGGCGGACAGGTACATGGCGGCAACGCGAACCCCGGAGGTGCCGACGAGCATGGCGAACACGCCGATGGTGGAGACGAGCTGTAACAGGCCGAGACCGGCCGCGCCGATCTGCGCGGAGAGAAAGACCTGAAAGACGATGGAAATCAGGCGGAGCAGGAGGTTGGCGGCGGTCAGCAGCAGCGCACCGCCGAGAATCGAGTCGTTGCGTTCCATCCTACCAGCCTCCCCAAAGCAGTCTGGTACAGGATATGCGGCCGGGGAGAAAAAATGCGTCCCGCAGAGGAAGCTCTGCGGGACGTTAAAAATGGTTCCTCTAAAATTCCCCGGTGGCGTACATCAGCGCGGAGAGCGCGCACAGCGGGGCGGTTTCGCAGCGAAGGATGCGGCTGCCAAGCGTGCAGATCTTCAGCCCGGCCTCGGCAGCCTGCCGGACCTCCTCCGACTCAAAGCCGCCCTCCGGACCGGTCAGAATGGAAGCCGTGCGGAAGGGCGCGGCCTCAATCGCCGCGCGGAAGGTGAGCTGCTCTTCATTCTCATAGAAGCAGACCGCAAGGTCAGCCTCTGTGGCGCGCTTCAAGGCCGAAGAATAGGAGGGCAGCGCAATCACCTGCGGGATGCGTCCGCGGCGCGACTGCTCGGCGGCGGAGGCGGCGATCTTCTGCCAGCGATCCAGTTTTTTCACCAGCGATTTTTCGTCCGGACGGGAAACACAGCGCACCGACGGGAAGCACACCAGCTCTGCTGCACCAAGCTCGGTCGCCTTCTGGATGACGTGCTCAAATTTATCGGCCTTGGCAAAGGCCATATAGACGCTGCACGCGACCTTCGGCTCGCTCTGCGAGGGGTCGGCGCTGTGGACGACCAGACTGATCTGCCCGTTTGCCACGTCGGACACGGTGCAGATGTAGTCCGTTCCCTCGCCGTCGCAGATGGTCACATCGTCGCCGTTTTTCAGGCGGAGCACCTTTGCGTGCGCGGCATTTTCACCGGTCAGCACCAGAAAACTGCTGCCGATCTCCTGTTTCGGTACAAAAAAACGGGGCATAATGGATCCCTCCTGTCGTATGTTTTATTGTAGCAGAAGGGTGGAAAAACCACAAGTCCGAAAAAAGCAAAATTAGGTATTGACAAACCGCCGGAAATTCACTATAATTAACAAGCAAATTGGATATGCGAGTGTGCTGGAATAGGTAGACAGGCACGTTTGAGGGGCGTGTGACAACCGTCGTGTGCGTTCAAGTCGCATCACTCGCACCACGCCGGAGCAAAGTCCGCTTTGCTCCGGCGTTATTTTTTATCCTATTGACGCCATCGGAGGAAATTGTATGAAGCTGTTTGACCTGATCATGACGGCAATTGCCTTGTCAATGGATGCGTTTGCCGTTTCCATCAGCAAGGGCCTTTCTGTGAATAAGGTCAAGCCACGTCACGCTCTGATCGTCGGCGGCTATTTCGGCGGCTTTCAGGCATTGATGCCGCTGCTGGGATTCCTGCTTGCCAGCTCCTTTGCCGAGTACATCAAGCGCTTCGACCACTGGATCGCCTGCGTGCTGCTGGTTCTGATCGGTGCGAATATGATCCGCGAGGCGCTCAGCCACGAGGAGGAGAAGCTGAACGATTCCTTCGGCTTCAAGACCATGCTTCCGCTGGCGGTCGCGACGAGCATTGACGCGCTGGCGACCGGCGTGACCTTCGCCATGACGGAAACGAATATCTGGCTGGCCATCGCCATCACCGGCGTGACGACCTTCCTGTTCTCCGCCGTGGGCCTGAAGATCGGCAATATCTTCGGCAGCAAATATAAGTCGAAGGCCGAGCTCATCGGTGGCATCATTCTGGTTCTGATGGGCATCAAGATCCTGATCGAGCATCTGACCGGTGCGGCCTAAATGGAACTCTGGGACGTTTATGACGCGCGGCGGCAGCTGACCGGCCGGACGCACCGGCGCGGCGTGCCGATGCAGCCGGGAGATTACCACCTGATTGTGTTTGTCTGGATCTTCAACAGCGCGGGGCAGCTCCTGCTGACCAAGCGTTCCCCGGAGAAAGAGAGCTATCCGAATCTGTGGGAGACAACGGGCGGCGCAGTGATCGCCGGAGAGACGAGCCGCGAGGCGATCGTGCGCGAGCTGCGCGAGGAAACCGGGATCCTCGCCGCGCCGGAGGAATTCGTTTTTCTGGACAGCGTGCGTGGGAAAACATGGATCTCCGATACCTACGCGCTGCGCAGGGATGTGCCGCTTTCCAAAATTGTTTTTCAGCCGGGGGAAACCTGCGGCGCGAGGTGGGTGAACCGCACAGCCTTTGAGAAGATGATCGCGGCAGGGGAGATCACCCAGCCGGATGTGCAGCGCTTCCGTGCGCTGGCGCGTATTTTCCGCGAGTATTTCAAATAAAAAATTGGAGTCAGCTAAGCTGACTCCAATTTTTTATAAAATTTATGAAAAAACGTTGACGAATGGAAAAATGTATGATAGAATAGTGTCCTATACTGCGGGAGTGTGGCCGTTGCCATTTCTCCATCTTGCAGAATCTATTATAACACGGAAACCCGGCGCACGCAAGGGGGATGGATGACAAACAGTCAACGCACCCCGGCGTGTCAGAATGCAAATGACACATCCAATGAGTACAGAAAGGCTGTGATGACCCATATGCAAATCAAGGACGTGAAGTACGGGAAGACAGAGCGCAAGAGCTATGCGAAGTATCAGGAGATCCTCCAGATGCCGAACCTTCTGAAGATCCAGAAGGATTCCTACAACTGGTTCCTGAACGAGGGCCTGCGCGAAGTGTTCCACGACGTCGCGGCGATCACCGACTACACGGGTAAGCTGGAGCTCTCCTTCCTCGACTATTCTCTCGACGAGAAGCCGAAGTATACCATCGAGGAGTGCAAGGAGCGCGACGCCACCTACGCCAAGCCGATCAAGGTTCGGGTTCGCCTGCTCAACAAGGAGACCGGCGAGATCAAGGATCAGGAGATCTTCATGGGCGATTTCCCGCTCATGACGAACGGCGGCACCTTCGTGATCAACGGCGCAGAGCGCGTCATCGTTTCTCAGATCGTCCGCAGTCCCGGTATGTACTACGGCGACACGGTGGACAAGGCCGAGCAGCACACATACACCGCGACGGTCATTCCGTACCGCGGCGCGTGGCTGGAATATGAAACCGATCAGCAGAACACCTTCTTTGTCCGCATCGACAAGAACCGCAAGCTGCCGATCACCTGCCTTATCCGTGCACTGGGCGTGGAAACCGATGCGCAGATCAAGGAACTGTTCGGCGAGGATGACCGCATCCTTGCCACCATCGAGCGCGATCCCTGCAAGAGCCGCGAGGAAAGCCTGCTGGAGATCTACCGCCGCCTGCGTCCCGGCGAACCGCCCACAGTGGACAGCTCCGCCGCCTACCTCGACGCGCTGTTCTTCGACCCGCGCCGCTATGACGTTTCCCGCGTCGGCCGCTATAAGTTCAATAAGAAGATGGACATCTGGAGCCGCCTGAACGGACAGGAGATCGCCGAGCCGATCGCTGACCCGCGCACCGGCGAGATCCTTGCCATGCCCGGCGACGTGCTCAACCGCGCTCAGGCGCAGGAGCTGTCCGCCCGCGGTGTCTGCGATGCCGTGATCACGGTCAACGGCAAGAACTGCAAGATCTTCTCGAACTACATGGTCGATATGAAGAACTTCGTCGACTTTGACCCGAAGGAATACGGCGTCAAGGAAAAGGTCTGCCGCAAGGTCCTCTTCGAGATGCTCGACACCGTCCCGGCCGACGGCTGGAAGGACGCCATCGAGGAGCGCTTGGACGACCTCATTCCCAAGCATATCACCCGCGACGATATTCTGGCTTCCATCAACTACCTCAACTGCGTCGCCTGCGGCGTCGGCACCACCGACGACATCGACCATCTCGGCAACCGCCGCCTGCGCTGCGTGGGCGAGCTGCTGCAGAACCAGTTCCGTGTCGGCTTCACCCGTCTGGAGCGTGTGGTTCGCGAGCGCATGACCGTGCAGGATCTGGATGCCGTTACCCCGCAGAGCCTGATCAACATCCGCCCCGTGACCGCGGTCATCAAGGAGTTCTTCGGCTCCTCCCCGCTGTCGCAGTTCATGGACCAGAACAACCCTCTGGCAGAGCTGACGCACAAGCGCCGTCTGTCGGCCCTCGGCCCCGGCGGCCTGAGCCGCGAGCGCGCCTCCTTCGACGTTCGAGACGTCCACTACAGCCATTACGGCCGTATGTGCCCGATCGAAACGCCTGAAGGCCCGAACATCGGCCTGATCAACTATCTGGCCAGCTATGCCCAGATCAATGAATACGGCTTCGTGGAAGCGCCCTTCCGCAAGGTCGAGAAGATCTACGATCACGAGACCGGCAAGTATGTCGGCTCCCGCGTGACCGATCAGGTGGACTATATGCCCGCCGACGTTGAGGACGACTACTACATCGCGCAGGCCGCAGAGCCGAAGGATGAAAACGGCTTCCTCATCAACAGCCGCATTACCTGCCGCCACCGCAATGAGATCCTGTCCGTCGACTGCGAAACGATCGACTACGTCGACGTTTCCCCGAAGATGATGACCTCCATTGCAACGGCGTTCATTCCCTTCCTCCAGAACGACGACGCGAACCGCGCGCTGATGGGCGCGAACATGCAGCGTCAGGCCGTGCCCCTGATGGTCACGGAGGCGCCGATCGTCGCCACCGGTATCGAGCAGAAGTGCGCCGTGGACTCCGAGGTCTGCATCAAGGCCGAGGGCGACGGCGTCGTGACCCGCGTTTCCGCGGATCTCATCACGGTTCGCTACGATAATGGCGAAGTGAAGGATTATTTCCTGACGAAGTTTGCCCGCTCCAATCAGGGCACCTGCATCAACCAGCGTCCGATCATCGAGGTCGGCGAGCGCGTGACGAAGGAACAGATCATCGCAGACGGCCCTGCCTGCTCTCAGGGCGAGATTGCACTGGGCAAGAACGTGCTGATCGGCTTCGTGACCTGGGAGGGCTACAACTACGAGGATGCCATCCTGCTCAACGAGCGTCTGGTCCGCGAGGACGTGTTCACCTCCATCCACATCGAGGAGTACGAAACCGAAGCCCGCGATACCAAGCTTGGGCCGGAAGAGATCACCCGCGACATCCCGAACGTCGGCGAGGATACCCTCAAGGATCTCGACGATGACGGCGTCATCCGCATCGGCGCAGAGGTCAAGTCCGGCGATTATCTGGTCGGCAAGGTCACGCCCAAGGGCGAAACCGAACTGACCGCCGAGGAGCGCCTGCTCCGCGCGATCTTCGGCGAGAAGGCGCGCGAGGTGCGCGACACCTCTCTGAAGGTTCCCCACGGTGAGGCCGGCATCATTGTTGACGTCAAGGTCTTTACCCGCAAGAACGGCGATGAGCTGGCTCCGGGTGTCAACAAGGTCGTCCGCGTTTATATCGCGCAGAAGCGTAAGATCTCCGTCGGCGATAAGATGGCGGGCCGCCACGGCAATAAGGGCGTCGTTTCCCGTATCCTGCCGGAGGAGGATATGCCCTTCCTGCCGGATGGCACGCCGCTGGACATCGTGCTGAATCCTCTGGGCGTTCCTTCCCGTATGAACATCGGTCAGGTTCTGGAAGTCCACCTCGGCTATGCAGCCCATGCGCTGGGCTGGAAGGTCGCGACCCCGATCTTCGACGGCGCGAACGAAAAGGACATCCGCGAGACGCTGCAGAAGGCCGGACTGCGCGAGGACGGCAAGACCGTTCTGTACGACGGCCGTACCGGCGAGCCGTTTGACAACCTTGTCACGGTCGGCTACCCCTACTTCCTCAAACTGCACCATCTGGTTGACGATAAGATCCATGCCCGTTCCACCGGCCCGTACAGCCTCGTGACCCAGCAGCCTCTGGGCGGCAAGGCGCAGTTCGGCGGCCAGCGCTTCGGCGAAATGGAAGTCTGGGCACTCGAAGCCTACGGCGCGGCATATACCCTTCAGGAGATCCTGACGGTCAAGTCCGACGACGTGACCGGCCGTGTCAAGACCTACGAGGCCATTGTCAAGGGTCACAATGTCCCGAAGCCCGGCGTGCCGGAATCCTTCAAGGTTCTGGTCAAGGAACTGCAGTCCCTGTGTCTGGACGTCCGCGTGCTGGACGATCAGGGCGAGGAGATCGAGCTGCGTGACGATGATGACGATGATGTCGTCTACAGCGCAGGCGGTCAGAACTACGTGACCGATGAGGACGAGGTCCTCAGCTCCGGTTACGGCATCGACCCCGACAGCACGGACAGCGATGTCAGCGCACTGGAAAAGATCATCGGCATGGACAGTGATGACGATGCCGACGGCAGCGACGACGAAGATGATGATTTCGTGTTCGATGCCGATACCGACGAGGAAGAAAAGTAAAGGAGGAGTAATACGATGAGCAATAAGACATTCAGTGCGATCAAAATCGGTATTGCTTCGCCGGAAATGATTCGCGATTGGTCCTACGGCGAGGTCAAAAAGCCGGAAACCATCAACTACCGTACCCTGAAGCCGGAACGCGACGGCCTGTTCTGCGAACGGATCTTCGGACCGACGAAGGACTGGGAGTGCCACTGCGGCAAGTATAAGAAGATCCGCTTCAAGGGCAAGATCTGCGACCGCTGCGGCGTCGAAGTTACGCGCAGCAAGGTCCGCCGCGAGCGTATGGGCCACATTGAGCTGGCCGCGCCGTGCAGCCACATCTGGTATTTTAAGGGAATCCCGTCCCGCATGGGTCTGCTGCTGGACATCAGCCCGCGGATTCTGGAAAAAGTTCTTTATTTTGCCAGCTATATCGTCACCGATCCCGGCGACGCGCCGCTGAGCAAGTGCCAGATCCTGAGCGAAAAAGAGTACCGCGATATGCGGGAAAAATATGAGGACGATTTTGACGCCGGTATGGGCGCGGAAGCGGTCAAAAAGCTGCTTGCCGAGCTTGACCTTGAGGCGCTGTCCTCTCAGCTCCGTGCAGAGCTGAAAAACGCAAACGGCCAGAAGAAGCTGCGCATCATCAAGCGTCTGGAGGTCGTCGAGGCCTTCCGCGCTTCCGGCAACAAGCCGGAGTGGATGATCATGGACGTCCTGCCGGTCATCCCGCCGGAGATCCGTCCGATGGTTCAGCTCGACGGCGGCCGCTTTGCGACCTCCGATCTGAACGATCTGTACCGCCGCGTCATCAACCGCAACAACCGTCTCAAGCGCCTGATCCAACTCAGCGCGCCGGACATCATCATCCGCAATGAGAAGCGTATGCTTCAGGAAGCGGTCGACGCCCTGATCGACAACGGCCGCCGCGGCCGTGCCGTCACCGGCGCAAACAACCGTGCGCTCAAGTCCCTGTCCGATATGCTCAAGGGCAAGCAGGGCCGCTTCCGCCAGAACCTTCTGGGCAAGCGCGTCGACTATTCCGGCCGTTCCGTTATCGTCGTCGGCCCGGAGCTGAAGCTCTATCAGTGCGGCGTGCCGAAGGAAATGGCCATTGAGCTGTTCCGCCCCTTCGTTATGAAGAAGTTGGTCGAGGATGGCGTTGCCAACAATATCAAGAGCGCCAAGAAGAAGATCGACAAGGGCGAACCGGAAGTCTGGGATGCACTGGAAGACATCATCAAGGATCGTCCGGTCATGCTGAACCGTGCTCCCACGCTGCACCGTCTGGGTATTCAGGCCTTTGAGCCGGTGCTGGTCGAGGGCCGCGCAATCAAGCTGCACCCCCTGTGCTGCACCGCGTTCAACGCTGACTTCGACGGCGACCAGATGGCAATTCACGTGCCTCTGTCCGCAGAGGCGCAGGCCGAGGCCAGAATGTTGATGCTCTCGGCGAACAACCTGCTGCGCCCGCAGGACGGCAAGCCCGTCACGGTCCCGACGCAGGATATGATCCTCGGCACGTACTACCTGACCTATGTCCGTCTGGGCAAAAAGGAAAAGGGCGCGGAGGAAGTGTTCGTCACGGACGCCGGCGATTACGATCTGCCGGTTGACCAGATGGTCGACGGCGACCTCGTCGCTGCTGCGCTGGACGACGCGGAAAAGACCAAGAAGCGCGCTCCGTCCTATTTCCCGAAGCACTCCTATTCCAGCGTTGACGAGGCGATCACCGCCTATGCCAACGGCGCCATCGGCCTGCACGCACCGATCCGTGTCCGCTATGGCAAGGAGATCGACGGCAAGATGCAGTACAAGCTCATCAACGCGACCGTCGGTCGCCTGATCTTCAATGAGCCGATCCCGCAGGATCTCGGATTTGTCGACAGAAGCAAGCCGGAGAACACCTTTGAGCTGGAAGTCAGCTTCCTGGTCGGCAAGAAGAAGCTGGGTGTCATCATCGACAAGTGCATCCGCAAGCACGGCTTCACCATCGCGACCGAGATGCTCGACCGCGTGAAGGCGCTGGGCTACAAGTACTCCACCAAGGGCGCCATCACCGTTTCCATCGCGGATATGGTCATCCCGGAAAAGAAGTACGCCCTGATCGCCGACGCCGAGCGCGAAGCGGTCAAGATCGACCGTCAGTACAAGCGCGGCTTCATCACCAACGACGAGCGCTATCGTCTGGTCGTCCAGCAGTGGGAGCAGACCATCAAGGACGTCACCGGCGCTCTGCAGGATAACCTCGACCGCTTCAACCCAATCTATATGATGGCGGACTCCGGCGCCCGAGGCAGCATGAACCAGATCCGTCAGCTTGCCGGTATGCGTGGCCTGATGGCCGACACCAGCGGCCGCACGATCGAGATCCCGATCAAGGCAAACTTCCGTGAAGGCCTGTCCGCTCTGGAATACTTCATTTCCTCCAGAGGTGCTCGAAAGGGCCTGACCGATACCGCACTTCGTACTGCGGACTCCGGTTATCTGACCCGTCGTCTGGTCGATGTTTCGCAGGAGGTCATCATCCGCGAATCCGACTGCGGCACGAAGCATGGCATCAACCTCTCCGAGGTCGTGGAAAAGGGACAGGTCATCGAGAGCTTTGCCTCCCGCATCCATGGCCGCTTCCCGGTCAACGACATCTGCGATCCGGAAACGGGCGAAGTTCTGATCCCAAATACCAAGATGATGCACGAGGACGACGCAAAGCTCCTCGAAGCCCATGGTATCCACTCTGTCTATGCCCGCACTGTGCTTGGCTGCCGCGCCAGAAGCGGCGTCTGCGCGAAGTGCTACGGCATGAACCTTGCAACTTCCGAACTCGTCAACATGGGCGAGGCCGTCGGCATCATCGCCGCACAGTCCATCGGTGAACCGGGCACGCAGCTTACAATGCGTACCTTCCACACCGGCGGTGTCGCGGGCGACGATATCACGCAGGGTCTTCCGCGAGTCGAAGAACTCTTTGAGGCCCGCAAGCCGAAGAAGATGGCTGCCATTTCCGAGATCGACGGCATTGTCGACATCGACGAAACGCACCGCAGTGCGCTGCGCGACATTACGGTCACTGCCGATGACGGCGAGGTCAAGCTGTATCAGGTCCCGTATTCCGTCGGCCTGCGCGTCGAGCAGGGCAAGCCGGTGCACAGAGGCGAACCGATCACCGACGGCGCGCTCAACCCGCACGATGTGCTGCGCATCTCCGGCCTGGAGGCCGTGCAGAACTATCTGACGCAGGGCGTTCTGGCGGTTTACCGTCAGCAGGGCGTTGACATCAACGATAAGCACATCGAGGTCATCATCCGTCAGATGATGCGCAAGGTGCGCGTGGAGGATCCCGGCGATACCGATCTGCTGAGCGGCACGGTCGTGGATGTCTACGAGTTCGACGACGCCAATGAGAAGGTGCAGGCGCGCATTGATGCCGGCGAAACCGATCTGCGGCTTGCGACGAACTCCCTGATCCTGATGGGCATCACCAAGGCTTCTCTGGCAACCGAGTCCTTCCTGTCTGCCGCTTCCTTCCAGGAAACCACCAAGGTCCTGACCGAGGCTGCGATCAAGGGCAAGGTCGACCATCTGGTCGGTCTGAAGGAAAATGTCATCATCGGCAAGCTGATCCCGGCCGGCTCCGGTCTGGACATCTACCGTGACTATGATGTTACCGAGTGGCCGGAATCTCAGGTGACGCAGAGCATGATCGACAACGAGCAGAAATAAACCCCATGCCCTCCGGTGAAAAACCGGAGGGCATTTTTTAGAAAGAGGTACCTATGAAAATTGCCATTGTGACCGGCGGAAGCTCTGGCATCGGCCGGGCGACCGCATTGGAACTGCAAAAACGCGGCTGCAAGGTCTACATTCTTTCCCGTCACCCGGCGCATCTGTCCGGAATGATACACCTCTGCTGCGACGTTGCAGACGAGCGGCAGGTGTAGGCAACGGTGCGGGAGGTCTGGCAGAAAGAGGGACACATTGATCTGCTGGTCAACAATGCGGGCTTCGGCATTTCCGGGGCGGCGGAGTTTACAGAGAATGAAGACGCAAAGCGCCTGCTGAATGTCAACCTGTTTGGTGTGGTCAACGGCTGCAAGGCAGTGCTGCCGCTGATGCGGCAGCAGGGAAGCGGCCGCATCGTCAATGTCAGCTCCTTTGCCGCGCTGACGCCTATCCCGTTTCAGGCGTGGTATTCCGTCAGCAAGGCGGCTGTGAGTGCCTATACTGCGGCACTGCGCAATGAGGTCGCCCCCTTCGGTGTGGAGCTCTGCGCCGTCCTGCCGGGCGACATTCACACCGGCTTCACCGCCGCACGGGAAAAAGCGTCCACGGGTGACGAAATTTACCACGGACGAATCGCCCGGAGCGTGGCCGTGATGGAGCATGACGAGCAGAATGGCATGACGCCGGAGAAGGCGGGGCATTTCCTCGCTTCCGTTGCCCTCCGCAAGCACGTCAAGCCGGAATATGTGATCGGCGCATCCTACCGCGCGCTGGCCATTCTTGCGCGGCTGCTGCCTTGCTGCCTGAAAAGCTGGGTCATCGGTCGGATGTACGTCGGCGGAAAATAGAAAATTGTTTCAAAGCTCCCCGTCTGCGGACGGGGAGCTTTTTTGTTTCGGGGAGGGGAATGGAGGAGGAATGGAAATTAAAACATACGTTCAAATATTTGAAATTTGGAAGGGTTTTCCATAAAAATTTCAAAAAAAGACAACAAAAAGTGTGGATTAGAGGTTGCATTTTTTTTTGTTTGATTGTATACTGATAGCACAGTGGAGTGAAATGGAAGAAAAATGAGCAAAATGGAGCGAGGTGAGGGAAAATGTACGGCAAATACAAGCACACGCTGGATGCAAAGGGACGCCTGTTTGTTCCCTCAAAGCTCCGCGAAGAGCTGGGCGCGGCGTTCTACGTCGCGAAGGCTGCCGATGCCTGCCTGACGGTTTATCCGGAGGAAGAATGGCAGAAGGTGCTCGACCACTGCAATGCGCTGCCTTCCTCGAAGGCGCGCGCCATGCGTTTCTTCTTCGCCAATGTTGTAAAATGCGAACCGGACAAGCAGGGACGTTTTCTCCTGCCGGAGTCCATGCGCGAGTACGCGGGCATCAAGCAGGATGTCGTGTTCCTCGGTCAGGCCGGGCGCGCCGAGATCTGGTCGGCAGAGCGCTACGAGGCGGAGGAAGCAAAGTATATGACGCCGGAGGCCATTGCCGCCGTGATGGAGGAGCTTGGCTTCTGATGGAATTTCAACATAAATCGGTTCTGTTGGACGAGTGCATCGAGGCGCTGAACATCCGCCCGGACGGGATCTATCTCGACGGGACGCTGGGCGGCGCCGGTCACTCCTCGGAGATCGTCAAGCGCCTAACGACCGGCCGCCTGATCGGCGTTGACCGCGATCAGGTTGCGCTGGATGCGGCAAAGCAGCGCCTTGCGGCCTATCTTCCGCGCGTGACGCTGGTACATTCCAATTTTGCGGAGTTGGACGCGATCCTCGATGGGCTCGGGATCGCGGGTGTGGACGGGATGCTCTTTGATCTCGGCGTGTCCTCTCCGCAGCTGGACGATGCGCTGCGCGGCTTTTCCTATATGGCAGACGCGCCGCTGGATATGCGCATGAACCGTGAGGATCCGCTGACGGCGGGGGAGATCGTCAACCGCTGGCCGCAGGAGGAGCTTCGCCGCATCCTCTATGAATACGGCGAGGAGCGCTACGCGCCGCAGATCGCGGCCGCGATCGTGCGCAGCCGGGAAAAGAAGCCCATTGAAACGACGCTGGAGCTGGTGGACATCATCCGCGGCGCGATGCCGCCGCAGGCTCTGCGCGAAAAGCAGCACCCGGCCAAGCGGAGCTTTCAGGCGATCCGCATCGCGGTCAACGATGAACTCGGCTCTGTCAGTAAAATGATGAAAGCGGCGATCCGCCGGTTGAATCCGAACGGACGGCTGGCCGTGATCACCTTCCACTCGCTGGAAGACCGCATTGTAAAAAGCGAGATGCAGCAGGCCGCGCGCGGCTGCACCTGTCCGCCGGAGTTTCCGGTCTGTGTCTGCGGCAAGAAACCGCAGATCCGGCTTGTGACCCGCAAGCCCATTGTTTCCTCCGCAGCAGAGCTGGAGGAAAACCCCCGCGCCCGGAGCGCGAAGCTCCGCGTGGCGGAGAAAATCTGATTCTTTGAAAGGATGGTTTGGCTATGGCACAGCGCAATCCCTACCGCAGCAACGGCTCGGCGGCTTATGACATCTATGCCGGGCAGAATATGAGAAGCAATGCGCTGCCGAAGCAGCGCCCGGCGCAGCTCCCGGATGCACCGGCTCGCCCCCGGCGTGCGCCGAAGGTCAGAACCAAACCGGCATTTTCCCCCTTTGCGCTGCTGGGCGGCGCGATGGCCTGCGTGATGCTGTTTCTGGTGATTTTCAGCTATGTGCGGCTGTATGAAACAAAGAGCGAGGTCGGCGAGCTGCAAAGCGAGCTCTCCACGCTTTCCGAGCAGAAGGCCCGCCTGCAATCGCAGTACGAGGGCGCGCTGGATCTGGAAAAGGTGGAAAAGCGGGCAAAGGAGCTGAATATGCGCAAGCCCGGCCCCTCGCAGATCGTCTACGTGCAGGTGCAGGCAGAGGATACGGCGGAGGTCTACACCGCGCCGAAGGAGCAGAACATTTTCCAGCGAGCCTTTACGGCGCTGCGGAATGTGTTCACCGATGCGGTAGAATACTTCACCTGAGCCACGAATATAGTGTACAGAAACATGGGCGGTGAATCAGAATTGCCGCCCATGTTTTTGAACTTCTTGAATTCCCCGGAGGAGATACCATGAAGCAAAGCGAAAACCGGTACAGAAGAAAACGACGCTCCGGCAGAAATCCGGAAGTCCCCGTGACGCATGTGCGCAAGGGGATCTTCGCGATGATGATCTGCCTGGGCATTTTGTCGTTCTGCGCCGTTGCGGGTATGCTCGTCAAGCTGATGCTGATCGACCATAATAAGTATGAGGAAAAGGCCATCCGCAACCAAACAAGAACCACCAGCGTCACGGCCTCGCGCGGCACGATCTACGACCGGAACATGAATGTGCTGGCGGCCTCGTCCAGCGTGGAGAATATCTTCCTCGACCCGTTGGAGCTGGAGCAGAACAAGGTGGATGTGGACGCGCTGTCCAATGCGCTGGCGCGCATCCTCGATCTGGACGCGAGCTGGATCAAGGAGCAGGCGGCGGATGTAAAGTACCGCTATAAGATGCTCAAGCGCCGTCAGACGCAGGAGATCTGCGATCAGGTGCGCGAATATATCAGCGCCAACAAGATCATCGGCGTGCATCTGGAGCCGGACTCCATGCGCTACTATCCCTACGGCACGTTGGCGGCGCAGCTTCTGGGCTTTACCAATACGGAAAATGTCGGCTCCGAAGGTCTGGAATCCTACTACAACAGCTATCTGGAGGGTACTGCGGGCGCGGTCATCACGACCAAGGGCAACAACGAGACCGAGATGCTCTATTCCTATGAGAAATACTACCAGGCTTCCGATGGCGACAGCGTAGTCTTGACAATTGACACCACGGTGCAGTATTATTTGGAGAAGCAGCTTCAGGACGCGGTCGACCGCTACGACGTGAAAAACGGCGCGTTCGGTATCGTGTTCGACGTGAACTCCGGCGATATTGTCGCCATGTCCACACTGGGAAGCTACGACCCCAATCAATATCTCGAGATCTACGATACGGAAAAGAACGACGAGCTGACGCAGCTTTATGAAGAAGCGGCGAAGCTCCCGGAGGGGAGCGCAGAGCGCACGGCAGCTTTTGAAGCCTACAACAATGCCGTCGCGGCAGCGCGTCTGAAGCAGTGGCGCAACCGCTGCGTTTCCGACGGCTACGAGCCCGGCTCGACCTTCAAGATCATCACACTGGCTTCCGCATTGGACAGCGGTGCGGTCACGCTGAACGATCATTTCTACTGCGGCGGCTCGGAGAAATTCGAGGGCCGTTCCCAGACACTGTCCTGCTGGCGGCTTGCCGGTCATGGCGCGGAAACGACCGCAGAGGCGCTGCAAAATTCCTGCAACATCGCCTTTGCACACATCGGCCTGAAAACCGGCGGCGATACCCTGTATGATTACTGCCGCGCCTTCGGCCTGATGGAAAAGACCGGCATCGACCTGCCGGGTGAGTCCAGCGGTCTGTTCCACAGCCGTGAACGCCTTGCGGACAACGCAAACTACGGCACCAGCTATCTGATCTCCACCTCCTTCGGCCAGACGGTCAAGCCGACGCCTATCCAGCTCGTGCGGGCGATCGCAGCGGTCGTCAACGGCGGGTATCTGCTGGAGCCGCACGTTGTTTCCGAAGTCGTCGACAGCGACGGCAACGTTGTGCAGAAGAATTCCCGCACGGTCGTGCGTCAGGTGATCTCCGAGGAAACCTCCAAAACAATGTGCCAGCTCATCGAGTCCGTCGTGACCGAAGGCACGGCAAAGAACGCGCAGGTCGTCGGCTACCGTATCGGCGGCAAGACCGGCACGGCGGAAAAGACCGACCAGCGCGACGAGAACGGCAGCCTGACCAGAGACAAAATCGTTTCCTTCGTGGGCATTGCGCCCATGGACGACCCGAAGTATGTCGTCCTCGTGGCGCTCGATACGCCGAGCAGCAGCTCCGGCTACTATATTTCCGGCGGCCAGATGGGCGCGCCGACGGTCGCAGCGATCTTTGAGGACATTCTGCCCTATCTCGGCGTAGAGGGCGAATACTCCGCGGAGGATATGTCCAGAGTCGCGGTACGGATGCCGAACGTGGTCGGCTTGACCGAGGCGGAGGCCAACAAGCGGCTGGAAGAAAACTATCTCAACTATCGCATCATCGGCGACGGAGACAAGATCGTCAGTCAGATCCCCGCACATGGGCGCGAGCTGCCGGGCAATTCGACGGTGCTCCTGTACACCGACGACTCCATGCCGACCGATCAGGTCACGGTGCCCGATCTGTCCGGTCTGACCGTGGCGCAGGCAAATCAGGCGCTGGCGGACTGCGGCCTTTATATGCAGGCCAAGGGCGTTGACTCCTCGGCAAGCTACGTCATCGCGGCGCAGCAGGATATTGACCCCGGCGTGCAGGTGGCGCGCGGTACGATGATCGTCGTGACCTTTATCGACACGACGGCAACGGATTCAACAGCACAAGGGTAGGTGTAAGGTATGAAATTGCGGACTTTGCTGGAAGGACTTCCGATTCTCGCGCAGAATGCGGATATGGAGCTTGAGATTACCGGCGTGAGCTACGACTCGCGCAGGACGAAGCCGGGCGACCTCTTCGTTGCGGTTTCCGGCTATGCCACGGACGGACATAAGTTTATCCCAATGGCCTTGCAGCGCGGCGCGGCGGCAGTTCTCTGCGAGCACTCCATGCCGGAGGACGCGCCATGGATCCGGGTGCGCTCTGCGCGGGCGGCGCTGGCGCAGCTGGGCGTCAACTGGTACGGCGCACCGGCAAAGTCCATGCAGATGATCGGCGTGACCGGTACGAATGGCAAGACCAGCATCACCTGCCTTGTAAAAGAAATATTGGAAAAAAGCTGCGGGGCGAAGGTCGGCCTGATCGGAACGATCCGTAACATGATCGGCGAGGAAGCGCTCGAGACCGAGCGCACCACGCCGGAGAGCTTTGAATTGCAGGGCCTCCTTGCGCAGATGCGCGATGCGGGCTGTACCCATGTGGTGATGGAGGTTTCCTCCCACGCTTTGGAGCTGCACCGCGTGGACGGCATCCGCTATCAGGTCGGCGCATTTACCAACCTGACGGAGGATCATCTGGATTTTCACGGAACGATGGAAAACTACCGACGCGCGAAGGCAAAGCTCTTTACCATGTGCGAACATGGTGTGTTCAATCTCGACGACCCCACGGCAGAGAAAATGATCGCGGACGCTTCCTGTACCGTCTATACCGTCGGCACGGGAAACGCGGACCTCACGGCGCGGGAGATCGAGCTCGGATCGGATCATATTGCCATGCAGGTCTGCGAGGGCGCGGAAACGGCGCGCGTGCGCGTCGGGATCCCCGGCCGCTTTACCGTCAGCAATGCGCTGGTTGCCATCGGCATCGTCCGGCAGCTCGGCGTATCGCTTGCCGATGCGGCGCAGGCGCTTGCAGCGGCGAAAGGTGTCAAGGGGCGCGTCGAGGTCGTCCCCACACCGGGAAAGCCTTACACGGTGCTCATTGACTACGCCCACACGCCGGACGGACTGGAAAATCTCCTGCGCTCCGTGAAGGACTACTGTAGGGGACGGGTGATCCTCGTCTTTGGCTGCGGCGGCGACCGCGATAAGACGAAGCGCCCAATCATGGGCGAGATCGCCGTCAAATACGCCGATTTCGTGATCGTCACCTCGGATAATCCGCGGACGGAAGACCCCATGGCGATCATCCGGGACATTCTTTCCGGCATATCCGGCACAAAGACGCCGTATGCTGTGGAAGAGGATCGCCGCCGCGCGATCAGAGTGGCATTGCGCTGCGCGCGGAAATATGATATGATATTATTGGCCGGGAAGGGGCATGAGACCTATCAGATCCTCGGCACAACGAAGGTTCATTTGGATGAACGCGAGGAGGTCGCATCGGCGCTATGCGAAATGGAGAAATAAGTCTCGCACAGGCGGCACAATGTTGCGGCGGAACGGTCGCGGCGGAATATGCCGAAAAGACGTTCCGCGGCGCGAACTTTGACACCCGGCGCCTGCAGCGCGGAGAGCTGTTTGTAGCGATCACGGGCGCGAGAGACGGGCATGACTTTGCCGCGGACGCGCTGCAAAAGGGCGCGGCGGCGGTGCTGGCTTCCAAGCCGCTTGCGGCGGAAATTCCGGCGATCTACGTGCGCGATACCGTTGCCGCCCTACAGGCGATCGCCGCGGGCTACCGCAGGACGCTTCCTTTGAAAAGCGTCGGCATCACCGGCAGCGTCGGCAAAACGACGACCAAGGAAATGATCGCCGCAGTGCTGGAAACGACTTACCGCACGGAAAAGACGGCGGCAAACTTCAATAACGGCCTCGGCCTTCCTGTCACGGTACTCGGCTTGCAGCCGGACTGCGAGGCTGCCGTGCTGGAAATGGGCATGAACCATTTCGGCGAGCTTTCCGTCCTGACGCGTATCGCCCAGCCGGACATTGCGGTCATTACCAATATCGGCACGATGCACATTGAGAATCTCGGTTCCCGCGAGGGAATTCTGAGAGCGAAGCTGGAACTTCTGGAGGGGCTGCGCCCCGGCGGAACGATCTTTTTCAACGGAGACGACGACCTGCTCCGCACGGTTCGGGAAACGTATCTCGCCAAATGCTTCGGCGTTTCGCCGGACTGCGACGTGCGTGCGGAGGACATCCGGATGTCCGAGGACGGCATCCGCTTCACGGCGGCGGCGGGTGAGCTGCGCTTTCCCGTAGAGCTGCCGGTCGTGGGCAGGCACAACGTGCTCAACGCACTGGCAGCGATCGCCGTCGGGCTGGAGCTTCATGTGCCGGTCGCGGGAATTCAGGCGGGGCTGGCGGGCTTTCACAATACCGGTATGCGCCAGAAAATTTATCCTCTGCGCGGCATGACGGTCATAGAGGACTGCTACAACGCCGGGCCGGAATCCATGCGCGCCGCGCTTCAGGTTCTGAAGGATACGAAGGCTGCCGGCCGGCATATCGCCGTTCTGGGCGGGATGCTGGAGCTGGGTGACCATGCGCCATTGGCGCATTATGAAGTGGGCAAGGCGGCCGCGCAGTGCGCCGATCTGCTTTTTGCCTACGGTGCGCACGCGGAGGAGTATGTCCGCGGCGCGGAGGAAGCTGGAATTCCTGCGCAGCTTTATCCGACGCACGAGGCGCTCACCGAGGCCCTGTGCCGGACGGCAAAGCCGGGCGATGTCCTGCTTGTCAAGGGGAGCCGCGGGATGCGCATGGAGCGCGTTCTGGAGCTTCTCGGAAATGATTGATAGAACAAAAGCAAAAATGGGGGAAATGAAACGATGTTTGACCTGCTGATGGTGCTGATTTCTCTGGTGGCCGGATTTGTTCTGGCGCTTGTCCTTGGTAAATTCCTGATTCCCGCGCTGCGCGCGCTGAAAGCGGGACAGTCGATCCGTGAGGTCGGCCCGAAGTGGCACAACGGAAAGTCCGGCACGCCGACAATGGGCGGCCTGACCTTTATCGCCGCGTCGCTTCTGTGCATCGCGACGGGCTGGAAGTCCATGCTGGAAGGGGAGTATTCCCATCTTCTTGTGCTGGCACTGGCGCTGGCCTTTGGCCTGATCGGCTTTGCCGATGATTTTATCAAGGTCAAAAAGAAGCGTAACCTCGGCCTGACCGGGATTCAGAAGCTGCTGCTCCAAATTATTGCCGCGGCGCTCTTCTTGTATTTCCTCTACAAGCACGGCGCGCTGACCTGCGATCTGTACATCCCCTTTGTCAAAGCGCCCGTGACCGGAATTCCTCCGGTGGCGTATCTGGCCTTCGCGGTGTTTGTCATCGTCGGCTGCGTCAACGCTGTCAATCTCACCGACGGCATCGACGGCCTTGCGACCGGCGTGACCATGCCCGTCATGCTGTTCTTCGTTCTCGTTTCCATGCTCATGAAAAAATCGGGACTCGCCACCTTCCCGGCGGCGCTGCTGGGTGGCCTTGGCGGCTTCCTTGTGTATAATTTCTATCCCGCAAAGGTCTTTATGGGCGATACCGGCTCGCTGTTTCTCGGCGGCGCGGTCTGCGGTCTGGCCTTTGCGCTGGATATGCCGCTGATCCTTCTGTTTGTCGGCATTATCTATATCATTGAAACCCTTTCCGATATTCTTCAGGTCTGCTACTTCAAGCTGACGCACGGCAAACGCATCTTCAAGATGGCGCCGATCCATCATCACTTTGAAATGTGCGGCTGGTCGGAAAAGAAAATCTGGACCGTCTTTGTTTCCGTGACGATCGTCATGTGTGTGGCTGCATGGTTTGGCGTGCAGGCGTGGATCGGAGCAATGGCAGGATAACCAAAAGGAGGCATGGTTGTGAACCGAAAGAAGCTCACCGCACAGGACCCTGCGCTGCGCCCTGTGGAAACGGATCGCGGCATGATCGACGTTCCGTATCTGGTGCTGACGGTGCTGCTTGTGGTCATCGGCCTCATTATGCTGTTTTCGGCCAGCTATGCCAGAGCCTACTATAAAACCGGCAATTCCGCGAAGTATTTTATCAGCCAGCTTATGTTTGCGGTCATGGGCATGGGCGTGCTGTTCCTGTTCAGCCGGATCCCCTATGAATGGTATCAGAAGCTGTCGCTGCTGATCCTCTTCGTTGCCGTTGCAATACTGGCCCTTGTGCCGCTGATCGGCATAGAGGTCGGCGGCGCCACACGCTGGATCAGCCTCGGCTTTACGCGCTTCCAGCCCTCGGAGATCGCGAAATTCGCCGTGATCACCTCCTTTGCGGCGATTATGGCGGCGCACACGCGGGACATGAAGGGGTTCAAATACGGCTTCGCGCCCTATATGCTGATCCTCGGCGTGATTGCGGGTCTGTTGTATCTGGAGCCGCATATGTCCGCAACGCTGATCATTCTGGCCGTCGGCTTTATCATGATGATCCTCGGCGGCACGAACTGGAAGTTCCTTGTCGGGTTGGTCGTCGTCGCGGTCGGGCTCGTGGCGGTCTACCTTCTGACGAAGGGCTACACGGCCGACCGCATCCGCGCGTGGCTCGATCCGGAGTCCGACCCTCTGGATAAGGGCCTGCAAATTTTGCAGTCGCAGTACGCCATCGGCTCCGGCGGCCTGACGGGACTGGGCTTCGGCCGCAGCCGCCAGAAGTATATGTACCTGCCGGAGGAGCACAACGACTATATCTTCGCCATCGTCTGCGAAGAACTCGGCTTCATCGGCGCGATCGGGATCTTGGCGCTGTTTGCGCTGCTGATCATCCGCGGCTACTGGATCGCCATGCACGCGCGTGACCGCTATTCCATGCTGCTGGCCGCCGGCCTGACGACGCTGCTTGCCTTGCAGGTGTTTCTGAATGTGGCGGTCGTGACGAACCTGCTGCCTTCCACAGGCATTTCGCTCCCGTTTTTCTCCTCCGGCGGCACGGCGCTCATCATGCAGCTGGCGGAAAACGGCATCGTGCTCAATATTTCACGAAGTATTTCACAAAGTCCGAATTAAGGGGGCCTTGTTTTGAGGGTCATATTTACCTGCGGCGGCACGGGAGGACACATCAATCCGGCTCTGGCGGTGGCGAAGCTGCTGCGCGCCAAGCGCCCGGAATCGGAGATCCTCTTTGTCGGCGCGGTGGACGGGATGGAGGCAAATCTCATCCCGCGCGAGGGCTTCCGTCTGGAAACGCTGACGGTCGCAAGCTATCTGCGCAAGCTGACGCCCTCCGCCATCCGGCACAATGTCCGCACGGCGGTCGCCATTCGCCGCGCGCTGCGCCGCGCCGATGAGATCATCGACGAGTTCCGGCCGGACGTCATTCTCGGCACCGGCGGCTACGCGAGCTTTCCCATGCTCAAGCAGGGGACAAAGCGCCACATTCCGACGGCGGTGCACGAATCCAACGCCGTTCCCGGTCTGGCGACCCGTCTGGTCGCAGACCGGGTGGATAAGATTTTGGTGAGCTTTGAGGAATGCCGAAATGCGTATCGCAACCGCGACCGCGTTGAGGTCGTCGGGATGCCCGTGCAGGAGGAATTCCTCTACACCCGGCGCGAGGATGCGCGCCGCACACTCGGCATCGGCGACGAGCCGCTGGTCGTGTCCGCATGGGGCAGCCTCGGCGCGCGGGAGATGAACCGCAAGATCGTCGATTTCATGCGGCTGGAATCCAAGGAAAAACTCTGGCAGCACATCCACGCGACCGGCTCCTTCGGCTGGAAGTGGATGCCGGAATATGTCAAAGAGCAGGGCATCGACCTTGCGGCCAATCCGCAGATCGTGATGCAGGAATATATCTACAATATGCCGACTCTGATGGCGGCGGCGGATCTTGTGATCAGCCGCGCGGGTGCCTCCACGCTCAACGAGATCGCCGTGGCGGGTACGCCCTGCATTATCGTCCCTTCGCCGAATGTGACGAACAATCATCAGGAAAAGAATGCGGCGATTCTGGAATCGCATGGTGCTGCGGTCGTCCTGCATGAAAACACCTGCGACGGCGCGCTTCTCTACCGGACGGCAAAGGAGCTTCTTGCCGACGCACCGCGCCGCGAGAAGATGCGCAGAAGCCTGCGGGAGCTGGCAGTGCTGGATTCCACGCAGAGAATCTATCAGATCATCACGGAGCTTGCCGAGGCACGCTGAAAACGCCTTCCGCATAGGATGGGGCATCCTGAATGCGGAGGTATGCCTATGGAGGCTTATCATATCAGCGGCGGCCGGCCGCTGCGGGGCGAGATCGCGATCCACGGCGCAAAGAACAGCGTTCTGCCCATTCTTGCCGCGACGGTTGCGGTTTCCGGGCGCTGCACGCTGACGAATTGTCCCGCCATCAGCGACGTGGAAACGGCGCTGGAAATTCTGCGGCATCTTGGATGCGAAGCGGAACGATGCGGCGCGACCGTAACGGTGGACAGCACCGGGGCAAGCCGCTTTGATATTCCGTGCTGCCTTATGCGCCGGATGCGCGCGGCGGTGATCTTCCTCGGCGCCCTGCTGGCGCGGTTCGGAAAAGCCGCAATTACGTTGCCCGGCGGATGCGTGCTCGGCGCGCGACCGATCGACCTCCACCTTGCCGGTCTGCGCCGCATGGGCGCGCAGATCGAAGAACGCGGGGAGCAAATTATCTGCGAGCTGCCCGCGCCTGCGCCGTGCACGATTGCACTGGGCTTTCCCAGCGTCGGCGCGACGGAAAACCTGCTGCTTGCGGCGCTGCGCTGTGACGGCGAGACCGTGCTCTGCAATGCCGCAAAGGAGCCGGAGATCGGTGATCTTGCCGGTTTCCTGCGTGCCTGCGGCGCGGACGTCCGAGACGATAACGGCATTCTGCGGGTGCGCGGCGGTAAGCTGCTTCACGGCTGTACATATCCTGTCATGCCAGACCGCATGGAGGCCGCGACCTATCTGATCGCGGCGGCTGCCACACGGGGAGAGGTCCTCCTGACGGGGCTTTGCCCCGCGCATCTGACGGCGGTGACCGACGTGCTGCGGCAGGCGGGCTGCGAACTTGCCGTGGAGGATCGCTCCATTGCGCTGCGCGCGCCGCGCCTGTATGCCGTCAGTCCCATCCGCACGGCGCCGCATCCCGGCTTTCCGACGGACGCGCAGGCGCCCATGATGGCGGCGATGGCCGTCGCGGAGGGTGTGAGCGTCTTTGAGGAGACCATTTTTGAAAACCGCCTGCGGCACGTGCCTGCGCTGCAAAAAATGGGCGCGCACATTCTGGCGGGAGAGACCCACGCGGTCGTGACGGGTGTGCCTGCGCTGTACGGCGCAGAGGTGGAAGCGACCGACCTGCGTGGCGGCGCGGCGATGGTCATCGGGGCGCTCTGCGCGCAGGGCGAGAGTAAGATCACCGGGATTGCACACATTGAGCGCGGATATTCTGATTTTGTGCCGCTGCTGCAAGGCTGCGGCGCGGCGATAGAACGGAGAAACTGATTCATGGAACCGAACGAAAGACAAAACGAGCAGCGGCGCAGACCGCCGCACCGGCAGCCGGAGCGAAATTCGCGTGCGGCGCAGGCGGCAGAGCAGCGGCGTATCGAGCGCCGGGAGCGCGAACGTCTGGAGCTGCTGCGCGAGAAGCAGAAGCGCAGAGCCCGGCAGCGCACGAAAAAACGCATCAGCCTGGTGGTCTGGAAACGGATCCTCATTATGGCGGCGATCGCTGCGGCCTTCGTGCTGAGTATGGTGATTTTCTTCCGCGTCAGGGATATTCAGGTCGTGGGCGGCACATACTACACTGCCGATGAGATCACCGCCGCCTGCGGCGTTGCCAAGGGCGACAATCTGCTGTCGATCTCCCGCGCAAAGGTCTCCGGGAACATTCTGGCGGAGCTGCCCTATGTCCGCTCCGTGCAGGTCACGCGGCGGCTGCCGGATACGCTGGAGCTGACCGTGACGGAATATGAAGTCACCTATGCCGTTCGCGATACGGCGGAGGGGTGGTGGCTCGTCACCTCCGACGGGAAGGTCACAGAAGCAATTGATGCGAAAGAGGCAAAAAGCCACATCCAGATCAGCGGCTTTACGATCATCTCGCCCGTGGTTGGGCAGCAGCTTACCATTGCGGCAGAGGCGGGGCAGGAAGTCGCAAGTCAGGGCCAGCTCGACGGCATGACGTCCCTTTTGCAGGAACTGGAGGCCGCCGACCTTACCAAGCAGGTCGTTTCGGTGGAGATTCCGGCCTCCTATGAGCTGGCGTTCTGGTACGGCGACCAGTATTATGTCAAACTCGGAAACAAGGATAACCTGTCTTATAAGCTGGAATATCTGAAAGAAGTTCTGAAGAATCTCGACGACTATCAGAGCGGCACGATCGACCTGTCCTTCAGTGAGGGCAGCGAGGCAAGATTTACGCCGAGCAAGTAAGGCAAAAATGAAATATTTTTGTGAATTTTCCGAATTTCTATTGACCTGAGGGGAAATAGAGGATAAAATAAAAAAGTATAAATCTGCATATATTAACTGTGTGCTGGAAATGCACCCATTCTTTTAAGATACATAGGAGGAGATCGAAATGTCCGAGAATTACGCAGACAAGGTAGTAAATATCAAGGTGATCGGCGTCGGCGGCGCCGGCAATAATGTCGTCAATCGAATGATTTCCAGCGGCATCGGCGGTGTCGAGTTTGTCGTTGTGAATACGGACCGTCAGGACCTGAACAAATCCAAGTGCGAGAACAAGCTGCAGATCGGCGAAAAGCTGACCGGCGGCATGGGCGCAGGCTCCAAGCCGGAGATCGGCAAGAAGTCTGCGGAGGAGAGCCGTGCTGCGATCTCCAAGAGTCTGGAAGGCGCGGATATGGTCTTTATCACCGCCGGTATGGGCGGCGGCACCGGCACCGGCGCGGCTCCGATCATTGCCGATCTTGCGCATGAGGCCGGTATCCTGACCGTCGGCGTCGTGACGAAGCCCTTCCGCTTCGAGGGTGCAAACCGCATGAAGCAGGCGGAGGCAGGCATCGCGTCCCTGTCCGATAAGGTCGACTCCCTGATCATCATCCCGAACGACCGCCTGAAGTACGTCACCGACCAGAAGATCACCTTTGCCAACGCATTCGGCATCGCGGATGATGTCCTGAAGCAGGCGGTGTCCTCCATTTCCGAACTGGTCGGCTACTCCGACCGCGTGATCATCAACCTGGACTTTGCGGATGTTTCTTCCATCATGAAGAACGCGGGCCGTGCACACATGGGCGTCGGCACGGCGTCCGGCCGCGAGAAGGCCGAGCAGGCCGCCATGGCGGCTGTCGCCAGCCCCCTGCTGGAAACCTCGATCAACGGCGCTACCGGCGTTCTGATCAACGTGACCGGCTCTGCCGATCTGGGTCTGGACGACGTCGAAACCGCAGCGAATATCGTTATGGAAGCGGCGAATCCCGAAGCCAACATCATCTTCGGCGCGACCTTCTCCGACGAATTCGAGGATGAAATGCGCGTTACGGTCATTGCTACCGGCTTTGATGAGAACAAGACGGATAACAAGGGTATCTACACCTCTGCCAACCCCGCAAAGGCGAAGCCCCAAAGCACTGCGTCCACGCCCGTAGATGCTTCGGCCAACATTGACGATATCGACGAGATTTTCAAGATTTTCAATAAGTAAGCAGAACTTTATAAAAGCAGAGCGCAGCCGCGCTCTGCTTTTTCAGCTTTACTTTCCCGATTTCCTGTGATAGAATACAGAGCGTAGATTGGAGGGTTCTGCCCATGAACAACAGAAACAGAAATTCCGACCCGAACAATGAACTGTATCAGGCGCTGCTCACCCTCAAAACGCCGGAGGAGTGCTATCAGTTTTTCCTTGACCTCTGCACACAGGCGGAGATGAAGGCAATGGAGCAGCGTTTTGACGTTGCGAAAATGCTCCGTGCCGGCAGCATTTACCACGATATTCTGGAAGAAACCAGCGCCAGCTCCGCGACCATCAGCCGCGTCAACCGCAGCCTGCTGAACGGCTCCGGCGGCTATGAGATGGTTTTCAAGCGCCTGGAGGAGAAAAAACGGTGAACGCCTATGAGTCGCTTGCGGGGGCCTACGACGGCCTGACACGCGACATCCCCTATGAGAAGATCCTTGATTTTATAGAGGCGGTATTGCAGAAGGACGGGAAGAGGCCGGAAACGGTGCTTGATCTTGCCTGTGGTACCGGCTCTATGTCTGTGCTTCTGGCAAAGCGTGGCTACCGTGTGCTGGCGTCGGACATTTCCGAGGAAATGCTCACCGTTGCGGCGGAAAAGGCGATGGAGTTGGAGGAGAATCCACCCTTCTTTATTCACCAGTCCATGCAGCGCCTGCGCCTGCCGCAGCCGGTGGAGCTGGTCGTCTGCCTGCTCGACAGCCTGAATTATCTCGATGAGCCTGCGGACTGCCCTGCGGCGTTCCGGCGCGTCTGGCAGGCGCTCACGCCCGGCGGCGTATTTCTCTTTGACATCAACACGCCGTATAAACTGAAGGAACTGGACGGGCAGGTGTTCCTCGACGAAACGGAGAACAGCTACTGCGTGTGGCGCGCGGAGTTCGATGCGGCGGAAAACCGCTGCTATTACGGCATCGATCTGTTTCGCCGTCAGGGGGCGCTTTGGGCGCGGAGTTTTGAGCAGCACTGCGAATACGCTTACGAGCCGCAGACGCTCGAAAAATGGCTCACAGAGGCAGGCTTTGCCCGTGTGGTGCAGTACGGTGACTGCGCCCTCCGTGCACCGCAGGCGGCGGAGCAGCGCATCTATTTTGCGGCATATAAGGAGTAAGAAATGGATTATATTGTTCGTGCAATGACAAAAGACGGCTTTGTGAAGGCCGCAGCGATCCGCTCCACAGGCATCGTGGAGCGTGCGCGGGAAATTCACAAGACGACCCCGACGGCGACAGCTGCTTTGGGTCGCGTTCTGACGGCTGCCTCCTTAATGGGAAATATGCAGAAGGTCGAAAATGGTGCGCTGACGCTCCAGATCAAGGGCGGCGGGCCGTTGGGGACCATCCTCGCGACATCCGACGCGAAGGGAAATGTTCGCGGCTACGTGCAGAATCCTGAGATCACGCTGCTGGAAAAATACTCCGGCAAGCTCGATGTGGGCGCTGCGGTCGGCACGGACGGGATGCTCACCGTCATCCGCGATTTGCAGATGAAGGAGCCGTACATCGGCAGTATCAAGCTGGTTTCCGGCGAGATCGCGGAGGACGTGACGGCCTATTTTGCGCAGAGCGAGCAGATCCCGACGGCCTGCGCGCTGGGTGTTCTGGTCGGCGAGGATCAGAAGGTGCGCGCCGCAGGCGGTTATATCCTTCAGCTTCTGCCCGGCGCACCGGATGACATCATCGACCGGCTGGAAAAGGGAATACAGGAGGCCGGCCCTGTTTCGCCCATGCTCGACGGCGGCATGACGCCGGAGGAGATCCTCAAGAAGGTCATGCCGGGCTGTGAACTGGAGTTCTTTGAGGAGGATCCGGTGGAGTATCGGTGCTACTGCTCGCGTGAGCGCGTGACCTCCACGCTGATCGCTATCGGCAGGAAGGATCTGCAGGAGATCGTGGATGAGGGGAAACCCATCCATATCGAGTGCCAGTTCTGCGATACCGTCTACGAGTTCACGCCGGAGCAGATCAAAGCCCTGCTGGCAAGCCTCTGAAAGAAAAATTGAAAAATTTTGAATTAGTGCTTGACAAAATGGGGGAGTGTGTGTATAATAACAACCGTCGCTGATGCAGTACAGAAACACAGCAACGGCGGCGGTTGAGGGAGCATAGCTCAGCTGGGAGAGCACATGCCTTACAAGCATGGGGTCACAGGTT
>UQWH01000017.1 GCA_900544705.1 uncultured Eubacteriales bacterium | reverse complement strand
GAACCCCCGCAAACGGAGTCAGAGTCCGGTGTGCTACCGTTACACAAATCCCCTATCAGCCATTGCGTCAAAACGCATTTATAATTATATGCAGTTTCTGCAAAAAGTCAAGCAAAATTTTTACTTTTTTCATTTTTCTTCCGCGTCAGAGGATCTGACGCAGATCGGACAGCGCGTGAATCTCAAAATCCGGCCGCAGCTGGGTGTGATTTTCCTTGTGCGCGGGATTGAACCAGCAGGTGGCAATGCCGGCATTTTTGCCGCCGAGGATGTCGCTGGACAGGCTGTCGCCGATGATCAGGGCGGCTGCGGGGTCAAAGTTCGGAATGTGGGCAAAGCAGTAATCAAAGTATGCCTTCTCCGGCTTATGGTGACCCGTGACCTCCGAGATGAAGATCTCTTTGAAATAATGCCCGATGCCGGCGCTGTCCAGCCGGGAATACTGCGTCTCAGCCACGCCGTTGGAGGCGAGATAGAGCGCGTATCTGGGCGCGAGATATTCCAGAATCTCCGGCGCGCCGTCGATGAAGTAGTGCCCCTCGCTCAGATGCCCGCGGTAGGAATCCTCCACGGCCTGCGAGGCGGCCTCGGCGCTCAGCGGCAGGCCAAGCTCCTGAAACAGCAAGGTGAAGCGCCGGACCAGCACCGTGTCGCGCGTGATCTCGCCGCGCTCGAAGCACTCCCATTGCTGCTTATTGATCTCGCTGTAGCGCCGGAGCAGAGCTTCGGTCGGCTCCAGACCAAATTCGCGGAAGGTTTTGGAGACCGCGACGCGTTCAGCCGCACCGAAATCCAGCAGAGTGTCGTCCAGATCGAGAAAAATGGTCTTAAACATGGGGGATCCTCCGGGAAAGTTCGTTAGACAGGGCGGCAAAGGTGGGAATATCCAGCGTTTCACCGCGCACGGCGGCGGGAATTCCGCAGACCTCCAGCGCGGCGGCAAGGTCGGCTTTGGAAAGCTCGCCGAAGCCGGAGGTCAGTGCGTTGAGCAAGGTTTTGCGGCGCTGCGCGAAGGCGGCGCGCACGGTGCGGAAGAAAAGACGTTCGTTGTCGATCTGCGCAGGCGGCGTTTCGCGGGTCTTGAGGCAGACCACGGCACTGGTCACCTTCGGCTGCGGAATAAAGCAGCTTGCCGGGACGTCGAAGAGGAGCTCCGGCTGCGCGTGATAATTGCACAGCACGGTAAAGGCGGAATAATCCTTGCTGGCGGGCGCGGCACAGATGCGCTGCGCGACCTCTTTCTGCACCATGACGGTGATGGAGGAGAAGCAGCGGCTTTCCAGCAGCTTGGTCAGCACGGGTGAGGTGATGTAGTAGGGCAGATTCGCGCAGGCGGCGGGGCGCAGACCGGGGAATTTCTCAGCGACCAGCGCGGGAAGGTCGGTTTTCAGCGCGTCGGCAAAGAGAATTTCAAGATTGGAAAATTCCCCGACCGTTTCCTTCAGCACGGGCCGAAGCGTCTGATCTACTTCAATGGCGACGACCTTGCCCGCACGCAGGCAAAGCTCCTGCGTCAGCGGGCCGAAGCCGGGGCCGATCTCCACAACGCCGCAGGACCCGTCAATGCCGGAGGCTTGCACGATCCGCTCCGGCACCCAGCGCTGCGTGAGAAAATTCTGCCCCTTGGATTTGGAAAAATGAAAGCCATATCTGGCAAGCAGTTCCCGGATCACGCCGGGATTACAGACATCGATCATAAAAAAACCGCCCTTCCTCTGCCTATTCTAGCAAAGGAAGGGCAAAAATGCAAGATGGGCTTTCAGCTCAGGACATAGACGGTGCAGGTGCGGACACCAAACTGCCAGCATTCGGCGATGGTATCAAAATAAAGATCGACCTTGTTGCCCTTGATGCTGCCGCCGATGTCCTCGGCAACGCAGTGGCCGTAAATATAGCGGCCGTCATTGGTGACAATGTAGAGCCTGGTTCCCAGCGGGATGACGCTTGGATCGACGGCGATTGCGCCGACGCGGGCGACGGTGCCGCTGTAGGTATGTCCGATATAGCCTTCACAGGAGTATGCGGTGGCGGTGCAGGTGAGGACCTTACTGTAATAATAGGTTTCGCCGCTGGCGGTGGTAAGCACGCCGCCGGAACCGTTGGAGCTTCCGGAGCCGCCTGAGCCTCCGGAGCCGCCTGAGCTTCCGGAGCCGCCTGAGCTTCCGGAGCCGCCTGAGCTTCCGGAGCCGGAATTGCTGGAACTGCTGGAACTGCTGGAACTGCTGGAACTGCTTGAGCTGCCGGAATTGCTGGAGCTGCTTGAACTGCTGCCGGAACCGGCAGAAGAACGCACGGGTTCCTTTTCCTCCGGCTGTTCCATGATGATGCGGTTGATGCCGCACAGCACGACCTGCTTGACCATGGCGGAGGTGGTGGATTCACTGAGTGTTTTGCGGGAGATCTCATTGCCGTTTTCGTAGGAAATCTCCGTTTCGCGGTGGATCATGCCGTCTTTGCCCTGCACCAGAATGACCTCTTCGTCCGGTGCAAGCGTTTCGTCTTCGTAATAGACGGTTTCAAAGGGGATGACCTCATCCTGCGTCAGCACCTCGGTGCCGCGGTGGATGATCTCGACTTGCAGACCGTCGTGCGTCATTGCGTCGCGGTCGCAGGAGAGAGTGTCGCCATCGGAGAGGAAAATGCCCATACGCTCCAGAAGCTGCGATACCGGCTCACCATAAGAGGTGGCGGTGGTTTTCATCCCGCGGTAGACGATGGTGACGGTTTGCAGGCGCTGGATGGTGATGTGCTTGACACCGTCGGCATAGGCAGTCGTATAGGTATCCTCCGCGCCCAGAGAGATTCCGGCCTCGTTCAGAACGGTACTCAGATCGCTGCTGAAGGAGCGGCAGACCGTCACGTTTTCTCCGTCGGTGATGACGTAGCTGGTCTGCGCGAAAACGACGAAGGAAAGCACACCCGCGAGTACGGCAACGATCAGGACGATCAGCAGCACCCGATAGAGAATGCGGTGCTTCGTGCGTTTTTCGGTTCTGTGCATCAGAGCGACCTCCTTTCTGACTGAAAATTTATGAAGCTATTGTTACTATATTGTAACCTGCGACTATTATAACTATTTTTTCTGATTTGTCAAGTACTTTCGCGTTTTCGACAAGTTATGCAAACTTTTTCTGGATATGCAATAGGAATATGCAAACGATATATGTCTCAATTCTGCAATAAAATCGCAACATCTTGTGGGAAAAATTACAGAATGGTTAACATAAGCTTTTTTGTGAAAAAATGTTTGACAAGCCCGGAAAACCGTGGTAAGATTGGGCTGATAAAAGGACTGTGACGAAGAACGGCGCCGGATCGGGCCGCACAGAGAGGGAATGGCCGGTGAAAATTCCTGCTGCCTGCCGCCGCTGACCGCTTCCGAGTCGCTCCGCTGAATTCTCAGTAGGCGGGGACGGGTGCGCCCGTTACTGCGCAAACGAGCGGCAGCGCCATGCGCTGCAAGCAGGGTGGAACCGTGGGATTTTTCTCACCCCTGATCATTCAGGGGTGATTTTTTATTGCCCCTCATCATGTTAGGAGGTTAACACCATGTCCGAAGAAAATCTGTACACCTTTGAAAACGAAGCTTACCGCAAGACCTATTGGCATACCTGCTCCCATGTGATGGCGCAGGCGGTCAAGCGCCTGTATCCGCAGGTCAAGCTGGCCATCGGCCCGTCCATCGACAACGGCTGGTACTATGACTTTGATGCCGATTTCTCCTTCACGCAGGAGCATCTGGACGCCATTGAGGCCGAGATGAAGAAGATCTGCAAGGAGCGCCTGCCCCTTGTCCGCTCCGAGAAGCCGCGTGCGGAGGCAATCGCCTATATGGAAAGCCTCGGCGAGCCGTACAAGGTCGAGCTGATCAACGATCTGCCGGAGGATGCCGTCATTTCTTTCTATACCCAGGGCGAGTTCACAGACCTCTGCGCCGGCCCGCATCTGGACTCCACCGGACGCATCAAGGCCAACGCCTTCAAGCTCACGCAGTGCTGCGGAGCTTACTGGCGCGGCGACTCCAAGCGCAAAATGCTCCAGAGAATTTACGGCATTGCCTTCCCGAAGAAGGACGAGCTGGACGAATATCTGGCCAAGCAGGCAGAGGCGATCAAGCGCGACCACAATAAGCTCGGCCGTGAGCTGGAATACTTCACGACCGTCGAATGTATCGGTCAGGGCCTGCCCATCCTGCTGCCGAAGGGCGCGCGCGTCATTCAGCTGCTGCAGCGCTGGGTGGAGGACGTTGAGCAGAAGAAGGGCTATCTTCTGACCAAGACCCCGCTCATGGCCAAGCGTGAGCTTTATAAGATTTCCGGTCACTGGGATCACTATCTGGACGGTATGTTCGTGCTGGGTGACCCGGACGACGAAACGAAGGAATGCTTCGCGCTGCGTCCCATGACCTGCCCCTTCCAGTATCAGGTGTATCTCAACCGTCAGCGCTCCTACCGCGACCTGCCCATGCGTCTGGGCGAAACCTCTACGCTCTTCCGCAACGAGGATTCCGGCGAGATGCACGGCCTGATCCGCGTGCGTCAGTTCACGATCTCCGAGGGTCATCTGATCCTCCGCCCCGATCAGCTGGAAGAGGAATTCAAGGGCTGTCTGGAGCTGGCAAAGTATTGCCTCGATACGGTCGGCCTGCTGGATAAGTGCACCTTCCGCTTCTCCCAGTGGGATCCCGCAAACCCCAAGAACAAGTACGAGGGCACGCCGGAGCAGTGGGATCATGCACAGAGCGTCATGGAGCGCATCCTGAACGATCTGGACGTGCACTATTCCATCGGCATCGACGAGGCCGCCTTCTACGGTCCGAAGCTGGACATTCAGTACAAGAACGTTTACGGCAAGGAAGATACGCTGGTCACCATCCAGATCGATATGCTGCTGGCCGAGCGCTTCGGAATGTACTATATCGACGAGAACGGCAACAAGGCTCTGCCGTATATCATTCACCGCACCTCCCTCGGCTGCTACGAGCGCACACTGGCCTACCTGATCGAGGAATACGCCGGCGCTCTGCCGCTGTGGATGATGCCGACGCAGGTCCGCGTCCTGCCGATCACCGACCGCTGCCACGACTATGCGGAAAAGGTCGTTGAACGCCTGAGCGATGCGGGCATCCGCGTCGAGGGCGACTACCGCAGCGAGAAGCTCGGCTACAAGATCCGCGACGCGCAGATGCAGAAGATCCCCTATATGCTGGTCGTCGGCGACAAGGAAGCCGAGAGCGGCAGCGTGGCCGTGCGCACCAGAGCGGGCGGTGACGAGGGCGTCATGAGCGTGGACGACTTCATGGCCAAGTGCCTGAAGGAGATCGCCGAAAAGGTGAAAAATTAAGCAGGTTATTTCAAAGTACCGCTGTGCTTCTGCACAGCGGTACTTTTTAGAATGTGACGAAAATGTCACGGGATAGTCACCGGAGCGTCACGCGCGGGGTGTATGCTTGAAGCAGACGAGGGCACGGGGGAGTTTTTGTTTGACTTTTCCGGCCTTTGCGGATATGCTAATATCAAAGAAAAAGGAGGGAAACTGCAATGGAAGATTATGTAAACTTTGCGGTGGAGAAAACCGTGGAGCTTCTGGCAATCGACAGCCCGACGGGCTATACGGATGCGGCGGAGGAATTCGTCCGCGGAGAATTTGAAAAGCTCGGTTTTTCCGCCAAGCGCACCGTCAAGGGCGGCGTGCTGATCGATCTGGGCGGCGCGGATGCGCAGGACGCGCTGCTTCTGGAGGCGCACACGGACACGCTCGGCGGCATGGTCGCAGAGATCAAGGGCGACGGCCGCCTGCGCATCGTGAATGTCGGCGGCATGAACGCGAACAACGCCGAGGCGGAGAACTGCCGCGTTGTGACGAAGTTCGACGGCATTTATGAGGGAACCTTCCAGCTGGTCAACGCTTCCATCCATGTCAATGGCGAATACAACAACACCAAGCGCGTCTTTGACTGCATGGAGGTCGTGCTGGATGAGCCGGCGGCATCCGCGGAGGATGTGAAAAAGCTGGGCATCAGTGTGGGCGATTTCGTCTGCTTTGAGCCGCGCACGCGCGTGACGAAGTCCGGCTATATCAAGAGCCGTTTCCTGGACGACAAGCTCTCCGTCGGCATCCTGCTGGGCTTTGCCAAATATCTGGCGGACAACCATCTGACCCCGGCGCGTCGCACCTATGTCCATGTCACGGTCTACGAGGAGGTCGGCCACGGCGGTGCGGCCTCCGTCCCGGCGGGCGTGACCGAGGCAATTTCGGTGGATATGGGCTGCGTGGGCACGGGCCTGCAATGCGCCGAGCGGCAGGTCTCCATCTGCGCCAAGGATTCCGGCGGCCCGTACTCCCACGAGGTCGTCAAAAAGCTGATCGCCGCGGCGAAGCAGGAAAGCGCCGACTACGCCGTGGACATCTATCCGCACTACGGCTCCGACGTGGAGGCGACGCTCTCGGCCGGACATGATCTGCGCCATGGGCTGATCGGTGCCGGCGTCTATGCTTCTCATGGCTACGAGCGAAGTCACAAGGACGGCGTCCTGAATACCCTCAAGGTGCTCAAGGGGTACCTCTTCCCATGAGGCGGAGGTACTGGCTTCCGGCAGCGGTGTGTAGCCTGCTGGGAGTACTGATTTACTTCTTTGCCTTTGGCTATCAGTTTTCCGCGCTTCTGCTGTTTTTGGCAGCGACGGGGATCCTAGCCTTCGGCGCCGTGGACGCGCTGCGCAGCCACTTCCCGCGCGGGATGAAATGGCTGCGGCGGGTCATGCTCGTCTGTCTGTGCCTGATCCTGACCGCGATGCTCGCAACCTCTGTCTGGATCGGCGTATGTGCCTCCGGTGCGGACGAGGCGGCAGCGGACTATCTGGTCGTGCTGGGCGCGGGAGTAAACGGCAGCGTCCCCAGCCTCTCCCTGCGGGAACGGCTGGACGCGGCGCTGGCCTACTTGCAGGAGTACCCGGAGAGTAAAGCGGTGCTTTCCGGCGGGAAAGGCAGCGGCGAGGATCTGACCGAGGCACAGTGTATGTTCGACTGGCTGACGGCCCGCGGCATTGCCCCGGAGCGCCTGCTCCGCGAGGAGGCGTCGACCAGCACGCAGGAAAACCTGCGTTTCTCGCTGGACGTGATCGAAGCGGACAGCGGCGCGCGGCCGGAACGGATCGCGGTCGTTTCCAGCGAATACCATCTCTGCCGCGCGGAGCTTTACGCAGAGCAGCTCGGCGTGACCGCGCTGGGCGTCCCGGCGCATACGTCATATCTGAGCCTGCGCATCAACTATCAGGTGCGCGAGATATTCGGCGTCTGGGTGGCGCTTTTGAAGGGGTGAGGGAATGAACCTGCGAAGCAGCCTGCAAGCGCTGCCGGAGAGATTCTGGTCAAATGAAACGGTTTGCCTCCGCCCAATGAAAACGGAGGCGGATCTGATCTTTGCCGCAAATGAGTGCCAGCTCACGAAGGAGCAGAGAGAATTTGTAAATCCGGTATGGTTTTCCGTTGGGCGCGCATATCTGGAGCCGGAGAAACACTGGCCGTGTGTGATTTGCACGACCGAAGGGGAGCGCATTGGCTTTCTGGATTTTTACTGCTGGAACGGCGGCGAGGAAGCGACCTCTTGGAGCTTTTTTATTGATTTGAAGCAGCAAGGCAAGGGATATGGCCGCGCAGCGGCTGTATTGTGTGCTGGGGTTTTCTCAGCTTGCGGAGACGGACGGAGATGACCTTGTCTTTTCCGTAGAATAGCGGCGGTGTGCTGGAACGCATTTTCAGCACAATTCCATAGGCCTATATCTATATTATAACGAAATATAAGTAATATAATGCAAGCTGCACGCGCCGGATGGAACTTCCATCCGGCGCATTTCGTGCTTTCCTTATTTTCTTTCTCCTCGCAGTTCGATGATGCGGTCGCGCAGGACGGCGGCGTACTCGTATTCCATCATGCGGGCGGCGGC
The DNA here is from genome assembly GCA_900544705.1 of uncultured Eubacteriales bacterium. Lineage (GTDB taxonomy): Bacteria > Bacillota > Clostridia > Oscillospirales > Oscillospiraceae > JAZOXB01. The sequence continues at coordinate 27,747 of UQWH01000017.1, read as the reverse complement.
GCGCATCTCCTTTTCCAGCTTGGCGATCTCACGTTCGCGCTCGGCTTTGGTCATCTTCACGCCGTTTTTCTTGGCGGCTTCGCCCTCGGCCTGTGTGATCTCGATCAGCTCGCGCACGTCCTTGATGATAGTCTTGGGGACGATCCCATGCGCCTTGTTGTAGGCGTCCTGAATGGCGCGCCGGCGCTCGGTTTCGTCGATCGCAGCGCGCATGGCGGGGGTGATCTTGTCGGCGTACATGATCACGCGGCCCTCCGCGTTTCTCGCGGCGCGGCCGATGGTCTGGATCAGGCTTGTTTCGCTGCGCAGGAAGCCCTCCTTGTCCGCGTCGAGAATGGCGACCAGAGAGACCTCCGGCAGGTCAAGGCCTTCGCGCAGCAGGTTGATGCCGACCAGTACGTCGAACTTTGCCATGCGCAGGTCGCGTAGAATTTCCATGCGCTCCAGCGCGGCAACGTCGGAGTGCATATACCGCACGCGGATGCCGGCCTGCTGCAAGTAGTTCGTCAGATCTTCGGCCATCTTTTTGGTCAGCGTCGTGACGAGGACGCGCTCCTTGCGCTCGATGACGCGGTTGCACTCGCCGATCAGATCGTCGATCTGCTCCTCGACAGGGCGCACCTCGACTTTCGGGTCCAGAAGGCCGGTCGGACGGATGACCTGCTGGACGATCTGCCCGGCGCGTTCGCGCTCGTACTCCGCGGGCGTGGCCGAAACATAGACCGCCTGATGTATTTTGCTCTGAAACTCATCGAAGGTCAGCGGGCGGTTATCAAAGGCACTGGGCAGGCGGAAGCCGTAGTCCACAAGGCTTTCCTTGCGGCTGCGGTCACCGGCGTACATGGCGCGCACCTGCGGCAGCGTCACATGGCTTTCGTCCACGAAAAGCAGGAAATCCTTGGGGAAATAGTCCAGCAGCGTCATGGGCGGTGTGCCGGGTGCGCGGCCGGAGATCACGCGGGAATAGTTCTCGATGCCGCTGCAAAAGCCGATCTCCTGCAGCATTTCGATGTCATACATCGTCCGCTGCCGGATGCGCTGTGCTTCCAGCAGCTTGTCGTTTTCCCTGAACCATTTTTCGCGCGATTCCATCTCCTTTTCGATCTCGAAGATGGCGCGGTTGAGCTTTTCGCGCGAGGCGACGTAGTGCGAGGCGGGGTAGATGGCAACATGGCTGATCACACGCTCCGGCAGGCCGGTGACGGCGTTGATCTCGGAAATGCGGTCGATCTCGTCACCGAAGAATTCTACGCGGATGGCGCGCCCCGTCCAGTAGGCGGGATAGATCTCCACCGTGTCGCCGCGGACGCGGAAACGGTTGCGGGAGAAGTCGATGTCGTTGCGCTCATAGCGGATGTCCACGAGCTTGCTCATCAGCTCTTCCCGCGACTTTTCCATGCCCGTGCGCAGGGAGATGACCATGTTCTGGTAGTCGATCGGGTCGCCCAGACCGTAGATGCAGGAAACCGAGGAGACCACGATCACGTCTCGCCGCTCGAAGAGGGAGGACGTCGCACTGTGGCGCAGGCGCTCGATCTCGTCATTGATGGCGGAGTCCTTTTCAATATACGTGTCCGTGTGGGCGATGTATGCCTCCGGCTGATAGTAATCATAGTAGGAAATGAAGTATTCCACCGCGTTTTCCGGGAAAAACTCCCGGAATTCCGAACAAAGCTGGGCGGCGAGCGTTTTGTTGTGCGCCAGCACCAGCGTCGGACGGTTCAGCTTCTCGATCACGGAAGCCATGGTGAAGGTCTTGCCGGAGCCGGTGACGCCCAGCAGAACCTGCGCCGGCATCCCCTCCTGGATCCCGCGCGTCAGGGCGCGGATGGCCTCCGGCTGGTCGCCGGTGGGGGAATAGGGCGCATGCAGTTTGAAATCCATAGAAAGCACCTCAGAAGCCGCGGCGCAGATAGCCGCTGTCGTTCATGGAAACATAGTCGTCGTCCGCGATGACGAGATGATCCAGCAGAAGAATGTCCATCACGTCCAGCGCATCGCGCAGGCGCAGCGTCAGGTCGATGTCCTCCTGCGAAGGAAGCGCGATACCGGAGGGATGATTGTGCGCCAGCACGACGGCGGTGGCGTTCGCGCTCAGCGCCTCCTGCACCAGCCGGCGCATGGGAACGTTGGCGGAGTTGACGCTGCCGCGGCCGATCAGACGGCAGGAGAGCACCTTGCCGGTGGCGTCCAGCGTGAGAAGATACACGATCTCGTCCTTTGCACCGTAGAAGTAGGGCAGCAGATAGCTGCCGAAGGACGTGCTGTCCACCAGTCGCGTTTCCGGGGCGGAACGCGCGATGAGATACCGCCGCTGCAATTCCGGCACTAGGCGCAGAAGCACGACGCAGTCGGGCGTCATGCCCTCGACTGCCGCAAGCTCTTCGGCGTCGGCCTCCAGAATGGAGGCGAGGCTCGGATAGTGCTCCAGCAGGCGGCGCGCAAGCGCCTCCGGTTCCGGAACGGCAAAGCGGAGCAGGAGCTCCAGAAGCTCCGCGTCCTTCATTGTATCCGGGTTGCGGTGCAGAAAATGCCGCGCGAGGCGATCCATGGCGCTCCCTCCTTTCCAAAGATGCTCAGAGCATCCGTTTCAGATACTGCCCCGTGTAGGATTCCGGGCAGGCGGCGACCTCCTCCGGCGTGCCGCAGATCAAAATCTTTCCGCCGCCGTCGCCGCCCTCCGGGCCGAGGTCGATGATGTGGTCGGCGGTTTTGATGACGTCGAGATTGTGCTCGATGACCAGTACGGTGTTGCCCGCGTCCACGAGCTTCTGCAAAACCTCCAGCAGCTTGTGGACGTCGTACATATGCAGACCCGTCGTCGGCTCGTCGAGGATATACATCGTCCGGCCGGTGGAGCGGCGGGACAGCTCTGTCGCCAGCTTGACGCGCTGCGCTTCGCCGCCGGAGAGCGTCGTGGAGCTCTGGCCCAGCTTGATATAGCCGAGGCCGACCTCTACCAGCGTGGCGACCTTTTCGCGGATGCGCGGCAGATTTTCAAAGAAGTCCAGCGCCTCGTCGGCGGTCATATCCAGGACGTCCGAGATGGACTTGCCGCGGTAGAGGACCTCCAGCGTTTCACGGTTGTAGCGCTTGCCGTGGCAGACGTCGCAGGGGACGTAGACGTCCGGCAGGAAGTGCATTTCGATCTTTACAAGACCGTCGCCGCAGCAGGCCTCGCAGCGGCCGCCCTTGACATTGAAGGAGAAGCGGCCGGAGCTGTAGCCCCGCGCCTTGGCATCTGCGGTCGAAGCGAACAGATCGCGGATGTCGGCAAACAGGCCGGTGTAGGTGGCGGGATTGGAGCGCGGTGTGCGTCCGATGGGGCTCTGGTCGATCACGATGACCTTGTCCAGCTCGGAAATGCCCTCAAAATGCCCATGCTTGCCGGGGCAGACGCGCGCGTGGTTCAGGCTGGCGGAGAGCTTTTTGCTGATGATCTCGTTGACCAGCGAGGATTTGCCGGAACCGGACACGCCGGTCACGCAGGTGAAGGTCCCCAGAGGGATGGAAACGTCCACATGGTCGAGGTTGTTCTCACAGCAGTCGAAAACGCGCAGGAACTTGCCGTTGCCCTCGCGCCGGTGTGCCGGGACCTCAATGCGCCGCTTGCCGGAGAGGTATTGCCCCGTCAGGCTTTCCGGCGCGTCAATGATGTCCTGAAGGGAACCGCTTGCGACGATTTTGCCGCCGTGGATGCCCGCGCCGGGGCCGACGTCCACGATGAAGTCCGCCGCGCGGATGGTGTCTTCGTCGTGCTCGACGACGATCAGCGTGTTGCCCAGATCGCGCAGGCGGCGCAGTGTGTCGAGCAGGCGGTCGTTGTCGCGCTGGTGCAGGCCGATGCTCGGCTCGTCGAGGATATACAGAACGCCCATCAGGGAGGAGCCGATCTGCGTGGCAAGCCGGATGCGCTGCGCTTCGCCGCCGGAGAGCGTTCCGGCAGAGCGCGAAAGCGTCAGATATTGCAGGCCGACACTTTGCAAAAAGCCCAGCCGCGAGCGGATCTCTTTCAGGATCTGCTCGGCAATGACGGCCTGTGCGCCCTCCAGCTCCAGCTTGTCGAGGAATTCCAGCTCGTGCGTGACCGACAGGTCGCAGAACTGCGTGATGGAAAGACCGCCGACCGTGACCGCGCGGGAGATGTCCGACAGGCGGTCGCCGTGGCAGCGCGGGCAGGGGGAGGTGGTCATGTATTCCTCCAGCTCCTTGCGCATCGCGTCCGACTGCGTTTCGCGCACGCGGCGCTCGATGTTTGGCAAGATGCCCTCAAAGGCCTGCTCCAGCGTGCCGCGGCCATTGCCGCGCTCATAGTGCAGCTGGAGCTTTTCGCCTTTCGTGCCGTTGAGAATGACATCCATCACCTCGGGCGACAGTGTTTTGATCGGCGCGTGCAGGTCAAAGTGATACTTCTGCGCCAACGCCTCAAAGTACATCCGGGAGATGGAGTCGCTTTTGATATTGCCCCAGCCGCTGGCCTGAATGCCGCCGTCAAAGATGGACAGCTCGGGGTCGGGAATGACGAGCGCCGGGTCGACCTTCAGCCGGTAGCCGAGGCCGGTGCACTCCGTGCAGGCGCCCATGGGGTTGTTGAAGGAAAACATCCGCGGCGACAGCTCCGGCATGGAGATGCCGCAGTCCTCGCAGGCGTAGTTGCGGGAGAAGAGCGTTTCCGCGCCCGTGTCCGGACACTGGATGACGACCAGCCCGCCCGCATGGGCGAGCGCCGTTTCGACGGAATCCGTCAGGCGGCGGGTGATGTCCCCGCGCAGCACGAGACGGTCCACGACGATCTCTATCGTGTGCTTCTTGTTCTTTTCCAGTGTGATCTCTTCGCTCAGATCATAGAGGATCCCGTCCACGCGCACGCGGGCAAAGCCGCTGCGGCGGGCGTCCTCCAGCAGCTTGACGTGCTCGCCCTTCTTGCCGCGGACGATGGGCGCAAGCACCTGAAAGCGTGTACCCTCCGGCATGGCCAGCACCTTGTCGACGATCTGGTCTATGGTCTGACGGCGGATCTCGCGGCCGCACTTCGGGCAGTGCGGCGTGCCGACGCGCGCCCAGAGCAGACGCAGATAGTCATAGATCTCCGTGACGGTACCGACGGTGGAACGCGGGTTTTTGGAGGTCGTTTTCTGGTCGATGGAGATGGCGGGGGAAAGTCCCTCGATCAAATCCACATCCGGCTTGTCCATCTGCCCGAGAAACTGGCGGACATAGGCAGAAAGCGACTCGACATAGCGGCGGCGCCCCTCGGCATAGATCGTGTCGAAGGCCAGCGAGGACTTGCCGGAGCCGGACAGCCCCGTAAAGACGCACAGCGCGTCGCGTGGGATCTCAATATCAACATTTTTCAGATTGTTTTCTCGTGCGCCTTTCACGAGGATGGTATCACGCATAGCTTGCCTCCAGCGGTAAATTCGTTCCTGTTATTATAGCACAAATGTTTGTCTTTATCAACAGCGAATTCAAAAAACAATTCCGCGCAAGGGAGTTTTGCTTGCCTTTTTTCCAAAAATCGAGTATGATTGTAAAAAAGTCGAAATACGACAGGTGAAGTGAAATCTTTCCACGCAAGAAACGCCTGCCGACCGAAGATACTATCGCTGGAGGTGTTCCGATGGACGAGCAGACAAAGCAGGCACTTGCACTGGTTGGACAACCGGTTTTTTTTGCGGAGGACGGGAAGATCGTATGGCGCAATGCGGCGGCCGCCGAGCTGATCGCGGAGGGAACCGCAGTGACGGCCCTGCTGGATAAGCAGCTGCTTGCCATGTGGCCGCAGGAGGATGTGCTGCGGTTTTCACTGCCGCTGGCGGGGGCGGATTATCTCGTTTCCGTGCGCACCCTGCAGAATGGACTGCTGTTCGTGGCGGAGCGGACGCAGGCCCGGCGCAATTCGACCGACCTTCTGGAATCGGCGGCCGTCCATCTGCGCCAGCCGGTGCATGACCTGTTTTCCGCCGCGCAGACTGCGTTGGAGCTGCTGCCGGAGTCCGAAGCGGCGGAAGCGGCTGCGGCGGATCTGAACCAGTCAGCCTATCGGCTGCTGCGTTATTGCGGGCAGCTTTCCGAAGGCGGCCGCGCACTGCACCACGCGCTGACCGCACGCCGCGTGCTCGTTGAGGCAATGCACTTTTTCGAAATGCTGGCTGGAGAAATTGCGCCGCTGCTGGCGGCGGCCGGCCTCCATCTGAATTACCGCGGCCTGGATTCCCCCTGCCGGCTCTGGATGGACGGGGCGCTCGTAGAGCGGGCGGTGTACAATCTGATCGCAAATGCGGCGCGCTATACGCCGAAAAACGGGACGCTCTGCCTGACGGTGGAGCGCCTGCAGAGCATCATTGCGATAAAGCTGAGCGACAACGGAGCGGGCGTTTCACCCCAGATGCTTGCCCGGCTGTTTGCACCGGAGGCGGAACCCGAAGTGGGTGATCCGCGCTGGGGGCTCCGGCTGGGGCTGACACTGGTGCGGGAGATCGCGCGGCTGCACGGCGGCTCGCTGATACTTGCCGGCAACGGAGCGGAAGCGGGAACAACGGCGGTGTTTTCTCTGTCGCTGGAGCCTGCAAGGCAGGAACTCCGCAGCCCCGGCCTGCAATATGATTATACGAGCGGCTGCCACCACGGCCTTGTGGAACTGTCGGAGCTGCTCCCGGCGGAGCTGTATGCCCCAAAGAGTATTTCCTGAAGCCGGAATAAAATCCCTCCCGCCGCGTATATATAATAGCGACGAGAAGCGGGAGGCCTTGCCTCCCGGATGGGGGGAATCAGAATGGCCAACGAGTCGCTCCGCGGCGATGCGCCGCACGATCTCCGACTGGAAAACCGCGCCCGGCTGAGCGTGACCGGAGTCCGGGAAGTGGAGAGCTTTGACGAGGAATCCGTCGTGCTGCACACTGCGAAGGGTGTGCTGGTGATCCGCGGACAGTCGCTGCACTTGCAGACGCTTTCCATCGAGGGCGGGCAGGTCGCGGTGGACGGCACGGTAGACGCGCTGCTGTACGAGGAGCCGCAGAAGCAGGGCGGCTTCTTTTCCCGACTGTTTCGCTGAATGGAGCAGCCGCTGTGGTTGCAGGGGAGCCGCTTTCTGCTGGCTGCCCTGATGGGACTGGCCTGCGGCCTGCATTATGATCTTCTGCGCGGACTGCGGCGAAATCTGCGCTGGCTGACGCCGCTGGCGGATCTCTGGTTCGTCCTGTGCTGGCTGGCGGGAAACCTGCTGTTTGCGCTTCGCTTCGGGGACGGGCAGTTCCGCGTTTCCATGCTGGTAGGCAGTCTGACAGGGTCGGCGCTCTATTTTCTGACGTTCAGCCGGCTCCTGCTGCCGGTATTTGGGAAATTTTGGGAGATATTGTCCTGGCCGCTGCGGGCGGCAGGCCGGCTCGGAAAGAAATTTTTGTTGTTTTTGAAAAAAATTACGAAAAACATCTTTTCTTCTGTAAAAAAATCGGTTACAATAAAAAGACAAAAGCATTTGCGGGCAGCCGCATTAGGGGGAACAAACGATGCGCTTGCGCAAATCGTCACTCATTACAAAGCTGTTGATCCTGGGACTGATGGTCTACGCCTTCGCCACGATCATGACACTACAGCCGCAGATCAGCGCACTGGCAGAGGAGCGCGACAGGCTCTCGGGCGAGGTCGCCGACGCGCAGCAGGCAAACCTTGAGCTTCAGGAGGACATCGCCGCGATGGACACCGATGAGGCGATCAAGCAAATTGCAAGAGAACGTCTGAATCTCGTCGAGGACGGCGAAATGGTCTTTATCGACAGCGGAAACTGATACGGAGGACAGCAGGGGATATATGGAGTTTACTGTCGGCGCAGTACTGGAAGGCAAAGTCAAGACAATCACAAAATTCGGCGCGTTCATCACACTGCCGGAAAACCGCACGGGGATGGTGCACATTTCCGAGATCGCAAATACATACGTCAGCGACATCCGCGCCCATCTGACCGAGGGGCAGACCGTCCGCGTCAAGATCATCGGCATCGACGAGGCGGGCAAGATCAGCCTGTCGATCAAGCGCGCGCAGGAGCAGCAGCGTCCCGCGCGGACGCAGCAAGCCCCGCAGCAGCGGGCTTCCCAGCCGCGCCAGCAGAGAAGCGAGCCGCTGACCTTTGAGGAAAAGCTCAAGCAGTTCATGTCGGATTCGGACAGCAAGATCTCCGGCTGCCGGCAGTATGAGCACCGCACCAAGTCCAGACGGCGCTGAATCGAACATTCTGACGCTCCTTCGGTTCTCCGGAGGAGCGTTTCTGACGGAGGCAGGCATGAAACAGGTTTTGGTGACCGGCGGCAGCCGGGGAATCGGCGCGGCCACGGTGCGCGCCTTTGCACAGGCGGGCTGCGCCGTGTCCTTTTTTTATGAAAAAAGTCACGAACAGGCGCGGCAGCTTGCCCACGAAACAGGCGCGCAGGCCATCTGCTGCGACGTCGCGGACGGCGCGGCGGTGCAGGCGGCCTTTGCCGGGCTTCCGGCGCTGGACGTGCTGGTCAATAACGCGGGGATCGCGCATTACGGCCTGATCTCGCAGATCACCGAGGCGGAGTGGGACAGGCTCTTTGCCGTGAACGTCAAGGGAATTTACCACTGCGTCAATGCCGCGCTGCCGGGGATGCTGCACAGGCAGTCCGGCTGCATCCTCAATGTCGCCTCCATGTGGGGCCAGGTCGGCGCGTCCTGCGAGGCTTGCTATTCCGCGACCAAGGGCGCGGTGCTGGCGCTGACCAAGGCGCTGGCGCAGGAGTTGGGGCCGTCCGGCATCCGGGTCAACGCCGTGTCGCCGGGTGTGATCCTAACGGACATGGTCAAAAATGTCAGCGCGGAAACGCTGGCCTCGCTGGCGGAGGAAACGCCGCTGGAGCACAACGGCAGTCCGGAGGACATTGCGCAGGCGCTTTTATATCTGGCGCAGGCGTCCTTTGTCACCGGGCAGAATCTGCCGGTCAACGGCGGCTTTGTGCTTTGAGTTCCGAAAAACCACAACATATCGGCGGGCGCCAAATCGGCAGCGCAAAATTCATCGAATTGCGTGCGATGCGGCGCTTGTTCCGGACTTTTTCCCATGCTATAATAAGACCGTTGTTTTGCAAGAAAGACCGTTGACGGAGGCTTAAAATGATGCAGGGCGTTTCGCTGACAAATGAAGAATTGCGGAAGTTGCTTTCCTGCGGCTGTCCGGACGCGGCGCTGCTGTGTCTTTACTGCAAGGCGGGGCTCCCGCGGGAGACCGCGCTGGACGCGCTGCACTTCACGGTGCCGCGCATGGTCGCCGCGACGGACTGCCTCAAGCAGCTCGGCCTCTGGCAGGAGGCGGCGCAGCGGCACGTTGCGCCGGAACCGCCCGTCTACACGGAGGAGGATGTCCGCCGCAGAACGCGCGACGAGCGCGGAGAATTTGCCAAGCTGATCGGAGAAGCGCAGCGGCGTCTGGGCCGGACCCTCTCCACGGAGGAACTGAAAACGCTCCTGTCGCTGACGGATTATCTCCGCCTGCCGACGGAGGTCGTCGGGATTCTCCTGAGCTACTGCATCGAGCGCAGCCGCAGGCGCGGCGTGCGCACGCCCTCCATGCGCATGATCGAAAAAGAGGCGTATCACTGGGCGGACGAGGGCATCGACACGCTGGAAACGGCGTCGTATTACGTCCAGACCCAGCTTCGGCTACATACCCGCATCCAGCAGCTGCGCCTGATGCTCCAGATCGACCAGCGCCGCCTGACGCAGGCCGAGGAGCAGTATCTTGCGCAGTGGATCACGATGGGCTTTTCCGACGAGGTCATTCTGATGGCCTATGAGCGGACCTGCCTGCAAACCGGCGGACTGAAATGGAACTATATGAATTCCATTCTCAAGGCATGGCACGAGAAGAATCTGCACACGCCGCAGGAGATCGAGCAGGGCGACACCGCGCCGGCCCGTCCCCAGCAGCGCAGGCAGAACGGCGGCTATCAGCGCCACGATGACGCGCTTTCCGATCTGGAGCGGCAGGCGGTGGCGCGCGCACTGGCCGAGGGACAGGAGGACTGACATGGGCTACAGCGAACAGGTTCTGCGCCGGGCGCGCGAGCGTCTGGAGCAGGCGAAGCAGGAGCGGGAGCGCGAGAACGAGGCGCACCGCCGCGAGGCATACGCGCGCTATCCCCGCTTGCAGGAGATCGACCGTGAGCTGCAAATGACCATGGCGCAGCTCATGGCGGCCACACTGCGCCGCGGCGAGGACCCGACGGAGGCCATCGGACAGATCCGGGAGAAGAATCTGGCGCTTCAGCGCGAGCGCGAATGGATTTTGGAGGCCGGAGACTTTGAAGAGGGCTATCTCGACGATGCGCCGATCTGTGCCAAATGCGGCGGCACCGGCTACGAGGGCAATCAGATGTGCTCCTGCCTGCGCGAGCTCTGCCGTCAGGAACAGAAAAAAGAGCTGACGAGCCTGCTCGGCAGCGGACGCGAGAGCTTTGAGAGCTTCCGGCTGGATGTGTATTCCGACCTCTATGACGAGAAGCTGGGCGTCAGCCCGCGCAAGCTGATGCAGTCGAATTTCAATATCTGCCGCCGCTATGCGCAGAATTTCACCCCGCAGGCGGGAAATCTGCTCTTCTCTGGCGCGACCGGTCTGGGCAAGACCTTCCTGTCCGCCTGTATTGCGCGGCAGGTGGCCGACCGCGGCTACAGCGTGGTCTATGAAACGGCCATCCGCCTGTTTTCCGATTTTGAGTCCGAGAAATTCGGCGGTGAGGAGCAGCGCGGCCTGAGCCGCAAGTACCTCGCCTGCGACCTTCTGATCATAGACGACCTCGGCACGGAGATGACCACGCAGTTTACGATCTCTGCGCTGTATAACGTCGTCAATACCCGCATGATGGAAAACCGGGCGACGATCATTTCGACCAATCTCGCGCCGGAGACGCTGGAGGGCCGCTATTCCCCGCAGATCGCTTCGCGCGTGCTGGGAACGTACCGTCTGCTGAAATTTGCCGGCAGCGACATCCGAAGAATGTAATAAAACAGGCACAGGAATCTTTCACATTCCTGTGCCTATTTTATCAGCTTTTCATCTTTTATCCGGTAATAGGCCCACTGCGCCATGCGTTCGAGCAGACGGTTCTGCGCGGGTGTCAGCGCGGTGCCGTCCGCAGTCAGATACACCCCATGCGCGGCGACGGGCAGGGCGCGGCGCACGTCCTCCAGCTCGTCGAAATAGGGATCCAGCCCGCTCAGACCGGCCAGCTCATAGACAGCGGCACCCAGATAATTTGCGTTGATCGTTTCCGCCAGCTCCAACGCGGAAAAGTCGCAGGATGCGGCATAGGTGCGGTTTGCCCAGAGAAGATAGGGCGTTTTATAGGCTTCCAGACCATCCATGGAAAGCCCCAGCGCGCGGTAGACGCCATAATTTTCCAGCAGCGCCGGACGGTGGTCGCCCCAGAAAACCAGCAGCACCGGCTCGTCCAGCCGGTCGAGATACTCCGTCAGCCGCAGGAGCATCGCCGAGGAATCCCGCACGCCTTGCAGATAGACCGAGAGGGCTTCCTCCTCCTGCGCGGTCAGCACGGCGTTTGTGGGAACCGGCGGCACCTCGCCATATTTTGTATAGGTGTAGGACTGGTGGTTCTGAATGGTCACGCCGAAGGCAAAGACGGGCGCGTCGCCGGACAGGCGCGTCCCCAGATCGGAGATCAGCCGGTCTAGAAAGGCGGCGTCGGAGACGGTCGGCCCCTTGTAATCCCCAACGGAGAAGGCGTCTGCAAAGACGCAGTCCTCTATGCCGAGATAGCCGTAGACGCTCTCCCGGTTATAGTACCAGCGGTAGCCGGGGTGCAGAAAGTAGGCCTCGTAGCCCGCCCGGGCGAAGGCGCGCGGCAGGGAGTTCAGATTGCGCCGTACCGCCCGGAACGCGGAATTGACGCCGAGCTGTTCCGTGGCAATGCCGGTCATCACGTCGAATTCCGTATTTGCGGTGCCCGCGCCGAAGTTGTTCACGATCAGATGGCCGCTCACGGTGCGGTCGGAATCAGCCACCTGCCGGAAGCCGTAGAGTGGGTCGTCCTCCGGCGTCCAGGAGAAAACCGGCTTGTCTGAAAGATCGCTGAACGCTTCGCACATGACGAACACGACGTTCGGCTGCACCTGCGGGGCAGTATAGGTTTTCTCGTCAGACTGAGCGAGGCGCTCCGCCTCCTCCGGGAAGTAATCCGCCGGTTTTTTGACCGTATAGCGCCCAAAATTTGCCAGAAAGCAATAGGGGAAGCCGCAGCTTTCATAGGTCAGGGGGACATTTGCCTTGTCTACGCCGGGGGCAAGACGGGCATAGAGCGCGTCGTTCGTGTAGAGTCCGGACATTGCCAATACGCCAGCGAGACAGACTGCCGCCGCGCCCGCCGCGCGGAAGGGCCAGTGTGGTTTGGAACAGCGGAAAAAGAAACCGAGCACGCCCACTGCGGCGGCAAGCAGGACGATCCCGGCCAGCAGCTTCGGGTGCAGATCGAGGGCGTAGTCCTGCGTGGCGGTCAGCGCCTCGCGCAGGAGGCTCAGATCGGCCGGAACGAGCGGATCGTTGCGGCAGCCGGTTTTGATCAGGTTTACATAAGACAAAAGATCGACGATCAGGCCCGCGCCCGCCGCGGCGAAGAAGGGATTCCCGCACAGGCACCAGAGAAAAAGCGAGCCCAGCAGCGCAGGCAGAAGATTCAGGACAAGCAGCAGCGGCTGAGCCGCAAAGCTGTGCAGCCGCACGGAAATGCTGCCCGGCTGGACCAGAAGCGCGGCAACGGTGAAGAGCAGCGCGCCTGCAAGCAGCACGAGCGCAGCGCCCCACATGGGGAGCCGGAGCTTTTTTCTCATGGCCGCACCTCCTTTTTGTGTTCATCATACCATCCTCCTTCGCTTTTTTCAATTGATTTCTCCGCTGCGATGCGGTATGATAAAAGAAAAAAACGGAGGGAAAGATATGAAGGTCTTACTGTTCAACGGCAGCCCTCATCGCGCGGGCTGCACCTATACGGCGCTGCACGAGGTGGAAAAGCAGCTGCACAAGCACGGCATTGAAACCGAGATCTATCAGGTCGGCGCGCAGCCCGTTGCAGGCTGCATCGGCTGCGGCAAATGCAGGGACGGAAATGGCTGCATTTTTGACGACGGCGTGAATACGCTTGCTGCGCGGCTGGACGAGTTTGACGCGCTGGTCGTCGGTTCGCCGGTCTACTATGCCGGACCGAGCGGACAGTGCACGGCCTTCCTCGACCGCCTGTTTTACTGTGCGTCGGGCAAGCTCAAGGGCAAGCCGGGCGCGGCGGTCGTATCCTGCCGCCGCGGCGGCGCAAGCTCCAGCTATGACCGCCTGCTCAAGTATTTCGGCATCAATTCCATGCCCATTGTGACCTCTCAGTATTGGAATCAGGTGCATGGCAACCGTCCGGAGGAAGTCCTGAAGGACGAAGAGGGCTTGCAGACGATGCGCACGCTGGCGGAAAATCTGGCGTGGCTGCTCAAATGCATCGAGGCCGGACGTCAGGCCGGTGTTACCCCGCCGCAGTACGAGCCGGGCGTAAAGACCAATTTCATCCGATAATAAAGAAAGGCCGCTGGCTTCTGCCAGCGGCCTTGTGTTATCCGAAAATCTGCGCGATCGTGGTTTCCGTCAGGCGGTCCACGGCGTCGAAGTCCACAAAGGGGCGGCAGAGAAGCTCGATCCGATCGTGCAGGCGCTTGGCCTTCTGCATATGCAGCACGGCCTGCCGCAGAAGAAGCCTTGTTGTATCCAGATAGAATTGCAGCTCCTGCCGCAGCTCCGGCGGCAGCGTGGAATTGAGGTCAAGCCGGCAGAAGGTGTCGCCCTCGTAGGGATGCGCGCCCGTATCGCAGAGGAAAGCGGCGCCGGCACTGGGAATCAGCAGATGGGCAGGCGCGCCCTGCGGCTGCAAGGGCGAATAGCAGGCGATACATTCATGCCCAAGGGACAGCGCACGCTGCAAAAGCAGCTCCAAAAGCCGCGGCGCAAGAAGATAGTCGTCACGCAGCACATAGACGCGCTCGCAGAGCGCACCCGCGCTTTCCGCACAGAGCCACCCTCCGGCGGGGGTGACGGCCTCCAGAAAGCGCTTCTTGCAGCGCGGACGGTCGCCGACCGGCTTCAGCGCAGAGAGGGCGAGGCATTCCGCAATGGCATGAATTTCCTCGTCATAGGATACGCCGGCGGTCGAGATGCGCACGGAATCAAGCAGCTTGTCGGCAGCGGCAAGGCAGGCGGTCACGTGCGGGTACTGTGCGGTGTTTTCGCGCTGTGTCTGACAGATTTCCGCCTCGTTTGTCCGGAGGGCGGCGTCATAGAATTCTCCGAAGTTCAGGTAGTTGGCGCTGCCGCCGCACAGCCGCGGCTCCAGAATGTGCGGCGCGGTTCCGTCCACAAATCCGAGCGAAAGCGCGGGAAGAAGCACACCGTCGAGGGATTCCGGATCGGAGGAGCAGAGAATGTAGGAAACGTCCAGACCGCGCACTTCGGCCTCTGCGCCGATTTTGCGCATGAAGGTGGACTTGCCGCAGCCGGAGCCGCCTTTGATGATATAAAGCCGTTCCAGCTCGTCAAAGAGAGAATCGTAGTGGGAAAGAAAGCCCTGCGGCGTGCAGGCGCCAAGGAAAAAGGTTGAAGTCATAGCTTTGCCTCCTATCAGTCTGTCTATATGGTTTATGCTGCGGCGGTGCCGCATGTGCAGAGCAGACAGAAAAAGCACAAAAACCCATCCGACTGTATAGACTGTGTTAGCAAACGATGGTAGGAGGAACGTGGAATGACTTTGAACCGGCTTTCCGCCGGACAGACCGCAAACGTCACGGCGCTGCTGCTCGGCGGCGCGATCCGGCGGCGGCTTCTGGATCTCGGCCTGATCGAGGGGACGCAGGTGCGCTGCGTCCGCCGCGCGCTGGCGGGCGACCCCGTGATCTACAGCTTCCGCGGAACGATGGTCGCGCTGCGCCGGGAGGACAGCGCGCGCATCTGTGTGGAGGTGGAGGAAAAGTGAGGCTTGTTGCGCTTGCCGGAAATCCAAATGTTGGGAAAAGTACGCTGTTTAACGCCCTGACCGGCCTGAATCAGCACACTGGGAACTGGCCCGGCAAGACGGTGGAGCTGGCGCAGGGAAGCTATGAATATAAAGGAGAGTCCTACCGGCTGGCCGATCTGCCCGGTACATACTCTCTGGTCAGCCGCTCGCAGGAGGAGGCAGTGGCGGAGCAGTTTCTGCGCGAAGGCGGTGCGGACTGCACGGTGGTGATCTGCGATGCAACCTGCCTGGAACGGACGCTCTGTCTGGCGCTGCAAATTCTGGAGCTGACGCCGCGAGTCGTGCTCTGTGTCAATCTGATGGATGAGGCGGCGCGGGCGGGTCTGACGATCGATGCCCGCCTTCTGGAGCGCTCCCTGCGTGTACCGGTGGTGACGACCTCCGCCGGGACCGGCGAGGGAGTTGCGGAATTGCAGGAGGCGGTGCGCGAAGTTTGCGACGGCTTCTATCCCCTGTGTGCAGAGGGCGGCGGACGCATCCGCGGCGCGACGGAGGCGGAATCCGACGCGATCGCGCGCGGCTTCGTGCGCCGGGCGGAAACGCTGGCGCGTGCGGCGCAGGGCGCGCCGCAGAAAACGGAGCATACCCTGACACAGCGGCTGGACAGCGTGCTGCTGCATCCGTTTTTCGGGTATCTGGTGCTGCTTGTGCTGCTGCTCGGCGTATTCTGGCTGACGATCGCCGGAGCAAACTACCCCTCCGAGGGACTGCAATGGTGCTTCGACCGGCTGGGGCTGCTCCTGCGCTACGGCGCGGAGATGCTGCGGCTGCCCGATACAGTGCAGGGCGCGCTGCTCGACGGCGTCTATGCCACGACCGCGCGGGTCGTTTCCGTGATGCTGCCGCCGATGGCGATCTTTTTCCCGATCTTCACGATTTTGGAGGACTTCGGCTACCTGCCGCGCGTGGCGTTTCTGATGGATCACGGCTTTTACCGCGCGGGTGCCTGCGGCAAGCAGGCGCTGACGATGTGCATGGGCTTCGGCTGCAACGCGGCGGGCGTCGTGGGCTGCCGGATCATTGACTCGCCGCGGGAGCGGAAGATCGCGGTGCTGACCAATGCGTTCGTACCCTGCAACGGCCGCTTCCCGGCGCTGATCTTTCTGATCAGCCTGAGCTTTTCCCATGGCTCCTCGCTTCTGGGCGCGCTGTGCCTGACGGGCTGTGTGCTGCTGTCCGTGCTGATGACGCTGGCGGCTTCCGGCCTGCTGCATCGCACGGTGCTGCGCGGGGAGAGCTCCTCCTTTGCGCTGGAGCTGCCGCCCTACCGCCGCCCGCGCATCTGGCAGGTGATCGTGCGCTCGATCAAAGACCGGACGCTCTTCGTCCTCGGCCGTGCCGCGGCGGTGGCCGCACCGGCGGGGCTTGTGATCTGGCTGCTGGCTAATCTGCACGTCGGCGGGGAGAGCCTGCTGCAATCCGCCGCGGCGCTTTTGAATGCGCCGGCGGGCGCACTGGGCATGACCGGTGCGGTACTGATGGCCTTCGTGCTGGGCAGCCCGGCTAACGAGCTGGTTCTGCCCGTTCTGATGATGATCCTGACGGCGGGCGGTATCTGCGGCGCGGAGAGCTCGGCGGAGATGGGCGCGATCCTGGCGGAGCATCAGTGGACGTGGCAGAATTCTCTCTGCACGATCGTGTTTTTCCTCTTTCACTGGCCCTGCACGACCACGCTGATGACCATCAAAAAGGAAACGGGGAGTCTGCGCTGGACGCTGCTGGCCATCCTGCTGCCGACGGCCTTCGGCGCGGCACTCTGCGCGCTTCTGAACTGGCTGTTATAAAACTGCCGCTCTTTTCGAAGGAAAAGAGCGGCACATTTTTATAGATTTTGCAGGTAGACACGTGTTTCGTAGGGCTTTGTCACAAAGTCGTTGCCGCCGGGCTGCGCGTCGTAGTTTTGCAGCAGCAGCTCCATCTCCGACAGGCGATAGCCCTTCGGCGCGCGGAAGCGGACGGGTTTTTCTGTAAAGGAGCAAACGACCAGCAGACGCTGGGTTTCCGTTTCGCGGGTGTAGACGTAGAGCTTGCCGGAGTGGCGGTAGAACTCGCGGTAGCTGCCGTGACGCACCACGGGCAGCTCCTTGCGCAGGCGGATGGCCTTGCGGTAGAAGTTCAGAACGGAGTCTGGGTCGTTTTCCTGCGCGGCGACATTGATCTCCGGATAGTTTGAGTTGACATAAAACCACGGCTCGCCGGTGGTGAAGCCGGCATTCTTCTCCGCTGACCACTGCACAGGCGTGCGGGCGGAGTCGCGCGAGCCGCGCCAGAGACGCTTCAGGCGCTTATCGCCCTTGAGGTTCAGACACTGGTTGCGTGTCTGAACATCCTCGTACATTTCCGCGCTTTCCGGGCGCCAGTTGGTCATGCCGATCTCCTGCCCCTGATAGACGAAAGGCGTTCCCTTCTGGAAGAGGTAGGACGCGGCCAGCATTTTGCCGCTTTCTGTGCGGTATTTTTCCGAGCCGTAGCGCGAGAGGACCCGCGGATGGTCATGGTTTTCCAGATAGAGCATATTCCACGCGCGGCCGTCCAGCTTGCGCTGCCAGTTGCCGAACGCACGGCGCAGACGCCGTAGGGAAAACTTGGTCGGAAGATAATCCGTGAAAAAGCAGTCGGCGCACATGCACTGAAACTGGATCATCATGTCCATCTCCGCCGGACCGTCCTCCGCGATATAGTCCAGCGCGCGCTTCGGCGTGACAAGTACGGCTTCGGCCAGCGTCATGCAGGAGTAGTGGTCGAGCACATCACGGCGGAACTCCTGCAAATATTCATGGATGTGCGGCCCGTGATTATAGAAGCGGATGCCGCGATAGATGGGGAAAAGACGGTCATTGGGAAGCCCCTCTTTTTTGGAGATCAGGGTGATGACGTCCTCCCGGAAGCCGTCGACGCCCATATCCAGCCAGAAGCGCAGAATTCTCTTGACCTCCTCGCGCACGAGGGGGTTGTCCATATTCAGGTCGGGCTGTTTGACGGCGAACAGATGCAGGTAGTATTCCTGCCGCACCTCGTCCCACTGCCAGGCCTTACCCTCAAAATGGCTGTCCCAGTTGTTGGGGAGCTTGCCGTTTTTTCCGGCGGGCCGCCAGATGTAGTAGTCGGTGTAGGGCTCGATGCGGCGGCGGGATTTCTGGAACCACTCGTGCTCGTCGCTGGTGTGGTTGATGACCAGATCCATGATGAGCTTCATGCCGCGCTCATGCAGGCCGTCGAGCACCTTGCGGAAAGCCTCCATGCCGCCGTACATGGGGTCGATGTCCATGTAGTCTGCGATGTCATAGCCGCAGTCTGCGCCGGGGGAGGGGTAGAGCGGCGAGAACCATACGCCGTCCACACCCAGGCTTTTCAGGTAATCCAGTTTTTTATAAACGCCCCATAGATCGCCCATGCCGTCGCCGTTTCCGTCGTAAAAGCTCCTGGGCCAGATCTGGTAAAATACCATATCCTTGTACCAGCGGTCGCGTGCCATTTCGGTCACATCCCTTCGTGGCTATTGTAGCATAGGTACGCAGCGGAGTCAAATAAAAGAAAAGAATTGACAGAAAACGCCGGAGGCGATACTATAAGGTTATATAATTTGCACAAAGGGGGCATCTACGGATGAAGCTGCGCTTCCCGGAACATTTTTTGCTGGGCGTCTCCTCTGCCTCGACCCAGATCGAGGGCGGAGAGGTCGGAAGCAATTGGAACGACTGGTTCCATCGGGGTCATATCAAGGACGGCTCCGACCCGGCGCTGGCCAACGACCACTGGAACCGCTGGCGCGAGGACTGCGACCTTATGGCCTCCATGGGGCTGCGCGTGTGCCGGCTGGGACTGGAATGGGCGCGGCTCGTGCCGGAGCAGGGCAAGCCATCGCAGGAGGCCATAGACCATTACCGCGAGGAGTTGTCCTATCTGCGTGAGCTGGGCATCCGGCCGCTGGTCACCATCCATCATTTTTCCAATCCCATGTGGTTTGAGGAAAAGGACGGCTTTGTCCGCCGGGAGAATCTGGAGGATTTTCTGGACTATGTCCGGCTGTGCGGCGAGAGCTTCGGCGATCTGGTCAGCGAATGGATCACCATCAACGAGCCGAACGTCTATGCGACGAACGGCTATTGCTTCGGTGCGTGGCCGCCGGGGCGGAAATCCTACCGACAGACCTTCCGCGTGATGGAAAATATGGCTTATTGCCATATCCGTGCCTATACCATGCTGCACGAGATCCGGGGGAAAATGGGATATACGGATACGATGGTAGGCTTTGCGAACCACGTGCGGGTGTTTGATCCGAAGAACCCCAAAAATCCCGTCCACCGTGGGCTTGCGCGCGCGGCGGAATGGCTGTTTCAGGGTGCGCTGACGCTGGCGATGGGCCGCGGGGAATTCCGTCTGCCGCTGCACGACCACTGGAAGGTGCAGCTGGGCGAATACTGCGATTTCAACGGCGTGAACTACTACACCCGCTCGACGGTGTCCGGCCTTGCCGACGGCGTGCGCGAGAATTCGCCCCGCAACGATCTGGACTGGGAAATTTATCCGGAAGGACTCGTGCGCTGCGCGGAAAAGCTCCAGAAGGTGCTGCCGCGCCCGCTCTGGGTCACGGAAAACGGCACCTGCGACAATGACGACCGTTTTCGCGCCCGGTACATTTACGAGCATCTGGCCGCGCTGTGCGCCTCCGGGCTGCCTTTTGAGCGCTACTACCACTGGTGCTTCTGTGATAACTTCGAGTGGATCGAGGGCTACAGCGCCCGCTTCGGGCTGGTACATATTGACTACGATACGCAGAAACGCACCGTCAAGCGCTCCGGTGAATTCTACCGGGACGTGATCGCAAACGGCGGCGTCACGGACTCCGCTTTTGAGCACTATGTTGCAGGGGAGGTCTACGACGTCCGATGATCACAGAGAATAGCGGCGTATTCCACCTGCAGAATGAAACGGCCTCCTATCTGCTGCGCGTCCGCCCGGAGGGCTTTTTGGAGCATCTGCATTTCGGCACGCCGGTTTACACGGAGGATGCGCAGGCGCTTGCCGTCCGGTCGGGACTGGGCTGGGGCGACAGCGTCCAATTCGATGAAGAGGATAACGCCGCCTGCCTTGATGTGCTGCCGCTGGAATGGAGCGGCGCGGGGCGCGGCGACTACCGCGAAAGCCCCATATCCCTTTCAAGAGGCGGCGAACCGCTCTCCACGGAATTCCGCTATGCGGGTTTCGCGCTTCACGAGGGCGGCGCGCCCATGACCTCCGGCCTGCCGCAGTCGCGCGGGGGAGAAACGCTGGAGCTGTGGCTCACGGACGAAACGCAGAAGCTGCGGCTGCGGCTGTTTTATGGCGTGTCTGAAACGGCCTTCACGCGCCGCGCGGTGCTGGAAAACTGCGGCGATTTGCCTGTTACGATGCATAAGCTGATGAGCTTCTGCATGGATCTGCCGGGAAAGTTTCGGATGCACAGCTTCCACGGCGGCTGGATCGCCGAAACGCACCGGCGCGTCACGGACGTGGGACAGGCTGGCGTGGTCAATGAGAGCGTCTGCGGTGATTCTTCCAATCGGGTCAACTGCGGCTTCCTGCTGGCGGAACCGGAGACCGGGGAAACGCAGGGACGCGTCTACGGCGTCAATCTGATCTATTCCGGCAGCCACTATGCCTCTGCGCGGCGCAGCCTGCAAGGGCTGACGCGCGTGATGCAGGGCATCAGCCCGGCGGATTTTCACTGGGAGCTTGCGCCCGGCGCGTGCTTTGAAACGCCGGAGGCGGTGCTGGCCTTTTCTGATGCCGGGTTTGGCGGCCTGTCTGCGGCCATGCACGCGCACGTGAACCGCCACATCGTTCCGGAATACTGGCAGAACCGGCCGCGCCCCGTTCTCTACAACAGCTGGGAGGGGTGTAT
This sequence comes from uncultured Eubacteriales bacterium, assembly GCA_900544705.1. Classification (GTDB taxonomy): domain Bacteria; phylum Bacillota; class Clostridia; order Oscillospirales; family Oscillospiraceae; genus JAZOXB01. Next base: position 6,795 of record UQWH01000017.1, on the reverse strand, counting down.
GTTCGACTTCTCCGAGCGGAAGCTGCTGCACCTTGCAAAGCAGGCCAAAGAGCTGGGCTGCGAGCTGTTTGTGCTGGACGACGGCTGGTTCGGTGCGCGAAACAGCGACCGCGCGGGGCTGGGCGACTACGACGTCAACACGAAGAAACTGCCGGGCGGCCTGAAGCGTCTGGGGGAAAAGCTGAACGCCATGGGGCTGGACTTCGGCCTGTGGGTCGAACCGGAATCGGTGAATCCGGACAGCGCACTCTACCGCGCGCACCCGGACTGGGTGGTCCCGGAGCAGCACCTGCCGCTTCTGGGCAGGCATCAGCTCCGGCTTGATCTGAGCCGCCCGGAGGTGCGGGACTATATTGTCGAAAAGGTCGGCGCGCTGCTCGATTCCGCGCCCATCTCCTATGTCAAGTGGGACATGAACCGGCACAGTCCGGCGCTGGGCGCTGCGGCGCACAGGAACGTGCTGGGGCTTTACGAGGTGCTGCACCGCATTTTCGATGCGCGGCCGCAGATTCTGCTGGAAAGCTGCGCCTCCGGCGGCGGGCGCTTCGATCTTGGGATGCTCTGCTTTTCCCCGCAGATCTGGGCCTCGGACGACACCGACCCCATCGAACGGCTGGACATTCAGGATGGCCTGAGCTACCTCTATCCCCAGTCCGCGTGGGGCGCGCACGTTTCGCAGTCGCCGCATGCGCAGACCCTGCGCGCCACGCCCCTGTCCACGCGCGGGAACGTGAGCTTCTTCGGCGTACTCGGCTATGAGCTTGACCTAGACGAGCTTTCTCCCGTGGAGCGGACGGAGATCGCGGCGCAGATCGCGTTTTACAAGGCGCACCGCGAAACCTTCCAGTTTGGCCGCTTCCGGCGGCTGTCCTGCGAGGAAAATGCCGTCTGCTGGCAGGTGCAGGGGGAAGGGAAAACGCTTGTCGGGCTGTTTCACCGGCTTGTGCCTGCCGCGGCGGGCTACGAATTCCTGCGTCCGGCTGGACTGGATCCGCAAAAGCGCTATCATGTGGCGTCGCGGCCGCAGCTTTTGCGAGTGGGCGGCTTCGGCTCCCTGCTGCGCCATGTCGCACCGGTGCGCATGAAGCCCGGCGGACTGCTCCTGTCCACGGTGGACAAGCACTACCGGATGTATGACGGCGCGCTGGAGCTGACGGTGTCCGGCGCGGCGCTGCACGCCGGCATCCCGCTTCCGGCGCGCTTTGCCGGGACGGGCTACGATCCCGCGCTGCGCGTGCAGGGAGATTTTGGCTCAAACGTATTTTTGATAGAGGAGGAAACTGAAAATGAAGAATCTTGACCGCCGCAACAAATACTGCTTCGGCCTCGGCACGATCGGCAGGGATATGTTCTATTCCTTTGAGGCCAATGCGCTGCTGTACTTCCTGTCCAATGTGCTGTCGCTTCCGCTGAAGGTGTTTGCATCGGTCAGTCTGGTGCTGTCCGTCCTGCGCATTGCCGACGCGCTCAACGACCCCATCACCGGTCTGGTCATCGACAATATCCATACGAAATGGGGTAAGTTCAAGCCCGCCATTCTGGTCGGCGGCGTTCTGAGCGTAGTTTTTTACCTGATCCTCTTTGGCAACATCGGCACTGGGACGGCCTACGTCATCTTCTTTGCCGTCGCCTACATCCTCTGGGACATCAGCTACGGCATTAACGACATCGCCTACTGGACGCTGCTGCCCGCACTGACGCAGGATCAGAAGCAGCGCGAGAAGTACGGCGCGTTCGCCCGTATCTGCGCCAACATCGGTATGTACATCATCATGGTCGGCTGGCAGCCCATCACCAAGGCGCTGGGCAACACCCAGAGAAGCTGGATGCTCGTCGCCTGCGCGGTCAGCGTGGTGTATCTGGGCTTCCTCTGCTTCCCGATCTTCGGCGTGAAGGAAAAGCACATTGTCGGCGGCGAGGACGAAGAAAAGATCACGCTCAAGGATATGTGGCACGCGCTCGTCAAGAACGATCAGCTCATGTGGACGACGCTGGCTATGGGACTGTTCATGGTCGGCTACTGCACGACGACCGGTTTTGCGACCTATTATATGCAGTACATCTTCGGCAACATCGACCTCTATGCCGTCCTTGCGGCGGTCTGCGGCGTGGCGCAGCTCGTGGCACTGGTGATCTTCCCGCTCTTTTCCAAGCGCTTCAACCGCCACCAGCTCTACACCGGTGCGACGGCGCTGGTCATCGCGGGCTACGCGCTGTTCTTCTTTGCGGAGCATTCCCTCGTGCTCATCGCGGTTTCTGCGGTCATCATCTTCATCGGGCAGGCGTTTATTCAGCTGCTGATGCTGATGTTCCTTGCGGACACGATCGAATACGGCCAGTGGAAGCTCGGCCGCCGCACGGAGTCCATCACCTTCTCCATCCAGCCGCTGGTCAATAAAATCGGCGGCGCGCTCTCGACCGGCCTGATCTCCCTTTCTGTGATCATCGCCGGCATCAAGAGCAGCGACAGCGACGCCGCGGCGGAGATGATCGACGCTTCCGGCAAGATGACGGTCAAGATCGCGATGTTCATCATCCCGCTGGTGCTCATCGTCGCGGGGTATGTGATCTACCGCGCGAAATACAAAATCAGCGAGGAATTCTACACGAAGATGCTTGATGATCTCAAAACCCGCGAGGAAGCGGCAAAGTAAAGAAGTAAAAAAGTGGCCTGTGCACTCGCGACCGGGCAGTGGCTGCTGCTTCTTGCGGCCCTGCTCGGAATAGCGGCAGTTTCGCTGGGGATCTGGCACAGAAAGAAGGTTAAAAAATGAAAAAACTCTGGATCTTGGCGGCCTGCCTTCTCCTGCTGACGGGCTGCGCGCAGACGGCACCGCAGGACACGGGTTGGAATCTTGCCGATACGACGCCGGAAGCGATTACTACTTGGCCGGAAAATGAGTTCACCGCGCAGATTCCGCAGCCGCAGGCGGGAACGCCGGACTATGTGCTCGACAGCACGTCGAACGGACGCTATGCGGTATTCCTGCGGGGAATTTCGATGGAGGATTCGGCGGCCTATGTTGACCTCCTGAAATTGCAGGGCTATGCGGAGGTCGCGGGAGAGGGAAACGATGTTTCCGTCGGGACGCTGCTGCAAAAGGGGCAGACTTGCCTGAGCATTGCCTATACCGACGGAGAACTGGGGATTCTGATCACAAAGAAATAAAAAGAACCCGGAACAGTAAAAACTGTTCCGGGTTTTGCTTGAAAAAGAATTACTTCAGCTCTGCGGTAGCGCCGGCTTCCTTCAGATCGTTGACGATCTTCTCGGCGTCTTCCTTGGAGATGGCTTCCTTCAGGGTCTTCGGGCAGTTGTCGGCGATTTCCTTCGCTTCCTTCAGGCCGAGGCCGGTCAGAGCGCGGATAACCTTGATGACAGCGATCTTGTTCGCGCCGCACTCCTTCAGGACGACATCGAACTCGGTCTTCTCTTCGACAGCCTCGGCAGCGCCGGCAGCGGGAGCGGCGACAGCGGCAGCAGCGGCGGAAACGCCGAAGGTATCTTCCAGAGCATGAACGAGCTCAGCCAGTTCCAGAACGGAAAGGCCCTTAACTTCTTCGATCAGAGCAGCGATTTTTTCAGACATTGTAAAATCCTCCTAATGTGTTTTTAATGGTTGATTAGGCTTCTGCGGGGGCCTCTTCGGCGGCAGGAGCGGGGCCTTCCTTCTGCTGACGGATCTGGTCGAGGCAGAAGGCCAGTGCGGAGATCGGAGCGAGGAACGTGCCGAGAACCTGAGCAATCAGCGCATCCTTGCTGGGCAGTTCGCCGAAGCCCTTGAGCTGATCGACGGACAGAACGGAACCTTCCACAAAGCCGCCCTTGATCTTCAGAGCGTCCTTGTTCTTCTTGGCAAATTCGCAGATGATGCGAGCCGGGGCAATGGGGTCACCGGTGGTGGTGGCGAGAGCGGTCGTGCCGTTGAGCAGCTCGTCGAACTCGGTGTAGCCAGCCTTGTTGGCGGCGAAGCGAGTGAGCGTGTTCTTGACGACGGTGTATTCCACGCCAGCCTCACGGAACTGATTGCGAAGCTCGGTATCCTTTGCGACAGTGATGCCCTTGTAGTCCACAAAAACAGCAGCGGTGGAACCCTGCAGCTTCTGGGTCAGCGCATCAACAATTGCCTTTTTGCTTTCGAGTACCTTGGAATTGGGCAATGTGTGTCACCTCCGAAAAAAATCCTCATGCCGAAAAGACATGAGGACGCAAAAACATCATAAGTTCATGCAACCTCGGCAGGATTTGTGTCGTTACGGCATATAGCCTCCTGCTGTCTTCGGCAACCTTGTCTATTATAGCAGATAAACCCGGATTGTCAAGAACTTTTTTGCGTTTTTATTGCAAATATTGCGGTTCAGAAGCCTTTTCCGCGCGGATACGGTCTAGGATCGTCGGTGATCCCGGCGAGATAGTCCATGCTCGTGCCGAGTGCAAGCGCGATGCGTCTGCACTGCTCAAAGGTGTAATAACACTTGCCGCTTTCAATTTTTGAGTAGTCACTCTGGTCGATGCCCGTGAGCATCTGCATTTTCACCTGCGTGATGCCGCACTGCTTCCGGAGCGGTCTTAATCTGTCCATCCATATTAACCCAAAATCCTCTCTGAGCGGCTGCCCAGAGAGGATTTTTGCATTACAGCTTCGCAGTATTGACCTTGATGCCGGGGCCCATGGTGGAGGCGACGACACAGGAGCGGATATACTGGCCCTTGGCTGCTGCCGGCTTTGCCTTGATAACGGCGCCGAGCAGGGTGTTCAGGTTCTCGGTCAGCTTTTCAGCGCCGAAGGAAACCTTGCCGATGGGGCAGTGGATGATGTTGGTCTTGTCCAGACGGTACTCGATCTTACCGGCTTTGATCTCCTTGACCGCAGCCGCGACGTTCGGAGTAACGGTGCCGGCCTTGGGGGAGGGCATCAGGCCCTTCGGGCCGAGGACCTTACCAAGACGGCCGACGATACCCATCATATCCGGGGAAGCAACGACGACGTCGAAGTCGAACCAGTTTTCCTTGGTGATCTTTTCCACGAGCTCCATGCCGCCGACATAGTCAGCGCCGGCCTCTTTGGCTTCGTCGACCTTTGCGTCCTTCGCAAAGACCAGAACCTTGCGGGTCTTGCCGGTGCCGTTCGGAAGAACGATGGCGCCGCGGACCTGCTGATCGGCATGACGGGAGTCAACGCCCAGCTTGATGTGGATCTCGACGGTTTCGTCGAACTTTGCCGGAGCGGTCTTCACGACCAGCGCCAGCGCATCGGGAACTTCATACTGCACGGAGCGGTCGATCTGCTTCGCGCTATCCTTATATTTTTTACCTCTAAACACTTGTTAAATCCTCCTTAAAGTGGTGATGCGGAATAATCCTCCCACATATGCGACTGCAATCAGTCGACAACAACGATACCCATGCTGCGGCAGGTGCCGGCAACCTGGCTCATCGCGGCCTCGATGGTGGCGGCGGTGAGGTCGGGCATTTTCTTCTCAGCGATCTCGCGAAGCTGTGCGGTGGTGATGGTGCCGACCTTATCCTTGTTGGGAACGCCGGAGCCCTTGTCCTGACCGATGGTCTTGAGGATGAGGGTGGGGGTCGGAGGAGTCTTGGTTACGAAGGAGAAGCTGCGGTCGGCATAGACCGTGATGATGACCGGGATCTTGAAGCCGGCCTGATCCTTCGTGCGCTCATTGAACTCTTTGATGAACTGTGCGATATTGACGCCGTGCTGGCCGAGGGCCGGGCCGACAGGGGGCGACGCGGTAGCCTTCGCAGCAGGAATCTGAAGCTTGATATAACCAGTAACTTTCTGTGCCATGATAAGCACCTCCAAATAGAATGTGGTGATACGCAGGAGCGTATTTTTGGCGGGGAGAACCCCTCCCACGTTTTGCTGCCGGATCAGTCGGAGACGGCTTCGACCTGATCGAGCTCCAGCTCGACGGGCGTTTCGCGGCCGAACATGGAAACGGTCACGCGAACCTTGTTCTTTTCGATGTCGAGCATTTCGACAATGCCGTTGAATCCGGTCAGCGGGCCGTCCATGACGCGGACGGTATCGCCAACGGCGTAGCCGACGACGACTTCTCGCTTCTCAACGCCGAGCTGATAGACTTCGTCCTCCGTCAGGGGCGTGGGCTTGGTGCCGGAGCTGACAAACCCGGTGACACCGCGGACATTCTTGACGATGTACCAGGCCTCATCCGTCATGACCATCTTGATCAGCACATAGCCGGGGAAAACCTTGCGATCGTAGGTTTTCGGGCCGTTGTCCGTGATCTCGGTGACGGTTTCCATCGGGATGGAGACCTGATGGATGATGTCCTGGAGCTGGCGCGTTTCAACTGTCTTTTCAATGGTTGCTTTTACGGTGTTTTCATAACCGGAATAGGTATGAACAACATACCACTTTGCACCTTCTGCCATGGCGATCAGAACAGCTTGCCAAGCAGGTCAATGCCAAAGCCGGCCAGAAGATCGAACAGGCAAACAATGATGCCGACGATCAGAACGGAAACGAGAACGACAAGGGTGTTGTTCAGAAGCTGCTTGCCGGAGGGCCAGACGACCTTCTTCAGCTCGCTCTTCATTTCGCGGAACCATTTGGCAAGACGCTTGCCGGTGCGGACGAAGAAATTCGGTTTTTTATTCGTTTCTGCCATTGTTTTCACCCTTTCATCACTTTGTTTCGGTATGAACGGTATGCTTTCTGCAGAACCTGCAATACTTCTTCATTTCGAGACGGTCGGGGTCGTTCTTCTTGTTCTTCATCGTGTTGTAGTTTCTTTGCTTGCATTCGTTGC